>JAEPMY010000088.1 GCA_017643685.1 Sneathiella sp.
ACGCGTCCCAATGGCGCCTCTCGGCATGGCTGGTGGCAATATCTCTGGCGGCTGGAATTGGCGTCTCGGCCTTCAGAAATGCCTCGAATCCGGTGAGTGCGGCATTTCGCAAATCGGGCCCGAGCCACTCCTCGATCCGATCCGGGCCATTATCGTGCTCCTCACCCAAGTCGTAAAACAAATTCAGGTAAGCATTGGCCGGATTGACTAGGCAGCCGTAATCGCCAGTGCGCATCGCCTCGATGCGGGTGGTGAATTCGGTGCGGTGAAGATTCCATTCGGCCTCTCGCTCGGCCTTTCGCTCGCTCTCCTCTTGCTCCTGTTCGATCTGCCATTCAGGCACATTGGGCTCGGCGAGCTGTTCCAGCCATGCCTGATCCTCGGGGTTGCTTTCGATTAACTGACTTGCCGCCGCTCTGATCCTGGCGCCCTCCTCAGGGCCGTGACGGGACAAGTGAACTATCTCGCGCCATCGCGGGTCACCCCGTTCGAGTTGGTCAAGTAACGAGAGGATGTCGTCCTCGCTCGGTTGGAGGCCCAATGCAGGCAAATGCCACGCACGCTGCCAGATGTTCTTTTCGCTCTCCAGCTCAAGAAATACGTGGCGCTGCATTGCTCGGCGGAGTTCATCGTTTGCCAATAGAGCGTCCGCGACAACCTTCCGCGTTTCTCGTTGTACCCCGCGATGGGTGTCGAACGGTTCCAGCCAATCCCAAAGCTTACTTGCCTCCGGTGGTGCGCCCGTAAGCCGTCTGGCGAGCAACGCGAATGCGAGATCAGTTAGAGCGTCGCTACGGCGGCGGTTGTGGCGATCATCAATCGTCATCACGGTCGCGATGATACCGTCGAGCAGCGGGTCGATGCGGTCATCGGGAAGGTTGCGCTCCAGCCCGCGAAAGACGCCTACGGTGTGCTCGGTTCGATCTAACTGTGCCTTAACAGTTTCGAGCACCATCGCGTCATCAAACCGGTCATAGCCAACCTCGTCCATCAATTTGCTGGCTAGCCGCACGCTATTTTCACTGCCCTGCCCGGTCAGCTTTTCGATCACGTCAGGCCAATCGATTGCGATTCCGTGTTCGACTAAGCGATCTCCAGCCTCTCCGCGAAGCGCAAAAGCTGTTTCGGTGTTGAGGAGAAGCGCCAGAAGTTCCCCATGCAACATGGGAACATGGTCGGAACCCTTGAGGGCCTGAAGGATGAGCAGGCGCAAGCCGAATTCGACTGAGGGATCACATACGACCTGACGGACTTCGGGTAACAAAGCAGGTTGAACTAGACCGCCGACCAGGTATTCTGACCAGTCCCTAAACCGTGGGTTCTCGCGTGACAGCGTGAGGAGCGCGCTCAGCAGAGCCCGACCTTGCGCAGGAGAGAGCGTGTCCGCGTCCCCATACTCTATGACACCCATTGGATCTGCAATTATGACCTGGGAGGCGAGAGCAGGTGAGTGCCAAGCAAGCCAAGCGTGGATGCCGCGCAGGTTGGCCGGCACCAGCGCGTGATTGTTGAAGAGCTCGAGCAGGCGCCGCCGCTTTCTTGCTGTATCGGCCTGCTCGGCGAGCCATCTGGCCCCCAAGAACTCGCCGATAGCGCGGTGTGCGTAGGTGAACCGCTCAGGCGCGCGTGCCTTAAAGAGCCGGGTGTCGACCACGTCGTCTATTCGGCCTGCGCCGGGCAGCGCGGAGATTTCGGCAAGTGCAGCGTCGGTCTCCTCGGGGTGGACCTCCCGCGACAAGGCCTCTTTGCCTGTGAGTATCAGTGACGCGAAGCCGGCGCCCGTTGCATCGAGTACGCTCGCTTCGGGGAGACCAGCCAGGGGTGAAGCTGACTTTTCCCTCCGGTGCTCGGCACGCAACAACTTGGTCGCGTCGGAAAACAATTCGCCCTTAGAGAGTGGCAGCTTCCCTTGCTCGGCTACCTTCTTTACCAGCTCCAGCGTCTGAGGATTACTCCAAAGGCCGCTCAGCCCGCGCGATACCAAGTGATCGATTGCCTCCTCTGCCAATTTGTCTCCAAGAGTGGCTGCTAAGAAGGTGATCGCATCGTCTCGATCTAGAGGTTCGAGGTGCAGTTCGAGGGGCGCGCGGTCGTAGAAGTCAGCAAAGCCTTGGAGGGCGGTTGCGCTCCGCCAGTCGGCCACCCGACAGGATAAAATGAACCTTGGCAAACCGAGTTCAGAGAGGCGCCGTAGAACCAAATCCACTGCGTCGCCCTCGTGCTGAGCAGATACTTCATCGAGTGCATCGACCACCAAGGTCGTAGACTCTCCGAGCAACGACCTCGGGTCTGGAGTGACGATAAGTTTGCGGGCAGTACAGACCGCAAAACCTTCGACATCTCTTAGACAGCCGAGGAGGGTCGACTTCCCCATGCCAGCTTCGCCAAGCACCACAAGCGAACGACTATCATTCTTTAGGAAATCTTGGTCTACTACAATGCGATCACATTGATCGGTAAACCAAAGTTGACGTTGAAGGAATATCTCGCTCATAAATTGCATTTTCCAGAAATTCAGCTGATTTGGCAAGCCTTCTCAGGGATACAAGCCCCAAAACCTGCTAGACCACTGCCGGCCCGAGGCAGACATCCGCTGCCCGCCCTTTACTGCCGCTTGTGTTTTATTTGTTTGATGCTTTTAGACTCTTTAAAGCTAACATCCAGAAATAGATATTATTCTAATAAATTCAATTTTTATAGTATGAACCTATAAATCTACTTACCAATAAAATATATTTTATTGGAATTCTTGGAAATAATGAACTGGCCCCCAGGGGATTTGGACAGTGACGTAAGCTATATATTGTGCTTTTTGAGACCCAACATGTCGAAGGGAAAACAGTATATTTCGGGCTTCAAGGCGAAGGTTGCGCTTGAAGCGTTGAAGGGCTACCAGACAGTTGCCCAACTGTCGAGCCGGTTCGGGGTTCATTCGACGCTGATCCATCAATATAAGAAACCGCTTCTTGAGAATGCCCCAGATCTTTTTGAACGTAGTTTGTGGCCAAGAAAGAGATACCGGTCGATCAGGTCAGGCTCAAGGACTTCCACGCTAAGGTTGGTGAACCGACAGTGGAGGAGATTTTTTAACAGACACGCTCAAGTCGTGGACCGACAAGTAAGACTAGAGATGATAAAGCGCCATCCCAAGCTTTCAAGCTCCCGCCAGTGTAGCATTCTGCCGCAGAGCCGGTTGAGCGATTATCACCGCTCTCAAGGACGGGTAACCAGAAATCCCTAGTCCTAAATGTTCTCATTTAACTGAAGCGGTTCATTTTTTGCTGAACAGCCCCCCCATACTATAAATTGAACAGTAACCATAATTAGAACAAACACAAACTTTAAAAATGCTTCTAATTAAATTCAATTATTAGTTTATTTATAAGAACATAAATAACATTTTATACTCACTCCCTTAGGTAGAATTAAAATTATAACGTGAAAATATTTTTGTAAAAAAGTTGTGAATTCCACCGACAAACTTACATAAAGTCATGGTTTATTCTACTGCACCCTCATACATAGTCCGCCCTCAACAGGAAGCTCTATATGGCTGAGCTTCTTGTATACCCATCAGCGATAAAAATTGATCTACCTGTTAAGAACAGTGTCATCGATTTTCTTCCTATAGTTCTTATCGAAGGCGCAAATAACGTAACGGTGAGTGAGGAAGCGCTCATGTGGGCGCGTTACATGTCCCATGGTTATAGCGTAACAGGAATTGATGTTCGAATTTCTGCGCTAACCCGGTTCATAAACTTTTACAATCTCTGGACATCTGACTTGCATGAAATTGGCCCAGAGGAGCAAACAAATACCATCCTAATATTCACTCATTTTCGAATAAATGGGACAATCTCATTAGACAAATATCACGTTCTAAAAGCATTAAACTGGCGGCCCGTAAAAAAAGAGACTGCCAGACAGGATTTCAATTACATCTTAGAGTTTTTCTTTTTCTCAGAGCAGAACCTAGATGGTGTCTTAAGAACAATATCAAAAGAAGCCCTGCACTTCCCAACTGACTACAAAAAAAAGATGGAGGTACTCAAGCACTCAACGCAGAGCGAGTTTCTATCACACATATCAAATAGCGCCAGGTATTGGGAAGATTTAAGGGACGCCTATCAATACAGAGTACCAAGATGGGCACGCCCATCAAACTCAAAGAGTTTATTGCGCCCTTTCCCCACACTCGAAGAGATAAAAGAAATCATTTCAGCTGAAAAAAACCCAGCATTCAAAGCTTTATGGATAGCTGGAGCGTTCGGTTCACACAGAATTTCCGAACAGTTAAATTGTTGGCAATGTGACATCCTGCCTCCGAGCTCTAGAGAATTTCTATTTGGAAATAACTCTACAGACTCAATCGTATATTTAATGGCCCATCCTTCTGAATCTACGTATATCGGAGACCTAACCAAAAGCTTAGGCCCCACGCGAGAGCAATATCTAAAAGACAAATACCGCCTAATTCCACGGAACCATTATCCGAAAACAGATAATAGGCGCGCCGGATGGAAAGCTAAATCACTTTTCGGAAAATTTTCGACCGCAGACACCTTTTGGCTGAATAGTTCCGCAGCCAAACTGTTTGAAGCCTGCACTGAAGAAATTCATTCATTTCATTTGAAAAACAAAACTAGCAAAAATCACCCATATTTCTTTGTAAATATGCTCTCAAGAGATGAAAATTTTTCAAACCCTATACAGCTTAAGAGAGTTGAAAGGGCTTGGGTGAACGCATGCAAAAGGGCAGGCATTACGCCATACAGAAACGGTAGAAACATCCACGGATTACGTCACTTCGCAAAACATTACGCAAGTAACGTTCTGGGACTGAATGCGCGTGAAATTCAGCTAATCAGAGGCGACACCTCGATCGACTCACAGAATGACTATGGTCGAGACATAGTCTCACTTAATTCAACACTTAAAACTTTCCACACAAAAGGGGCTAACCTTGATGAAATTCTCTGATCTCCAAAACACTCAACTATTATCGTCTGAGGATGAAAAGTATTACGTAAATCACACCACCGACACATTAATTTTCTTAGAAAAATTTGACGGTAATATTTTCGTCAAATGGTTGAAGGAAACAGAGGAAATATATCGCCGCGGAATCTACGAGACATTCATCACTCCTTCAAAAACAGTCATTAATGAGCCGCTAGTAGGTAGAATTACGAGAATGAAAGCTGATGACACATGGATAGCTTTTAAAGGTACAAAGGTAGCGGGTAAAACTGGTGAGAATATAAAATACTCGCAATGGACTTCAGCCATGGTTTTCAAAGATCATTTTGTAGCTGAAGGTATTTGGCCACTCAAAAAAACATATACGTATAAAGATAGAACCACGGAACCGCGTCCAAAACTTCGCTTAACCAATGGCGACCCTTCGCTATCTCAATTGCTCTCAAAATTATCAACAACCTCAAAGAAACAAATGCTCTTTGATATTATTTTAAACCCGCAATCTCGAAAAAACATGTCCGATAGAAGTTTTGGCGGAAACTTCAGAGCAGATTTCAAGTCATTAACAGAAGATTTCAAGAACCTTAAAGCTCACGCGGCCAAAGAGAAATTTACCAAAAATTTCGAAATATTTTTTAATTCTAAAAAGGACAAGCCTGGAATAACTCCAACCCAACGAGCATTTTGCCTCACTCTTCTTCGTGCTGCAAATTTACAAAAAATAGTCCTCCCTTCATTATTTTTTCGAAATAATACCACTCCAAAGATAACTTCAGTTTTCCTATTAAACCCGTTACTGATCCCTAAGTTAATCGAAATCTATATTCCCAAAAGTCATCATAATGAGTATAAATTTGCTAATAAATACATCAAATCTCACTTTAGCCACGATAATGTATTAGCTGATGCAATCTACTTGTTCTGCTGCTCAAATTATGGAAGTTCTTCTGACTTCAAAATCGAACCCTTTTCTCTTCTCCGCTCAGCTTTCAATGGTGAAGATACAACGCTTACAAGGCCTCATGGCTTAAACGTTTATGCGAAGGCCTGTCTCCAGTTTCACAACATCAAAGGTCAAGAACGGATCAACGCAGAAACGATCATTTCCAGTCGACTTTCCGCCACTCTGATCCGGAAAAACCCATTTGCTTTTTTACTAGCGAAGACAAGAGAAGAAGCGGTTGTTTATAAAGTGCAACTCTCAAATTTTGAGAAAAAAGTCGGCATAAAAGTAGACTTTCCAGTCCCCAAATACATCTCCGATTGGATTAATATTGTTGACGAGCAAATTGCAAATGCTCCCTCTAAAACACACTCTAAATATATTAATGCAGCAGTTAATTGGTTTGCATACTTATATATACTTGGAGAGGTGAACGCGCCGACATCCTTTGAGAACATTATCCGATTAAAACATGTAAATAACTTAAATGATCCTGCCGTAATGACATTTAGAAAGGTGTTAACGACAGAGTGGATGCTAGAGCCACTAGGCTCGATGAAGAGCATATCTCAACTATTTGATTTATGGAAAGTCTCAACAAACTCAACGAAACAGTCGCCATTTGAACAAAGGATTGACTGGAAAAATCCAAGCAAAAAATTAAGAACGCATCGCAGAGCGATGCCGTCATTGATGATTGAAACCTTAATTGAAGAAAACGCTAAACCGGATAAATCGGGTAATCCCTACCAACTCATCAAATCCAATATATGGGGAAAAGGGAATCCTATTACACATCCTTTTAAATCTAAATCTGGAAAAACAGTATCTGTCGAGTTTCCACTACCAGCTGCTGTCATTGATCTCATACTCCACTTCGGAATGCGCTCCGGTAGCGCCCGCTGGCTAGATACCGGGCAAGGTGACGAATTTAAAGTCGATCTAAATCAGACTACTTACACAAAAAACACATTACCTGAAGCGACTAACGGACGTCGCAGCGGCTTTGTCCAAATTTTAGACTTGGGCCCAAATAACTCGATCATGTCTTTGCATATGGAAGTCAACAAAACTAAGGATACGCATGAAATCCCATACCTGCCCCAAGATTTGGCCGAGAGACTGAACTACATCAAAGATCTTCAGGAGAAATACAATCCAATATCAGCACCTATTTTAGGAGTAGATGCTTCCACGAAGTTTACAAGATCAGAGGACCACCCTCTTATATACCCACTATTTAGGGATCCTCGAAATGCCAATGCCGCCCCAATTAGTAGAGAGAGAGTTGCTCTTTACTGGAAAAAGCTACTCGAAATAACAGAGCCTATTTTTAACAAAAAGCGTAAAGAAATATATGGAGAAGATACTCAGTATTACAAATTCTTTGACTTAAATGGTACGCCTAAATGGGATATCCACTCAATCAGAGTAGCAGTTGTAACCGCACTGCTAGAGCAAGGTGTGCCGCCGACTATCGTCCAACTTCTTGCTGGCCACAGCAATTTAATAATGACTCTTCATTATGAGGCTGTAGACAATTTCAAAACGCACGAAGCTATTAGCACTGCATTCGAGGAACGGCGTCAACAAGCGATTATTCACATACAATCAGCCGATAATGAAGAAGAACTAGAACGAGGGATAGATCAGTTAATAGGCGGCTGCCTGAACGCTGCGGATAGTGAGGCGTTAGACTTAGCCAAGGAAAATGTCGAAACTTTTGGCTCACTACATCAAGCACCTGGAGGATTTTCTGTTTTTTCACATGGCATTTGCCCTGGCGGTGAATGCTCCAAAGGAGGAGAAAAAAAGAGTGGTACTTATTTCCCTGTTCATAGAGACAAAGCCTGCTCCCGTTGCCGTTTTAGGATTACCGGTCCAGCTTTCCTAGAGGGCTTAACGTTAAGCGCTAATATTATCATGAGTGAAATTCATGCCATCACTGAGAAAGAACGTGAAATCAACGCAGAAATCTTAAAAAAAGCAGAAAATGGAGAACCCATAGCTTGGTTAGAGAGCAGAAAAGCACAAGAGGTTGATCTCAAGGACAATTTATGGGCTGACTGGGCTGCCGAATTTACGGCTATTCAAGAGTGCCTGAAAATGACTGCAAAACAAAATGATAGTAATTCCGCGCAGCTGCCCGCATTCCCTACAGATCTCTCATATTCTCTATCAAACAAACATCATCTCTCTTTACTCAACACAATAACAAAAAAATCCAAGCTATTAACAGGTGCAAACATTGATATCCCAACGGGTTTGCGTGAACAGCGCAATGAAATGCTATATCAAATTGCAGAAAAAAATAACTTATCACAATGGCTATTTGCCTTACCAACTATACAAAGGCAAACGACACTAGATGAGTTTGCCAATATGCTAGAAGATCTTGAAGATAGTCTTCTCTCTGATGGCACAGATCCCATTCAAGACTTAATCGCAGGTATCGCTCAGATTCCGGACAGGAAGAATTTTTTTGAAACACTCTCCGAAAACATTGGCGACAAACTATATCTAGAGGAAACCACACAATGACCCAGGAAAAACATCCGAAAACTAGCGTTCAGCAGATGAAAAGATTGAAAATTGAAGCTCAAAGTTTTGGATATCCGGAACGAAGACTTGCCACGTTAGATAGGCTTGTTGCAGCTTGCGATGCCCTAGAAAATGGGAAAGCTCGACCAATTATTGAGAAACATACAGGTAAACCATTTCGACAACTCAAGATCACAGCTTCAAATGTCGAAAAATTTGTTCGCGCAAAGGGGGCATCAGATAGCGACTGGTCAGGCCCCGTGCGCTCAACCATCGCTGGAGATGAAGATCTGATTTCTTACGTCCGCACAAGAGAGGAAGAGCGGGTAATAAAAACGGGCAAAACTCCTGTATCCACTCGTTTTCCTACAGAAGTCGAAAATCTCTTAGGTGAAATCCCATCAATTGAACATAGACAAGCAATTAGAAGAAAGATCGAAGAAGGTCGTATAGCAATCCAAAAATACAAACTCCTAAAATCGGGCCTTAAAAATATTCCAGGCATTGATGCAGATGCACTGCTAAGGAATCCTAGCAATGGAAGCAAGTCATTGCCCCAAATTAGTACAACCGAAAATACAATTGATTTTGAAACTAGACGTCTAATTTCAAAACTCCATTCTAGATTAACTGATGAAAATGAGCTCAGCCGTATCGGCATGAAATATGCCAGCGGCAGTTTAACCAGTTCAGCCAACGGTACAATTCTTGCGACAAAGTCAGAACTGGAGGCGCTGTATAAGTTAATAGCATCTGCTTGACGAGGACGTTTAGATAAAAGTACGGTTGAGCAAGTGCTACAGCTTTGCTTGTAAGGGAACTTAATACTGATCCGGTGTAATTCGGTATCAAGTCCCCCTATTGATTACTTAATAATCATCCCCTTCCGGCGGAATATCATTTTCTGAAGAGGATGAACCTTCATCCAACATACCAAGCGCATGAAGATATAAATCAACCATATACTCTTGTTCTTGACGGTCTGCTTTGTCCATCTTCCGAATTTTTAGAATAGTTCTAAGGGCCTTCACGTCGTAGCCATTAGAACGAGCCTCGGCAACGACCTCCTTGATATCTTCTGCGATCGCTTTTTTATCTTCTTCAAGCCGTTCAATCCGCTCAACAATTGAACGAAGTTGATCCGCAGCAACACCACCAATATCTGCCATCAATAAATCCTTACTCTCTGAGTTCTTAGTTGGGTATTTATAATACCAACTCAATAATCTATTAGCTCTCCATAAAATGTATTCTAGATCGAATAGAAAACACTACAAAGAACATGTATTTCATCTAAATAACTGTAATCAAATCATAAAAACAATTTAGTGGTGGTATAAGAACCCAGTGCCTTTCGCCTCGGCGAAGATCTCTTTGATATCGTCTGCAATCGCCTTTTTTTCTTCCTCCAAGCGCTCGATACGCTCGATATAGGATCGCAAGTGATCTGCTGCGACGCCGCCCACGTCAGCCATTTAACACCTCTTGAAAGTTTACCTGTTTGGTTGATGGGTATCGTTTACCGCGATTTCAGAAAAATCTCCACCTTTTTAGATGGTTTTTCTGAACAAGTCGCTGCGGCGACGAATTGTGATTATGAAAAGTAAACTTATGGCAGAGAAATTTTTGGGCCTGCAAACAGTGGCTTGTCTGCAAGCCCAAGCCCACGGCTATAGGCCAAAAGCCATTACGCCCTCGGCATCTGCTGAATATCCACTGTAACGTCACTTTCAACATCGCCCGTATGTTTTGCTTCAGCTTTTGTGATGTTAATCAACAGCACCTCGTCTTCGGCAATCGGTTTATGTTCGACACCCTTTGGGATGACGAGCAGTTCGCCTTCGTTGACGGTTTCCACCCGGTCGCGGAAGTGAACCTGCAAAGTTCCTTTTACAACAATAAACAGCTCATCTTCGTCCGCATGCGAATGCCAAACGAACTCATCCTTCAATTTGGCAAGCCTCACATGCTGGCCGTTGGCCTCAGCCACAATATGCGGGAACCAATGCTTTGTTATACCGTCAAATTTCTCAGCAATATTTACTGCACTCATCTCTACTCCTAACGCTCTCAAACTAAGACTTGATAAAGATTAGGAGTTCGCACAACATTATAAAATTTAATTATATTAATCGCATCAATTACAAATGCTAATGGCTATGAAAAATATTGATATTCAGCAGCTCAGGACCTTTCGAGCCGTCTCCGCCACTGGCAGCATGACTCAAGCGAGCTCTCTCTTAAATCTCACCCAAGGAGCTGTGAGCCAACAGATTAAAAAACTTGAAGAGCAATTAAGCTGTCAGTTATTTGAGCGATTAAAAGAAGGAATGAAACTGACACCTGCGGGAGAGCGTTTGTTCAGCAGGTCAAAAGACATGATCTCCCTCAATGATCAAATATGGAGTGAGATGACCAAACCTGAATTTGAGGGAGAGCTAACGCTCGGTATTCCTCTTGATTTGGTGTATGCTCCTCTCCCCAACATCTTACGGCAATTTTCAGAACAGTTCCCCAATGTCAATATCACCTTAACTGCAGGTAACACATTGCATTTGAAACGCCTGTTTCGTGATGGCAAATTAGATATCACCCTGATGGAGGAGGTTGAAACCTCAGTTACCGGAGAGCCTATTTGCAAAGACCAACTTGTATGGATTACTGCGCCGAGCAGTAACATCCTGAAAGCAGATCCTTTGCCTATTTCGATTGCGAGCGCAGATTGCGTTTTCCAAGCGCCTACAATCACAGCCCTTGATAACGCTGACCGCAAATGGAAACGTGTTTATGAAAGCAATAACATCGAAGCCGTCCAGGCAATGGTCCGGATGGATATGGCAGTGGGTGTTTTTCTTAAATCATTGGTCCCAACCACATTAGATTGGTTTGAAACGGCGGAAGGATTTCCACCGCTTCCAGAATTCTATGTGTCGCTAGCCGTTGCCGAAGGCCCGCAGCGACCATTGGCACTGCAGCTGGCAAGCTTCCTCCACCGTGGCTTCAATCTGAAACGCGCAGTATAGAGTCACTTAGATTATGAGTGGCTCTCTTTAAATTTAGCCTTTTGATCTTCGGTTGCCTCAGTTTGGTATTTATCTTTCCACTCACCATAAGGCATTCCATAGACAATCTCTCGCGCCTCTTCTTTTCCTATATCAAGACCTTGTTCGTTTGCAGCTTCCTGATACCAGCGAGACAGGCAGTTTCGGCAAAAGCCCGCCAAATTCATCATATCAATATTCTGAACGTCTGTTCTCTCCCTCAAATGAGTGACGAGACGTCTAAAGGCTGCCGCTTCTAATTCTGTTTGGCTGGTTTTTCCCACAATAGCACCTCACATTATGTCTTCTTCACGAAACTAAGAAAACGAAATTACCTAACAAAAACAATGGCTAAAAAATCTTTCTCATACAACTTCGAATCATTTTCCTAAAATCAAACCAAACTTTCAAGAAGGCTGTCAAAAAATGGGTAATAATCACTCATTTATTCACACCTTTTTAATATATTCATGTGAGCAGATGGCAATGAAGCACAATTTGCTGAAAATACCCCTCAAATGAGTTATTGTTTTTAGCAAATGGCACTAGCTTTGTTACAATTCGTAACACAAATGAGCGATGCAGAAATTTGGCTGTCCATATAGTTTAACGGATTATAGATAGTCTCGACTTAATTTGTCGGGCTCAAATTGTCAGTGCGTGTGCTAATTTCATTTCCATCCTAGGAGCAGTTAGATGGCTAAAGAAAATAACAGTAAACAGAATGTATCCGTTGAAACCCTTAGTGATACCGTTTCTGTTGAACCAGGTACAAATGTCCAACTTCCTTTTGCCTCTAGCGCTGAAGTCATCCTAACCCAAGATGCTGGTAACCTTGTTGTCACCCCATTGGGAGGAGATCAGCAAATTACTCTTGAGAACTTCTTCATCTCAGAAGAAGGCTCTCCGGCCTCTTCCATTGAGTTCGGTGAAACCGGCACAATCCTGACAGTAGAAGAAATTATCGCCAATCTGGAAGAATTTAACCCTGACGCAATTGCTCCTGCTGCGGGTCCAGCTGCCGGTGGTGCTACAGGTGGCGGCGCTGGTTTTAACCGTTACAATGATGATGGTATCGGCGACGGCATTGGGATTGGTGATCTGCTTCCACCAACCGAACTAGAGTTTGAAGTTGACACGCCGCCTGAATTTTTAGTTGGTGAAGAAGACGATCCGGCAAACGGGACAATTACGACAACTGTCACCACAACTGTCGGTGAAGACGAAACTGGTGCTTTGATCACAGTTTCGGGCGGATTCGAAGATTGGAATCCTAACATCCACCCTACTGGAGATGACTCAGCAAGTGGTAACTGGCCAATGCAGGTTAATATTGATTTTGCGCCTGCGGATAACGAAGTTCTTAATAGTGTCACTATTTCTGGCATTCCAGCTGGTGCAGAATTCTATGCAGGTGATGTAGCGAACGGACCAGCTCAAATTATTGATGGCTCGGTCACAGTTCCCCTTATAGATGGTCAGCTTCCGAACATGTGGATCAAACCCGTTAGCGATAGCGACGTTGATTTTGACTTGTCTATTGAAGCCTCTATTTCTGACCCTGATGGTGGTACATCTGGTGTTGCCGTTTCAGCTTCTTTTGAAGGTCAAACGACCAGTGGGGGTAATTCTTTCGCACTCGGAACAGGTGGTTCGGTTGTATCTCAGGGGGCTATTGAAAACCTGCTAGGGTTGCAGACCGGTTCACTAGATAATATGAGCAATGGCAATGCAACAGAAGGCTCAGCCGCTGCACTTAGTTTCACATCAGCGGGTGGTGGAGAGATATCTTTCGACTGGAACTTTTTAACCAGTGAAAGTACCCCTGCCACATTTAATGACTTTGCGTTCTTAACCATTGATGGCCAAGTGTTTGAATTGGCTGATACAGGATCTGGCTTCATTGCAAGCTCAACATCCTTTAATGAGGAAACAGGTGTTGCTACAACAACTATCTCCTTCGGAGCTGGTGAACATGTAATCGGGTTTGGGGTGGTCGACGAAGGTGATGCTCTTGTAGATAGCGGCCTAACTGTCGAAAATATCGAAATTTTCCAATATAACACCAACGGAATTGCCTCTGACACTGTAACTGTTATTGTTGATGCTGTTGCGGATGAGGCAGAGATTGATTTTTCCGGCGCTCTGAGCGAAGGCAGTGTCGCTAACTGGATATATAACGAAGATAACGCTGAACCTAGTGATCAGCAGAATACACCTGAACTAGGCTGTTATTTGGATGGCGCCCCCGTATACAAAATTGGCTTTGAGGCTTCCGTTGATGATCGGGATGGTTCTGAATCCATTACGAAAATCACGTTAACGCCAGGGGTCGGAGAATCCGGTTTCGATGCCGATGATAACGGCGCGATGATGAGCTGGGTCTTGGTCGACGGGATTAGTGCGTCTCCAATTGATGAAAATACTGAATTTTCAGCTAATGTCGAGGGTGTTGGCTGGACAACAGTAACGGCGACTAGCGTCTCTATTGGAGTGGATGGTTCGCTGGAACTTACTTTTGACGCATCTCTTGATATTCTTGATCTAGACTTAACAGATCTTGGTATCCAGCTTCCACAGCACTCAGATGACGATGTTTCTCTCAACTTAGCCGTTGAAGTGACAGATACCCCAACTGACTCAGAAGCTCAATATGCAGCTCCAGGCGGGTCAATTGGCGGAGTTGATGACGACAACAATGATGGTATCGTTGATGAAAATAATGTGTCCGTTAAAGAGGCTACTCTGAACCTAAATGTAGACGCAGTAGCTGACACTCCTGTACTAAGCGTGACTGCAGGTGAAACGAATGAAAACGAACCAATCACTCTTGACGTATCTGCTAGCTTCCCAGATACGGACGGATCTGAAACCCATACCTTAACCGTCGACTTGCCAGACGGTTGGGAAATGATTCCAGACGAAAATGAGACCACCTCCAACGGTTGGGTCGACAATGGAGATGGCTCACTTTCTTACACTGTCGAAGGCGGTAACTACAATGGTGGTCCAGTTGTACAGCCGCCTGCAGAATATTTTGGAGAAGCTTCACTTCAAGTAACGGCTACTGCAACTGAAACAGATCCTGAGGGAAATGTTACTCACACTGAATGCTCTGTAAATGCAGATATTGTAATTACGGACAGCGCAATTGTCACTGTTGGCGAGACCAGCGTTGGCTCCCTCAATGTTGTTGAGCAGCCAGGGGATGGTTCTCACCAGATGTCCTTTGACATTACACTTGCGGAGCAGAATAACAGCGGTGACACCATCCGCGTATACTTCACGCTGGGCGGTGAT
>JAEPMY010000178.1 GCA_017643685.1 Sneathiella sp.
CGGCGCGCCTCCCGAAGGGCCATGGGAATGTCGGTGACATTGCGAATGCCAAAAGCAATTGTATAGGCATCTACGGATTTATCCGGAAGCGGCAGAGACATGGCATCGCCATTTACCCACTCAAGACCGCTTAAGCGCCCTTGATCCAAAGCACGATCCTGCCCCACACTCAGCATGGCATGGTTGATATCCAGAACCGTGACCTTGCCATCCCCTTTCAGGCGATCAAGGAATTTAAAGGCGATATCACCTGTTCCCCCCGCCACATCCAGAAGATGCTGACCCGGGCGCGGCATCAACCAATCCAGCATGGCGTTCTTCCAAAGCCGGTGGACGCCTGCGCTCATCAAATCATTCATCAGGTCGTAATTTTCGGCGACACTGTCAAACACGCCCCGTACCATGGATGCCTTTTCCCCGACGGGGACATCCTGAAAGCCAAAATGGGTGGTTTCTGCCCCTTTTTCGGGGGTGTCTGATGCTGACATAATATTTCCTGCCTGAAGTAAGTGGCGTCACTCTTTCTTTTGCGTAAAATGACGCCCAAGCGCAACCCTCTATTTAGGTGTCTTTTCACGATATGCCAGAATTACCCGAAGTTGAAACCGTTGCTCGCGGTCTGGAAGCGGCCCTGAAAGGGGACCGATTTACAAAAGTTGAACTGCGGCGGCCGGACTTGCGCTTCCCTTTTGCTGATGATTTTGTCGACCGTTTGACGGGGCGGACAGTTGTTGATGTCTCTCGGCGGGCAAAATACGCGCTGATTTATCTGGATGACGACACGGTGATGATTTGTCACTTGGGCATGTCAGGCAGTTTTCGCATCTATCCGACAAAACCCGGCGCCCCGGATAAACATGATCATGTATTGTTCGAGACAGAAAACGGAATGTGGGTGCGCTATCACGACCCGCGCCGGTTTGGGTTTTTACTGCTCACCACGCGAGAAGCACTTTGGGATCACCCGACATTTCAAAATATGGGGCCAGAACCCCTCGGCAATGAATTTAGCGGCCCTGTCCTTGCAGAACGGCTGGGAGATCGGAAAAGCCCGATCAAAACAGCCATTCTGGATCAGAAAGTAGTGGCTGGGGTTGGCAATATATATGCGTGTGAGGCATTGTTCCGGTCCGGGATATCACCCAAACGGCAAGCAAATACCATAAAAGGGGCACGGGCTGAAAAGCTGGCCACCGCCATTCGTCAGGTTCTGGCAGAAGCCATCGAATCCGGGGGGTCAACGCTGCGAAACTACGCCCATACCGACGGAGAGCTTGGTTATTTTCAGCACCGGTTTCAGGTTTATGATCATGAAGGCGACCCCTGCGCCAACCCCGACTGCGGCAAGCCGATTAAACGGTTGGTACAATCAGGCAGATCGACTTTTTACTGCTCTACCTGCCAGCGGTAAATCTACCTAATGAACGTTAGACTAATTCACTGGACAATCAGCGCACGGGCTTCATAATACGGGCCAAATGACGCATGAGACCTTGCGCATAGGGTCCAATTCGCAACAGGAGGAAATCATGTCCTATAACCATATTATTGCCGAAACACAGGGTCCTGTCGGGATCATTCGCCTGAACCGTCCGCAAGCCCTGAACGCACTATGTCAGGAACTGACCGAAGAGATGGGCGCTGTCCTGAAACAATATGAAACTGACGATTCCATCGGCTGTATTGTCTTGATCGGCTCCGAAAAATCCTTTGCTGCTGGCGCAGATATCAAGGAAATGCAGTCCAAAAGCTATATGGATGCCTATAAGAACGACTTCATCACAGCGACATGGGAAGAAGTAACCCGTTGCCGCAAGCCAGTGATCGCGGCCGTATCCGGTTATGCCCTTGGTGGTGGCTGTGAGCTCGCCATGATGTGTGATTTCATCATCGCGGCGGATAACGCCAAATTTGGTCAGCCGGAAATTAACCTCGGCACTATTCCGGGGGCCGGCGGCACACAGCGCCTGACCCGCTTCGTTGGGAAATCCAAAGCCATGGAGATGTGTCTGACAGGCCGCATGATGGATGCAGACGAAGCTGAACGTGCTGGTTTGGTGAGCCGCATCGTGCCACTGGCCGATCTGGAAGAGGAAGTTTTGAAAACAGCGAACGTGATCGCGGCTAAGTCCCTGCCGATTGTCATGATGGCTAAAGAGTCCGTGAATAAGTCATATGAGATGACATTGCGGGAGGGAATCATGTTCGAACGGCGTGTTTTCCACTCCACTTTTGCGACAGAAGATCAGAAAGAGGGCATGTCCGCCTTCGCCGAAAAACGCAAACCAAACTTCAAAAACTGCTAGTTTTTGGATGAGAACTGGAGGATTCCTGCCACACAGGACGGAATTCTCCCCCAAATCACCTATTTCTCACCTTTTTCAGCAATTCTCCTGTTGACGAGGGAAAATAGGCTGGCTA
>JAEPMY010000002.1 GCA_017643685.1 Sneathiella sp.
CTTAAATTCCGGCGCCGGCATACGGGCGAAGGCGGAAAACTCATCCACCATCTGACCGATGTCCCCTACCTGACGGATAATGGTATCTGTGCAGCGATCGAAAACTTCGCGGTCGCTGGTAATTTCCTTGCCATATTTCCGGCGAATACGCTCCGCCGCCAACTGAATGGGTGTCAGCGGGTTTTTAATTTCATGGGCGATCCGACGGGCGATGTCGCCCCACGCGGCCATACGCTGCGCGGAAACAAGCTCTGTAATCTCATCAATAGTGACAACAAAACCTTCAACCCCGCTTGATGAAATTTCTGCGGCAATTCGAACCAGAAGATGACGATGGGCGCCGCCATGCTGCAAATGAATTTGGGATTGAGCAATACGTGAAGGGCGCTCTTTAACCTCTTCTAAAAGCTGATTAAATTCGGGTGCAATTTCACTGAGCGCATGCCCGACCATATCGCTGGTCTCTTTGGAAAGCAGCTCACCGGCGGTTCTGTTTGGGAGAGTGATCACCCCGGCTTTATCAAGACCAATCACACCGGAGGAGACACCTGACAGAACGGTTTCCGTAAAACGGCGGCGTTCATCAAGCTGCTTGTTGGTCTCTTGCAGTTCTTCCTGCTGCGATGACAGTTCGCCGACCATCCGGTTAAAGGAGCGGCTCAAGATCGCCATTTCATCATAGGCAACCTGTTCATCTACGGTTATTTTCAAATCACCGTCGCGCACCTTCTCCGCCGCGTCCACAAGGCCTGCAATTGGGCCTACAAGGCGTGATGAAATGGCAAGGCCGAACCAAACCGCCGCCAAAACCACCATCAAGGAGATAATGATAAAGATCACCGCAAACTGAATTTGAATGCCAAAACCTTCATCTTTCAGACGTTTATAGTCTTCCGTGGCTTTGCGCGTTCGCTCCAGATGTCCCAGAACGCGTGGATCAATATAACGGCTGATAAACAGATACCCATCAAGGATACGATCAACCTGAACCAACGCGCGAACCCGCTCGTCGCCATCTTCGGCAGAAATCACAACCCGCGTTGAGGTCGCCTTATCCATCAATTCCGGTGACATTTGATCAAATTCTGTCAGAAAACTGAGGCTGGACTGCGCAATAATTCGCTTATTACTGTCCACAACCACGGCCTCACTCAGGCCACGGGCGTTTACCTGTTCTGTTAGAAACCGACTGAACAAATCAGGGTTTTGAAGAATTTGCGGAGGAACGCGGTTTATATCCGCAGCAATCCCAAGGGCATCAATGCGAATATTCTGAATATTTTCTTTGATATAGGCATCCGCAACGCCAAGAGCTTCCGTAACCGCTTCATTCACGGGCTCAGAGAAATGACGCTGGAAATAGATGTTAAAAAAGAGCGCAGAAAAAAGCGCCACCATCAGTGCAGGCGCAACCGCGATTAACAGAAACAGCCGCACCACACGGCGGTGCATGGCACTGCCTGCTTTGCCGCTTTTATTTCGCTGCCACATACGGATCAGACGCTGGCTTACCAACCCCGCCAAAACAACCAGCAGAACGATATCAGCGATCACCAGAAATTTGGTAATTTCATTGTCGCCACTTGTCAGAGAGCCATAAGTTGCGATGCCAGATGCGATTGCAAGCAGCGCAACCGCAAGGGAGCTTTTTGGACCGAGGCCGAATTTACGGCTCACCCGTTTCCAGATACCCGATTGCTTGGTCATGTTGTCCTGCAATTGGGTCACAGCTGTGCCAAAAATGCAGAATTGCGCCAAAATGACATTTTAAAAATTTGCCCCCGACAGATCGTCATAATTCCTAAATACCACATATGTGGTATTTAAGCATCACTTAACGCCGCGAACAACCTGAATGTCAAGCTCTCTAATCTTTTTCCGCAAGGTATTTCGGTTGAGACCCAACAATTCTGCGGTTCTGATCTGATTGCCATTTGTCGCATCCAGTGAGAGGGTGATCAACGGACGCTCCACCTCCCGAATAACCCGTTCATACAAACCGGTTGGCGGAAGCGAACCTGGATGAGCTGCAAAATACTTGGCAATATGCCGCTCAACCGCATCTCCAAGGCTTTCATCATCTGGAATAGCATCCACCGATGGCGTGCTGGCAACGGGCTGTAATTCAGTTGCGACGACTTTGGCGTCGATTACTTCTTCTGAATAAAGGGCGACAAGACGCTGAACGAGATTCTCAAGCTCGCGAACGTTACCCGGCCATTTATGCTTTTTAAGGATCTCCAATGCCTCATTGTCGATACTTTTAACCGGAAGCCCTTCATCCTGCGCCAACGCAAGGAAGTGGCGCACCAGATCCGGGATATCTTCTGTCCGCTCCCGAAGAGGTGGCAGGCGCAGCGGCACAACGTTCAACCGGTAGAACAGATCCTCACGGAAAAGGCCCTGACGAACAAATTGGCGTAAATCCCGGTTCGTCGCCGCCACAATGCGGACATCGGTTTTAATTGGGGTGCGGCCACCAACGGTCGTATATTCACCCTGCTGCAAAACACGAAGCAGCCGAGTTTGTGCATCAAGGGGCATATCCCCGATTTCATCCAAGAAAAGTGTACCGCCCTGCGCCTGTTCAAACCGCCCAACCGCACGGCTTTCTGCGCCAGTAAACGCCCCTTTTTCATGACCGAAAAGTTCCGATTCAATCAATTCCTTCGGAATAGCCGCCATATTGATCGGCACAAAGGGGCCATTTTTTCGCTTCCCATATTCATGTAGCGCGCGGGCAACCAGCTCCTTACCCGTACCGCTCTCACCAGTAATCATAACGGTGAGATCAGTGCCCATCAGGCGGGCGAGGACGCGATATATCTCCTGCATCGCGGGGGAGCGACCGATCAGCGGGATTTTGCCATCCCCCTCATCTTCGTCCACATCGCTTTTACGAACTTTCTTCGGCTTGGAGAGTGCCCGCTCCACCACTTGAAGCATTTCTTTCAAATCAAAGGGCTTTGGCAGGTAATCATACGCCCCGCGTTCTGTCGC
Organism: Sneathiella sp.; assembly: GCA_017643685.1. Taxonomy (GTDB): domain Bacteria; phylum Pseudomonadota; class Alphaproteobacteria; order Sneathiellales; family Sneathiellaceae; genus Sneathiella. The sequence goes on from JAEPMY010000002.1 coordinate 3,001, forward strand.
TTTAATCGCAGTTAGAAGCGTATTTTGGGCGCTCATCACAATAATGGGCAGCTCTGGCCGGATTTTCTTCAATCTTGGCAGCAAATCCAACCCGTTTTCATCTGGCATCACAACATCGGTTAAAACCAGATCACCCTCACCTTCCAGCACCCAATTATACAGGGTTGCGGCGTTACCGGTGGATCGGACCGTATAATTGGCGCGGGACAGAGCCTGATCCAAAACAGTGCGGATCCCTTGGTCGTCATCGGCGACAAGAATTGTTCCAGCCATTAGTTTTCTTCTTTCTGTTTCGCAATGTCATAGACCGGCAGGCGGATCAAAAACTGTCCTCCCGTACCGGCGCCGTCATATTCCACAATGCCCCCATGGTCGCCGACGATTTTGGCAACCAACGCAAGACCAAGCCCGCTGCCACCCGTTTTGGTGGTCACGAACGGATCAAAGATATGGGGAAGAATTTCTTCTGAAATACCGGGGCCATTATCCTTAACCCCAACCTCAAGAGGGAGCTGCACCCGATCGGTGTTACCCGGAACCGCAAGGCGAACCCCCGGCCGGTAAGCCGTGGTGAGCGTAATCTCGCCGCCCTCTTCGGGCACGGACTCCGCTGCATTTTTCACCAGATTGAGTAGTACCTGGACCAATTGATCCCGGTTTCCATAAACATAAGGTAGCGAGGGGTCATATTGCTCTATGAATTTGATTTTCTTACCAAATCCGTTTCTCGCAATCATGCGGACATGCTCTAGAACTTCGTGGATATTAACCGCATCCCGCTCAATTGGGCGATCATCGGAGAAAGCTTCCATCCGATCGACAATGGCACAAATACGATCCGTCTCGTCACAGATCAGGCGGGTGAGCGCCCTGTCCGCATCGCTGGCATTCATCTCAAGTAATTGCGCAGATCCCCGAATACCGGAAAGCGGGTTCTTCACCTCGTGGGCCAGCATCGCCGCCATCGCGGTGACGGAGCGCGCCGCCCCGCGGTGGGTTAATTGCCGATCCATTTTGGAGGCCATCGTCCGCTCTTCAATCTGAACGACGACCTGATCATTATCATAAACGGGAGAGACCTGAATATTGACCTTTTTAACCCCGGTTTTAGGCGTCCCAAGATCAACTTCATATTCGGAAATACGGTCTTTATATTCGCGAACCTGTTCCACCAATGAAATGAGCGGGCTACCAAAGGGGACCAACTGGTCGAGCTTCGTTTTGCGGAGAACCTTCACGGAAGACTGAAAAAACTCTTCCCCGGCAGGGTTCGCGTAAGAAATGAAACCGTCATTATTAACGACGATAATCGGGTCCGAAAGCGATGACAGGATCGCGGTTGGATCAGGTTTTTTACTCTCAAGCCCTAACATCACTTATGCAACCTCTACCCCTTCACGTTCTAGCTGATCATAGAAATTGAAAATTTCGTCGCGGACGGCCTGAAAATTATCCATTCGAACGACCCGATCTCGAAAGGCTTTCCCGCCGGGCAAGCGTTCGGAATACCATCCTAGATGCTTGCGGGCGACGCGGGTTCCGACCCGCTCCCCATATAGTTCAATAATGCCGTCATAATGCTCGACCACCACATCCCTTTGTTCTTGAAAATCAGGGCGGGCTAGAACTTTTCCATCTGTCAGATATTCACAAACTTGTGCGACAAACCATGGACGACCGTAGGCACCTCGGCCGATCATCACACCATCAGCCCCCGATTGATCAAGGGCAGAGCGCGCATCTTCCACGGTTTGAATGTCACCATTCGCAATGACCGGAAGGCTCACTGCGTCCTTTACATTGCGAATAAAGCTCCAATCCGCGCTACCTTTAAAAAACTGGCAGCGGGTGCGACCATGAACGGTCAGCATCTTAATGCCGACATCCTCGGCAATTTTGGCAAGCTCGGGGGCATTGCGGCTCTCGTCATCCCAGCCAGTTCGCATTTTAAGCGTCACGGGAATACTAACCGCCTCAACAGTGGCCTTCAGGATTTTTCCAGCATGCTCCAAATCCCGCATCAATGACGAGCCAGCCATCCCGGATGTCACTTTTTTAACCGGGCAACCCATATTGATATCGAGGATTTTGGCGCCCATTTGTTCGTTCAACCGTGCCGCATCCGCCATAATATCCGGATCACAACCAGCCAGTTGCACCGCCATCAGGTCCACATCGTCATCTTTGCGAATAATCCGCAAAGAACGACGGGTTTCTGCGACCATTGCCTTACTTGCCACCATTTCGGAAAAGACCAGCCCTGCCCCATAGCGGGACACAATCCGCCGAAAAGGCAGATCCGTAATACCTGCCATAGGCGCCAGCAGCGCCGGACGGTTCAGGGTTATATTTCCAATCTGAATGGTCATTTTTTGTGCAAATATAAAATTGACTATCTTTTGTGCAATATACGGGAATTTATGTTGCGATGCAACCAAATCTTACATGCCTTTGTCATTTTCATTGAACGCGGATGCGGACCCCCGTAAATTGGGCGTCATGACAACTGTTGCCCTTATTGTTGCCGCCGGCTCCGGCAGCCGCACCGGCCTCGACTTTCCCAAGCAATATTTGAAACTTGGGGATGAAATGATGCTGAGCAAAACCATCCGTGCGTTTTATGATCACCCTGCCATTGATCAGGTGCAGGTGGTCATCAACCCCAATGATCTTGATTTGTATCGGGAGGCCAGCCGCGATTTTCGCCTCCCTCATTGGGTGGATGGCGGCGCAACACGACAGAAAAGTGTGGCCCTTGGCCTTGAAGCCATTGAACGCTTTGCCCCCACAAAAGTGCTAATCCATGACGCGGCGCGCCCGTTTGTGAGCGCAGAGCTTATCGACAGGTGCCTTGAATCGCTGGAGAAATACCGCGCCGTTCTACCTGCCCTGCCCGTTGTTGATACCCTCAAAAGCATTCGGGACAGCGAAGTAACCGACACGCTGGATCGCAGTAAAATCGTTGCCGCGCAGACACCGCAATGCTTTGATTATGATGCTATTATCGGCGCACACCGAATTTACGAGTCGCAGGATGTCACAGATGACATCGCCCTGGCAGAGCTTGCCGGTATTCCCGTTCACTGGGTCCAAGGATCACAGCAGAATATCAAAATCACCACCCATGAAGATATCGCCATGATCAATCATCGATCCCTTACCGACATTCGAACAGGCCTTGGATTTGACGTGCATAAATTTGCGGACAATCGGGATTTATGGCTGGGCGGCGTGCAAATCCCGCACGATAAGGGGCTGGCTGGGCATTCTGACGCTGATGTGGCGCTTCATGCCATTACGGATGCAATCCTGGGCGCCATTGGGGATGGGGATATTGGGACCCACTTCCCGCCATCAGATGATAAGTGGAAAGGGGCCGCTTCTGATCGGTTTTTAGCATATGCGGCGGAACTGGTTGCCAATCGCGGCGGTATGATTTCCCATATTGACCTCACCATCATATGCGAGGCCCCGAAAATTGGGCCTCACCGGGAAAAAATCCGAACCCGCATCGCGGAAATACTCAGCGTGTCAGAAGATCGCGTCTCTATAAAAGGAACAACCACCGAAAAGCTCGGCTTCACCGGTCGGGGCGAAGGCATCGCGGCGCAAGCCGTTGCCACGGTTAAATTGCCGGAATAATCAACAATGACAAATACAAAATCATCTATGTCGCGGCTCCACCCGGCACATATTCTGGCAACCTGGTTCTGGACGGGGCTGAGCCCGAAAGCGCCCGGAACCATCGGCTCTCTCGCCGCCCTGCCCTTCGGTTTTGCGCTGATGTATTATGGCGGTCAGTTTTATCTGATGATCGGTATTGTCGCGGTTTTCGTCATCGGCACGGTTGCCACGCATATATATTGCACCCAAACCGGCCGCACAGACCCCGGCGAAGTGGTCATTGATGAGGTTGCCGGTCAATGGATCCCGCTTCTGGTTGCAGGCTTTAACCCCCTTTATTACGCCATCGCGTTTGCTCTCTTCCGCCTATTCGACATTTGGAAGCCTTGGCCAATTGGCTGGCTGGATCAACGTGTCAAAGGCGCATTTGGGGTGATGGTGGATGACATCGCCGCGGGCCTCGCCGCTATGGGCGGCCTTATCCTTCTACAAAAGGTAATCTGATGAGCATTCTTCCAAGCAATATTGAAACTCTCGCCGCCAAAGTGATTAAGCTCGGCGCAGAAAAAGGCGTCTATGTCGCCACCGCAGAAAGCTGCACAGGCGGCCTGATCGGTGGCGCGCTGACGGATATCGCAGGCTCTTCTGCCGTGGTGGATCGGGGGTTCATAACCTATACCAACAAGGCGAAAATGCAGGTTCTTGGGGTATCTGCGGACACCCTTCGTGATGTCGGCGCGGTGGCAGAAGCAACCGCCCGAGAAATGGCAGCGGGCGCCATCCGCAAATCTGCGGCGCATCTTGCCGTGGCGGTTACCGGTATCGCAGGCCCCGGCGGATCAGAGCATAAACCCGGCGGTCGCGTTCATCTGGCAACCGCAGGACGGGAGGGCGTTATTCTGCATAAAAAGATGGATTACGGTGATATCGGCCGCGATAAAGTCCGCCTTGCCACCATTGAAACAGCCCTTGAAATGCTGTTATCCGCGCTAGAAGAGATGTAACTAACCGGGCATCCCGTCAAACTTTGGGGCGTCCGGCATCTTTTCTTCCCAGTTCGCCGCATCGGCCATACATAAATGAGCGTTTGGCTTAACGTCAACGGGCGTGTCCAATGACCCTGCAGGCACCATCACCAGTCCCGGCCCCGCCACCGGCACCGGGGAGCCACAGGATTTACAGAAACTCCGCACATGGCGGGTCCCCTCAACCGCGTAAGTTGAGATATTATCCGAACCGGAGAGCCAGTTTAACTGCGCCTCGGAACTGAACAGATTGGCCGCATGCGCCGATCCCGTTCCCTTTTGACAGCGATGACAATGACAGAGGAAAAACTGCTGCAACGGTCCCTCAATCTCATAAGAAACCGCCCCACACAAACAAGAACCCGAACACATATCCGCCATCAACACCTCCCACTGATTTATATATGCGTTAGTGTAAGAGATAGATTAAATCGAATAACAGTAAAGTAAAGATCTACTCCCGAACACCCACACCATCCGGGGCGCCATAAAGGTCTTTGGCGCGGGTTTCGAAGGCGGCGATCATGCGGTGGACGGCTTCGTTGAAGAGCATGCCGATGGTTTTTTGCAGGATCATGGATTTAAATTCGAAATCCACATAGAAATCGATTTCGCAGCCGTCCGGGTGGGGATTGAAAACCCAGTGGTTATTAAGGTATTTGAACGGTCCGTCTTTATATTCCACATCAATCCGTGGCTGCTCCGGTTTCAGGGCGACGTGGGATGTGAAGCGTTCCCGAAACATCTTAAAACCGATCACCAGATCAGCGACCATATGACTTTCAGAGCGTTCGCGAATGCGCGCGCCCACACACCAGGGCAGAAACTCCGGGTATTTATCCACTGCCTCGACCAGAGCGTATAACTGTTCCGGTGTGTAGGGAAGAACCCGTTTTTCTGCATGTGTGGGCATGGCTACTCTTGTACGCGATTAGTCTTGTTATTTAGTTCAGGCCTGCTTGGCGTTCAGCTTTTCCCGGGCCGCTTTCAACTTGGCGAAATCTTCGCCAGCGTGGTGACTGGAACGGGTCAGCGGCGAGGACGATACCATCAAGAAGCCTTTGTTATAAGCCTGTTTTTCATAGGCGTTAAATTCATCTGGCGTCACGAAACGGTCAATGCCGTGGTGCTTGATGGTTGGCTGTAGATATTGCCCGATGGTCAGAAAATCGATATCCGCAACGCGCATATCATCCATAACCTGCGCCACTTCGTCTTTGTTTTCGCCAAGGCCGACCATAATGCCGGATTTGGTAAAGATAGTGGGATCCAGCTCCTTCACCCGCTGCAGTAGCCGGAGGGAATGGAAGTAACGGGCGCCCGGGCGAACCGTTGTGTAAAGTTTCGGGACTGTTTCCAGGTTGTGGTTAAACACGTCTGGTTTCGCCGCAACAACAACCTCTAGCGCGCCGTCTTTTTTCAGGAAATCCGGTGTCAGAATTTCGATTGTTGTCTCTGGGGAGGCTTCGCGGATGGCCTGAATGACCTCTGCGAAATGCTGGGCACCACCGTCGGCCAGATCATCCCGGTCGACGGAGGTAATCACAACATGGTTGAGCCCCATCGTAGAGACAGCCTTCGCCACGTTAAACGGCTCAAACGGATCAAGCGCATTTGGCTTACCCGTTGAGACATTACAAAACGCGCAGGCACGGGTACAAATCTCCCCCATGATCATCATGGTCGCATGCTTCTTGGACCAGCATTCGCCAATATTCGGGCAGGATGCTTCCTCGCACACGGTGGTGAGGTTGAGCCCGCGCATCAATTCGCGCGTTTCGTTATACTGCTTGGAGACAGGCGCCTTTACGCGGATCCAGCTTGGTTTGCGCTGGATCGGGTTGTCTGGCTTGTGCGCCTTTTCTGGGTGGCGAACACGTTTTGTCTCACTGGCAACATCTGTCATGGCGTATCCAATTTCTGGAACTGAAACTACAAAAAAACTTAAACCTACATATGGATGACCTTGCCATACGCATCAAGGACGGATTCATGCATCATTTCCGACAATGTCGGATGCGGGAATACCGTATGCATCAGCTCCAGCTCCGTTGTTTCAAGGGTTTTAGCAATGCCGTAGCCTTGAATCAACTCTGTAACTTCTGCGCCGATCATGTGGGCACCCAAAAGCTCGCCGGTTTTCTCATCAAAGATCGTTTTGATAAGCCCTTCCGGCTCGCCAAGAGCAATGGCTTTCCCGTTTCCGATAAATGGAAAACGGCCCACTTTCAGCTTATAGCCTTTTTCCTTGGCCGCTGCCTCGGTCAGGCCAACACTGGCGACCTGCGGGTGGCAGTAAGTACAGCCCGGAATGTTCTGAACCTCTAGCGGATGCACATCTTTAACGCCGGCAAGTTTCTCAACGCAGATCACCGCTTCATGAGAGGCTTTATGGGCGAGCCAAGGCGGACCTGTCAGGTCACCAATGGCATAAACGCCCTCTTCCCCGGTACGGGAAAACTCATCAACCTCAATATGGGTGCGATCAACTTTGATTTTCGTGCCTTCAAGCCCGATATTTTCCACATTACCCACAATCCCAACGGCCATGATCACACGGTCATAATCACCGGTGCTGGTTTTGCCTTTGGCATCTTTGAACGTGGCGGTCACATGGTTCGCAGACCTCTTAAGTCCCTCAACCGTTGTGCCTTTTTTGATGGTCATCCCCTGCTTCTTGAAAGATTTCTCCGCAAAATCAGAGATATCTTTATCTTCAACCGGCAGAACCCTATCCATCACCTCAACAACGGTAACATCACTGCCGAGGGCATTAAAGAAGCTCGCAAACTCAATACCGATGGCGCCAGAGCCCACAACCAGCAACCGTTTTGGGGTTGTGTCGGGAACCAAAGCTTCTTTGTAGGACCAGATGAATTTCCCATCTGGCTCCATCCCCGGCAATGTCCGCGCACGCGCGCCCGTTGCCAGAATGATATGTTTAGCGGAAATCGTTGTGTTTTTCCCGTCTTTCTCGACAGCAACTTTGCCTTTACCGGCAAGTTTGCCATGCCCTTCCAACACGGTGACTTTGTTCTTTTTCAAAAGACCAGAAACACCGCCAGAGAGCTGCGCCGCTACCTGACGAGAGCGTTTTACCGTCGCCTCAAGATCAACAGATGCACCGTCTACCTTAATGCCGTAGCCGGCAGCATGTTGGATATTCCGGTAAATATCCGCAGTCCGAAGCAAGGCTTTCGTTGGGATACAGCCCCAATTCAGGCAAATACCGCCCAGATGTTCCCGCTCGATGACTGCGGACTTCAGGCCCAATTGCGCCGCGCGAATAGCCGCGACATACCCGCCGGGGCCGGATCCGATAACCACTAGGTCAAAATTCTGATCGCTCATGTCGGCCCCCTTACAGCATCATTGTCAAAGGCTCTTCGATATAGCCTTTGAAGTATTTAAGAAGTTCCGCACCAAGCGCGCCGTCAATCACCCGGTGATCACAGGACAATGTCACGCTCATCATTGTGGCAACGGTCAATTCACCGTCTTTTACAATTGGACGTTGCTCCCCTGCCCCAACGGCGAGGATCGCAGACTGCGGCGGGTTAATCACAGCAGAGAATTCTTTAATGCCGAACATGCCAAGGTTCGAGATCGAGAAACATCCACCCTGATATTCTTCCGGCATCAATTTACCGTCCCGCGCTTTACCGGCGAGGGTTTTCATATCCTCGGAAATATCGGCAAGGCCGCGCTTATCCGCGTTTTTCACAACGGGTGTGATCAGACCACCATCAATAGCCACCGCGACGGAGATGTCGATATCTTTATATTGGAGTATCTTATCACCGCCCCAGATCGCATTTGCCGCGGGCAGTTTTTTCAGCGCCAACGCACTTGCCCGAATGATGAAATCATTGACGGAGATTTTATAATCATCAGAGCGAGAATTAAGCTCTTTTCGCATCGCCAGCAAATTATCCAGCTCACATTCAATGGTGAGATAGAAATGCGGGATGGTCTGCTTGGCTTCGGTCAAGCGCTTAGCAATGGTTTTCCGCATGCCGGTAAGCGGAATTTCCTCACGCTCCCCTTCATGCGGCGGTGTTGTGCCAACGGGCGCCGCAGCGGCGGCAGGCGCAGATGCGGCACTTGCCGCTTTCGGTGCCTCGCTTGGTGCTGCGGATTTCCCGCCGCCTGCGATAAAGGCATCCACATCAGCGCGGATCACCCGGCCATGCGGCCCGGTTCCCATAATATCACCAATGCTGACGCCCGCATCAGCCGCAATTCGGCGGGCCAGTGGGCTTGAGAAAATACGTCCCCCATCACCGGATTTTGGCGCGGCAGGCGCTGGCGTATTTGACGCCGCCGGTGCTGATGCTTCAACCTCAGCTTTTGCTTCTGCTGCGGTCTCTGGCTTACTTGCGGCAGGTGCAGCGCTCATATTCTCAAGCGCGCTTTCATCCTCTCCCTCTTCCAGAAGATAAGCGATGGGGTCATTGACCTGCACATTATCGGTTCCGGCCTCAATCAGGATTTTTCCAACCGTACCTTCGTCAACGGCTTCCACTTCCATGGTCGCCTTATCGGTTTCAATCTCTGCAAGCACGTCACCTGAGGAGACAGTATCTCCTTCTTTGACATGCCATATCGCCAGTTTCCCCTCAGTCATTGTGGGGGACAGGGCGGGCATTGTAATGGTAATTGGCATCCTGTTTCCCCTTATTTCCGATAGGTGACAAGTTTGGACGCTTCAACCACTTCCTGAACACTTGGAAGGGCCAGTTTTTCAAGATTTGCCGCATATGGCATCGGCACATCTTTACCTGCCACACGGATCACAGGCGCATCCAGATAATCAAATGCTTTTTCCATGATTTGCGCGGAAAGTTCGGCCCCAACGCCATGCTGCGGCCAGCCTTCTTCCACTGTGACGCAGCGGTTTGTTTTCCGAACAGAAGCCAGAACCGTATCCATATCAAGCGGGCGAATGGTCCGAAGGTCGATCACCTCGGCGGAGATCCCGTCTTCTGCCAGTTTCTCAGCCGCGCCAAGCGCATAAGTCATCCCCATCCCAAAGGAAACAATGGTCACATCGTCACCAGAGCGGGCGACCTTCGCCTTACCCAGCGGGATCGTGAAATCATCCATAACAGGCACATCAAAGCTGTGACCATAAAGGATCTCATTCTCAAGGAAGATAACCGGATTATCGTCACGGATAGCCGATTTTAGAAGTCCTTTCGCGTCTGCTGCGGTATGCGGCGCAACAACGATCAGGCCGGGCACATGGCCGTACCAAGCAGCAAAACATTGCGAATGCTGCGCACCCACACGAGATGCCGCGCCGTTTGGACCCCGGAACACCATCGGGCTGGCCATTTGCCCACCGGACATATAACGGGTCTTGGCGGCAGAGTTTACAATCTGGTCAATCGCCTGCATGGCAAAGTTAAACGTCATAAACTCAACGATTGGACGCAGACCGTGGAATGCAGCCCCAACACCGACACCGGCAAACCCATGCTCGGTAATCGGGGTGTCAATCACACGGCGCGGACCAAATTCATCCAGCAGACCTTGGGTAACTTTATATGCCCCCTGATATTCAGCGACCTCTTCCCCCATGATAAAGACACGCTCATCACCGCGCATTTCCTCCGCCATGGCATCCCGAAGGGCTTCGCGGACGCTGGTGCTTTTCATTTCTGTGCCCGCCGGAATTTCCTGCGATGCGTCATAACCCTTAGCATTAGCTGCAACTGGCATCACGGCATTTGATCCACCGCTCGCAGGGCTTTCCTCAGCCTCAGCCTCAGCCTCAGCCTCGGCCTCCGCCGCAGGGGCTGCGGCTTCCCCTCCGCTATAATTATCGACAGCACTTGCATCCTCGCCCTCTTCCAAAAGCAGGGCAATCGGTGTGTTGACGGCCACGTTATCTGTATCCCCATCGATGAGGATTTTACCGATAACACCTTCGTCAACGGCTTCCACTTCCATGGTCGCTTTATCTGTTTCAATTTCGGCGAGAACGTCACCAGAGGCGACTTCATCCCCTTCTTTTACCAGCCAGCGGGCTAACTTACCTTCGGTCATGGTCGGCGACAGAGCCGGCATGAGAATTTCTGTAGGCATTTGATTTCCTCTATGTCTTATCTGCTCTGTAGGTTTAAGCCGTGATATCCGTCATCAGCTCATCTGGATGTGGCTCTGGGCTCTCTTGTGCAAACTCAACGGCTTCTGCAACGATGCTCTTCACTTCGCGGTCGATCTCTTTCAGCTCTTCCTCGGTGTAGATTTTCTCATTGAGAAGTTTTTCGCGAACCCGTTCGATCGGATCGCTTTCCGCCCGCTTCTTATTCACTTCTTCCTTGGAGCGATATTTCGCCGGATCAGACATAGAGTGACCCCGGTAGCGATATGTTTTCATCTCAAGGATATATGGACCTTTACCGCTTCTCGCCCATTCAACAGCTTTACGCCCCGCTTCGGCAACAGCGAAGACATCCATCCCATCAACCTGTTCACCCGGTACGTTAAAGCTCTCGCCCCGACGATACAGTTCTGGCTGAGACGATGCCCGCTTGACGGATGTGCCCATGGCATATTCGTTATTTTCAATCACATAGACAACTGGCAGATCCCAAAGCTCTGCCATGTTGAAGCTTTCATAGACCTGGCCTTGGTTCACTGTGCCGTCCCCCATATAACAAAGGGTGACCTGACCATTATCCTGATATTTCTGGCTAAAAGCGAGACCCGTTCCAAGAGGGACACAGGCACCCACGATACCGTGGCCACCATAGAAATTCTTCTCTTTGGAGAACATATGCATGGAGCCGCCCTTACCTTTGGAATAGCCGCCTTCACGGCCGGTAAGTTCTGCCATCACACCTTTCGGATCCATGTCACACGCCAACATATGACCGTGATCCCGATAAGAGGTTATGACCGCATCGTCATCATTGATTGTGGATTGCATGCCCACAACCACCGCTTCCTGACCGATATACAGGTGACAAAAGCCACCGATCAATCCCATGCCGTAAATCTGACCCGCTTTCTCTTCAAAACGGCGAATTAACAACATATCGCGAAAATATTTCTTGGTGAGTTCCGGATCGACCTTCGCTTTTCTGCGCCGGGTCGTTGAAGCCGCTTTAGCCATTATCTCTCCCTTGGGTTAGAGATTGCAATCGGGGCAGCAATGGATTCATCACTGCCAGCTTGTTGGTTAATGTATGCAGGACTGTGAAGAAAAAAAGCGTTAATCACAAGGAAAACTATTGTGATTAACTTTATTACAGTTAATCAGGTTAAATTATTGCAACGCAACATCAAATTTAAAGCGCACAAACAAAAACAAATTGATTTGAAATATTAATTCAGCACATAGCCAACCATGAGAAATTTAATTCCCACAAACACAGAAAGCGACTTATAAAATAACGAAGGTAACGGCTGTAACTTATTTATTATAGATGACCAGCTCATCTGGATGCGCCAGCCCCAGAACGGATCTTGCCCGCTCTTCCAGCATGTCCAAATCCAGATTCTCAGGGCGGAGCAACTCAACACGTCGCTCCAGCTTCTCTCTCTCCCCCGAAGTCAGGGCAAGTTCAGCATTTGCTGTCTGGATATCCTGCTGCAGTTTCAAATACGCAAAAAGCCCCCTGTCCCCTTGGACAAGGTGATAACTGAAATAGCAAATCGCCAGCAAACCCAGAATTGGGGCCGTCGATACCTTCAGTCTTTTACGAATTTCATAACCTGCGCTCATGGGGTGAGTGAATCAAATTCACGGCACCCGGTCAACACTTAACTGGTTCTAGCACCAGTATTTTTTTGTTTTTCTAATTGGAGATACTCATTCAGCACACGAATGCTTTTTGCGAAGGTTCTCTGCAGATGTTTGATATCCGCGCTGCAATCCTCACCAGAGAGCATTTTCACCTCAATCGTGGAGGCAATATCCGCAACGGAAACCAATCCGGCATTAGAAGACATCCCTTTGATCTCATGAGCAAACCGGCTGCGTTTCTCGTTAGTCAGTTTCCGGTCCAGCAACTTTGGCACATTATGATTCAATGTCTCCTGCAGCGATTTGATCAAGATATCCAGCTGAGCCTGCGTCATGAGCTTGGTTATCGGCTCTAGAATATCCTTGTCAATTAACGGGGCATCACTGCTGCCGTCCAGTTCTTCACCGCCGCCCGCGTTTCGGTTTCTCTCATCCAATATGATGGACGCGATGACATTTCGGACGTCAGCATGAACAATTGGCTTGGTCAAAATCTTCTGCATACCCGCTTCAAGATACTTATCGACCTGATTTTTCAGGGTATTTGCAGTCATTGCAACAATTGGAAGGTCTTCAACAGTCACGCCGCCCTCCCGAATTGCCTGAGTTGCGTCAATGCCGTTCATAACAGGCATCTGGATATCCATAAGGACCAGATCAAACTTTTGCGGATTTTCCCGAATGACAGAGACAGCCTGCGCCCCGTTATCGCATATGGATACCTGATGCCCATCTTTCACCAGCATCTCTCTCACGATCATTTGGTTGATGTCGCTATCTTCCACCAGCAGGATGTTCAAATTCGGAATTTCAACATCCTGACCAAGAAGTGTGACTTTGGGAAGCTTCCGAACAGAACTTAACAGCGGGATTTTAAAGTTAAGCGTTAGATTTGCCGGATGGGTTTGAAATTCGGTCACTTCCGCATCCAGAATAACCAGCAAAGTCTCGTTCAGTTTTAGCTCACTGTCAGCTCTGTTCGTCTGGATAAACTGATCATCCTGTTGATATGTGATCTCAACATCCAGAAGATACCCCTCCTCTTGCGGATTGACACTCACCAACGCCCCAAGAGAGCCCTGCTCCCTTTTACTCAGCATCTCACGGAACAATTCGAACAGAAATTGGCGAAGCACAGGCGCGTATCCCCGATAAACCTGCTCGCTATCGCCGACAATATTATAATGAATATTGATATTCCGGCGCTCGGACAAAGGACGGAACAGTGTGACAAGGCCAGAGATCAACTGCTCCAGATCAAAATCAACCTCATCCCCTGCATGAATTTTATCATCACGCAGGCCAAGCTCGATAATACGCCCAATTAGGGACAACATATAAAACGTAGAGTTTTTCGCAGAACGCACATGATCCCGAACATTTTGGGGGAACTGGTCCTTATCCAGATGCGGTACAATCTGCATCAAATTGTCCAGCGACATGCGCGTATCCGCCAACAGATGATCCAAAAGCCACTTGCGGCTCTTTTCTTCCGACTGCTTGATTTCAAGCTCTTTCTTGAACTCCGCCTGCCGCTGCACCAGTAGATCAATGCTATTTTGCTTGGCACTGATTTTGCGATCCGCGCCCCCAAGGAGCCAAAGTGTTACCGAAGTAACAACACACAGCAGGAACAGAAGGAAGGCCGCCAAATCTTCCGGTAAGGTTTCGAACTTATCGACCAGAACATCGGTCGGCCGGACCGATAGCGCGAAATCGAAGTTATTATTGACGATATTAAACTCCCTGATCCATTCGCGGTTGTTTGGGGTTGAATATCGAGGGCTTTCAAAAAGGGTGGTTTCATCAATTGAAAGGGCCAATTCAAACATCGGATCTTCAAACGCGTTTGTTCTGGCCCTTAACACATCGCGAACCCAGGGCGCCGGACGCAGCACGATCATCAGCCTGCGGATTTGCTGTGACTCCCCATAAATCGGAATCCACAGCACCAAAAAATTATGGCCGCCGTTTAGATTTCCATCACCGGGAAGCGACACAAACTGTCCCCTCTCCTTGCTAATGATGCTGCTGTCGATCCGCTGAATAATATCACGGAGCACAACCCCCGTTGATTTATGAAAATTCCACAGCAGACTTCCGTCATGTTCGGTAATTGCAACGGTTAAAACACCGGGCCCGGTTGTTAAAAACTCGGACCAGTCATCGATATTGCCAAGCAACGCCTCACGGGGGCTCGTATGATATCTCTCGGATAAGAATTCCAGTGCATTGAATTTTGCGGTTAAGTCAGAATTGATCGCATCTGCAATCAGGTCACCTTCAACGGAGATCACTTTTTCTAAGTACGACGCGTGATTTTCCTGGACTGCCTGCCAAGCAAACCAAGACCCTAAAACGCCCCCAATCAGGATCAAAACCGCCAATGACCGAAGTATCAGACTTTTATCAAGCCGAAGAACCATACTGACTTCCATAACAAGAGGCGCTACCGGCACCCTAAAAATATAGTTGGATGCGGTCACCTTAAAATGAATGTGAAATTATATGTTACATATACCTAATACAATCAATCGCAATTAGAGATTTTATTCCCAAAATGTTAGATTTTCCCTGAAAAGAATAAAAACTCCCAGTAACCAGAGTACATCCTTAAAAGTTATTAAATCATTTACGACTTATGGGCTAGATAGTTTTTTTATACCTTCAACCATACATAGCAAAGAAGTTTGAAGGCTTGCCGCAAAATCAATCCTGAGAGGCGAGAGTCTCTTATCTTCCAAAACTTCATTAACCACCGGTGAAATATCTGTCATCTGCCCCCATCCAATGATTTGACAATGAATGGCCGCGAGGATTTCAACTCCCTGCCCCTGATGCACAAAGGGTAACACCCTTTCAATCTCAGCCCCGGCAATTTCAGAGTGATTTAACAAATCCAGTTTGAAATTCAGCACTTCCTCGCGAGAGACATTCTGTTCCAGCACCAGATGTAGCAATGAGAGCAGGCGAATAGCGGTTTGTCGCCCCTCCAACGTCGCCATGACCGCCTTTACAAAAGCGTGTGTCTCCGGATTTTCTGGCAGATTTTGTAATTTGCTTATTAAATCCTCAAACCAGATTTCCAAATCGCGGCGCGACAATTCCAAGAACAGCTCTTCTTTGGTTTTGTAATAAAGATACACCGTTCCCTTCGCCATAGCAGCTCGCTTGGCAATCATGGCCATGCTGACATCAAAAAAACCGGCTTCTACAAAAAGCTCCCGCGCGGCGGTGAGCAACGCTTCACGCCGCAGGTTCTTTTGATGTGCGCTAACGGCGCGTTTTCCCAGCATTTTATTCATTACGATTATCCATATTCTTTTTCAGCCGTTTTTATAGGAAAACGAGAAAAAGAAAAGCTTCATATAACAATTTTCAAGATTGACACCGATACCAACTTCACCACATTATAATGACCGGCGGTCATTTAAACAATATCAGGTTTGAGCACATGATAAAACTAACCATTAATGGACAGCCACATGAACTTGATGTGGAGGAAGACACCCCCCTGTTATGGGCCATTCGGGATACCGTAGGGCTGACAGGGACAAAATTTGGCTGTGGGGTTGCGGCATGTGGCGCCTGCACCGTTCACATTGATGGAGAGGCCGTGAGATCCTGTTCTTACCCGGTTGCTGCCGCCATCGATACCAACATCACCACGATTGAAGGGATCGGCGCGGACAAGCAAAGTGCGGTTCAGGCAGCGTGGGTCGCTGAACAAGTGCCGCAATGTGGCTATTGCCAATCTGGAATGATTATGGCGGTTACCGCGCTCCTCTCCGAAAATCCAAATCCAACAGATGAAGATATTGATGACGCCATCACCAATATCTGTCGCTGCGGCACATACCCACGGGTTCGCAAAGCCATTCATCAGGCTGTTAAACTGCAAGCGGGGGCGTAAAATCATGGCAAAACTTATTTCCAGAAGAAACGTCCTGATTGCAGGTGGCCTCATTGGCGGCGGTATTGCTGTTGCTTATGCCTTTGGTGGTGGCGATGACGTCTCAAACTTTGAAAAAGCGGCAAAAGACGGTGAATATGCCCTGAATGCGTGGGTTAAAATTGGAACAGATGGCAAAATCACGGTTGCCATCTCTCAGGCAGAAATGGGCCAAGGCGTCTACACTGCCCTTTCCATGCTGGTCGCAGAGGAGCTAAATGTTCCAATTGATGCCATTACACCTGAAGCAGCACCAGTTGACCCCAAATACGCCAATGTAACCGCCGTGATGGACAGCCTTCCTTTTTCTGATGGCCATCATAACGGAGAAGCCACAGTTGGTGCCTGGGCTATGAAAAATGTCGGTGAGATGCTCGGCCTTCAAGTCACCGGCGGCAGCACAAGCGTCCGTAATTTCTGGGAACCAATGCGTCATGCCGGGGCAACCGCTCGCGAAATGCTGATTATGGCCGCGGCCGCAAAATTTGGGGTAACCGCATCAGACTGCGTTGCTGAAAATGGGATCGTCAAAAGCAAAGACGGAAGCCATCAGGCTACATATGCAGACTTGGCGGCAGAGGCTACAACCTTAAACGCCCCAATTGACGTTCGGCTAAAAGACCCATCAGAGTGGACAATTATCGGCAAACCGCAAAAACGTCTCGATATTCCTGCCAAAACTGATGGATCCGCTGAATTTGGCATTGACGTAAAACTGCCGGATATGGCTTTTGCTGCGGTAAAGATGGCCCCCGTATTTGGCGGAACAGTCAAAGATTGGGATGAAACTGCTATCAAAGCCATGCCCGGTGTTATCAAAGCGGTCAAAGTGGACAATGCTGTCGCGGTAATCGCTGACAGTTTCTGGCGTGCCAAAACAGCTGTAGAGGCCCTGCCCGTCACTTTTGAAGAGGGTGAGAATGCCGACCTGAACATGGATGGCATTTACAAAATGTTTGCGGATAATATTGCCGCAAATGAGGGCCGTTCATATGTGGATGAAGGAGATACGCTCACTATTTTGCAGGAAAGCGATGATGTTTTAACGGCAGAATACAAAGTTCCTTTCCTTGCCCATGCGACGATGGAGCCGATGAATTGCACCGCCAAAGTTGGTGATAACGATGTTGAGGTGTGGATCGCCCACCAATCGGCTACTTTGGTTGCTTGGCTTGCAGAACAGGCAGCGGATGTTCCTGCGGAAAATGTAAAGGTTCACAGTACCTATCTCGGGGGTGGTTTTGGCCGCCGCGCCGAGGTGGATTTCCTTGTCATGGCAGTGAATATCGCCAAAGAGCTCCGCGGTCGGCCCGTCAAACTTGTCTGGACCCGTGAACAGGATATGCAGCATGATATGTATCGCCCTGCTGCCCTCTCTCGCTTTGCCGCAAAAGTTGGCACCGATGGCAGTGTAGAGGCATGGCATAATCAGGTCGCCAGCCCATCCATCACCCGCCAGTTTACAGAGCGTCTCCTCCCTTGGGCGGGATCGGATATGCCGGATAACACAACGGCGGAAGGCTCCGCTGATATTCCATACGCATATACAAACCGGTTGATGGAACATTTCCCCTCTCCAACACCGGTGCCAATTGGATATTGGCGAAGTGTCGGGCATTCCTACAACGCCTTCTTTACCGAAAGCTTTATGGATGAAATGGCGCATAAAGCGGGTAAAGATCCCGTTGAATTTCGTCTTAATCAATTAGGGGCGCATAAAGACTTTCATGATGTGTTGAGCAAACTCGCCAAACTTAGCAAGTGGGACAGTCCTCTGCCGGCTGGTAAAGGCCGCGGTGTTGCTCTGCATGAAAGCTTCGCCTCCATCGTTGGTCAGGTGGCTGAAGTCACGGTTGAGGGGGATAATGTGCGTGTGGACAAGGTTTACTGCGTTATTGACTGCGGAACTGCAGTTAATCCCGACACAATCGTCGCACAAATGGAAAGCGGGATCATTTTTGGTCTTACTGCCGCATTTTATGGTGACATTACGCTGGAAGATGGTCGGGTAGTGGAAGGAAACTTCCCTGACTATGAAATGGTGACCATGGCCAATTGCCCCGAGATAATTGTGGAAGTCGCCCCGTCCGGGCGTCGCCTTGGTGGTGTTGGGGAACCCGGCACACCACCAATTGCTCCCGCAGTTACCAACGCGATTTTCGATGCCACCGGCAAACGAATTCGGGAACTTCCCATTCGAAAAGCAGGATTTACGGCTTAATCCAAAACGAGGAGGTCAGATCAACTGACCTCCTTTATTTTTTTAACGGCTATAGCGTTGTAAAGCGCCTCTGAAAGATGCTGTTTTGTGAACGGCTTCATCAGGATTTCACTATTTTCTGTAATCCCCCGCTTCTGTTTGAGCGGCAGGTTATTGCCCGTAAATCCAGACATCAACACCAAGGGAAGGTCCGGGTGCACATTTTTCACATGCTCCGCAATGTCGAAACCGTTCATATTCCCCGGCATGATCACATCAACCAATAAAGCATCGGCTTTATCTTCTTCCAATGCCAGGATGCCAGCGGATGAATCCAGATAGACTTCAGGGGTATACCCGATGGCCTGTAGCTGCCGGGCGATCATCTCGGCAACTTTTGGATCATCCTCGATGACAACAACTGTCTCTCCACCCCCAAATTTAATACTCGAATGAACAGGGCTTACCCCCTCTTCTTCATCATCACTAAGGGCCCGCGGCAGGTAAAGCTTAATGCTCGTCCCCACACCTTCTTCACTATAGATACCAACACTGCCACCTGACTGCTTGGCAAAGCCGAAAACCATGCTCAGCCCAAGACCGCTCCCTTTACCGACTTCCTTAGTGGTGAAGAAAGGCTCAAAAATACGTGATTGCGTTTCCTTGTTCATTCCCGAACCGGTGTCGGTGACGCAAATACAGACATACTCCCCTGTCTCAAGCTCGTGCTCACTTTCCACGCCATCATTTTCAACAACCATATTAAAGCTCTCAATAGAGATTTCACCGCCAAGCGGCATCGCATCTCGAGAGTTGATCAACAGGTTCATCAACGCATTTTCAAGCTCATTAGGATCAACCGTAATGCTCCAATTACTCTCCAAATAGGTTTTCAGAGAAACGCTCTCACCAACCGCTCGCTTAAAAAGGCTGAACATCTCAGTCACAATTTTTTGCGGTTGGATGACGGACGGCTGCAATGTCTGTTGACGGGAATAGGCCAGTAACTGATGGGTTAAAGAGGCGCCGCGCTCTGCCCCGCGCACAGCATCACCTAACATTTTCCGAGTCGTAGGATCGAGCTTTTCATCTTCCAACGCCAGCTCCAGGTTCCCCAAAACGACCGCAAGCAAGTTATTGAAATCATGAGCAATTCCGCCTGTTAATTGACCAACAACTTCAAGCTTCTGAGACTGTCTTAGCTGCTCTTGAACTTTCTCCGCTTCTTGCTGGGCCAATTGCTCCGCAGTGATATTACTGGAAGTACCGCGATACCCTAAATATTTACCGTTTTGATCAAAACGAGGACGCCCGCTGGCAGACCAGTACTCCACATTTCCAAGCGGGTTTACGCGCCGAAAAATAAAACCACGGAAAGGCTCATGCTTAGCCAAGAGGGCTTTATGGCCTTCCCAGTCTCCGTAATTCTCGTCTATCCCTTCCACTTCCCAACGGCGCTTTCCAATAAGGCCACCATAACGAAGTGGATTTGGAGTAGATTTGTCACGGGACACAAACGTATAGCGGTGCTCAGGATCAGTTTCCCAAACGGAATCTGATGTCACATTTGCAAAATCCTGAAAGCGCTGTTCACTTTCTATAAAGTTGGTAAACACGCTTTTCAGTGTCCGTGCCAACTCGTTGAATTCACGTGCCGAAAACTCTGGCACGACTATGTTCTTATCGCGCTTATCAAGTCTTTTCGCGTAAGAGATCAACCGGGTCAGCGGTGTTACAAATAACGAATTTCCAAGGGAATAAGAAAACAGCGAGAGGATCAGAATGATACCGAACCCAAGCGTTCCGGAGACAACGTACAATTCCCGAAGCGAGCGGTAATTTTCATCGCGATAATGAACGGTTGCGGTCAAATTCGAATTTGGGAAGGCTGCCTGCTGAATTTTCGGCATAAATACCAGTTCATCAGGGTACAGGGTTTCCAATTCTTTAGCGGAGAGTGTGTAATCAATCAGTTCATTCGCCTCCCCAATTTGGCCAATGATCTCCCCATCCCAACGAAGTGCAACATATTCCGCTTCTGTCCGGGTTGAAATCTCTTCCAGCAACGAAATATTCTCATTCACAAATAGGCCAGAGACAATAAATCCATCTACCTTGCCAGTAAAACGGTTCAGAATTTCTGTTCGGTAATACAGGATCACTTGCGGATCGCCGCCGTCATGGCCCGGCTCAACCGCCCAATACCAGTCTTTTGGTTGGGCGAGTTGCTGTGTAATCTGTTTGCGGATGGCCGGAAATTGATACAGCTGGATGTGAATTTCTTCGACGATATCACCTTGCTCTGTCAGCAGGGCAATATAATCTACATTCCCTTCTTTCTGGGTATAGAAAGCAGTTTCGATAAAACTATAGATATCCTCTAATTGTCCGGCGTCTTTTCCCGCGATTTCCTCGGATATCAGGTCGGCGAACTGCTTCGCCGCATCAAGGCGTTTTTCCAACACCAGATCAACAATTGTTCCGGTTTTGCCAGAAATTTGTTCCCGCTCGTTTTCGACCACAAGACTAGAGCTGAAGAAGGTTACCACCAAAATGGCGAGGACAAGCAGAGACAGGACCCCAAACAGGCCACCTGCCAGCAATACCGGAAGCTTATATCCGGTGCCCTTCTTAGTTTTCGGAGTATCTAAATGCACGCTGTCTTAATTCCGAAATTTGACGTTGAGTAGTCGTTTGATCCACGATGATCATGGAACCGGAATAAACCGTCGGCAATTCAGCACCTTTTCCGATGCTATCCAAAATAATTGCTTCGGCCATTGCAACGCCATTGTCATCATTCATACGCATGACTGTGAATTCCAATTCGCCTTTTTCAATGGCAAGCAATTCACTATCTCCCCCGCCCCAGCCATTGGTAATTACCTGGCCGAGTCTTCCCGTCTCTTTAAGTGCATCCACAACCCCAAGCGCAATATCTGTGGAGCAGCTAAAGATAAAATCTAATTTTCCGCTGGTTTTTAAAACGTCTTTTGTCGCCAAATAGGCTTTTTCGCGATTAAATCCAACATGGTAGCTTGAAACAAGCTCCATATTCTCATGCTCGGCCATAATCTCCTGAAAACGGCCGCAACGCATATCACTCACATAACCTTTTTCGCCAAACATGATGGCAAAGGTGGCTCCGTCCTTAAATTTCTTCAGATACTGTTCTGCCAGATATTCAGTTCCCGTCACATGATCAAAACCGACGTAAAGAAAAGGCTGCTGCAGCCGGAAAACTTTTAGCGGTGTCGTAATATTCTGCAGGATCACCTTTGATGATTTATGTTTAATCAGTTGCTTGATCAAAACACGATGCTGATCCGCATTGAGCGTAAACACAACATAATCAGGTTTCTCTGACAAAAACTCAGTCAGCTTTTTGCTTTGTTCCCGAAAAACCTCGCCGGGCCGGGTGAAATGGGTCTGCAATTCATACACGGCCCCATATTCAGCCAGACGCCGCTCCATTGAAACAATGCTCCGCCGCCAATAATCAGACACCTGAAATCCTGGCAGCACCATCACAATTTTAATAACTTTTCCAACATCTATTTCAGATATAGGGGGGGTTTGGACCCGATTACCGAACTCTTCGGATTTGGAAATCTGATCTTGGTTTAAGGCCAAATATTCCTCAACGGTCCAATAGCTCTGGAACCGGCTGTCGGCGGCCGCGCCGTGAATATTGGCCATAGAGAAGCTCAAAAAGAGTGCTGAAAGAAGCAATCCTCTTGCTGTTAGTCCCATACAACTTCTCCACTTAAACTAAACTCTGAATTAGTTTAGGTCCAAATACCTAAATAATATCTTAAAGATTTATCTAAAATGACGCTAAAAATGGCATAGTTCATTGATATTAATCATTTTTGGCTGGTTTTGATGGAGGTGCTATTTGCAAATCATTCTCGAAGGTTTATGATGGAAAAACCGACCATAAAAAATAAGAAAAATCCATGTCTTTACCGCTTGAAAATCTGCTTGTTGTCTCACTGGAGCAAGCTGTTGCCGCTCCTTATCTGTCTTCCCGCCTTGCGGATGCGGGGGCACGTGTTATTAAAATTGAACGTGAAGAAGGCGATTTCGCCCGCCACTATGACAGTGTCGTTAATGGCCAAAGTGCCTATTTTGTCTGGCTTAACCGCGGTAAGGAAAGCCTTCAGCTCGATATCAAAAACGCGGATGATTTAAAACTGCTGAAGACCATCATCGCCAAGGCCGATGTCTTTATTCAAAACCTGGCCCCAAATGTAGTCAACAAATACGGGCTTGATAGCGAAAGCTTAAGAAGCACCAATAAACGTCTGATTACAGTAGACATTTCAGGCTACGGCGAAGAAGGCCCGTATGCCAAAATGAAAGCCTATGACATGCTGGTGCAATCAGAAACCGGCCTTGCCATGGTGACTGGATCTCCGGCGGAACCCGGCCGTGTGGGGGTATCCGTCTGTGATATTGCGGCTGGTATGCATGGCCTCGTTGCCGTTTTGGAAGCGTTATACGAACGGGAACACACAGGAGAGGGAAAATCTGTAAAATCCACGCTGTTTGCTGGAATGGCAGATTGGATGACGGTTCCCCTGCTCCATCAACAATATGGCGGTAAAGCTCCGGGCCGCGGCGGTCTCAGCCACCCGTCCATTGCACCGTATGAAGCCTTCACCGCGAAAGATGGCGGTGAAGTTGTGATCTCTATCCAGAACCAAACCGAATGGCGCAATTTGTGCGAAAAGGTTCTGTTAATGCCAGAAATGGCAGATCAGCCGGAATATCAAAATAACGAAAAGCGCGTTGAAAACCGGCATCAGCTTCACGCTGATATCCAGGCCATTTTTGGCGCGGAAACCCGTGAAGAAATGGCAAAACGCCTTCTGGAAGCCCGCATTGCTTTTGGCGCGCTGAACACGGTCAATGACCTGATTAATCACCCGCAATTGGAACGCACAGAGGTTATGTCAGAGGCAGGCCCCGTTAGTTTGGTTGCATCGCCCATTAGATTTGCGGGGGCAAGTGATGATTTTGGACCGATCCCTGCGCTAGGTGAGCATAATGCAGCGCTCAGGGCTGAATTTGGTGGTGATGAATGAGTGAACCAAAACCGCAATCACGTAATGAGTATCTAAAAGCCCGCTACGGGGAAGCCTATAAATGGACAGCGGGCGGCGCGGTTGTTCTAGGGCTTCTCACCACAATCTTTTCATCCACTATGGTCAATGTGGCACTCACCGACGTGATGGCCACATTTGACGTCACCCAAGGCTCGGCCCAATGGCTATCCACTGGTTTTCTTTGTGCCAGTAGCGTTGCTATGCTGACGACCGCATGGTTAGTCTCCCAATTTGGGGCGCGGGCAACCTTTCTGATTGCGATTGCCGTTTTTATCGTCGGCAGCTTGCTGGGATGGCAATCTTACAACTTTGGTTTCCTTGTTTTCTCTCGTCTTCTTCAAGGCGCCGGTGCGGGCATCTTGCAGCCGCTTTCCATGTCATTGATTTTCAGCCTGTTCCCCGCGGAAATGAGGGGGCGTGCCATGGGCATGTTTGGAATGGGCGTGGTGATTGGCCCTGCGGTTGGACCGATTATCGGCGGTGTCATTACCGATAGTATGGATTGGCACACTACCTTTTTCGTGGTGATCCCATTGGCGTTGGTCGCTGGTGGTCTTGGCTTCCTGTTCCTGCCCAACCGCACCGGAGAGCGGGATCGCGTCAAATTCAATTATATCAGCTTCGCCTTAGTGGGATTGTCTGTAGCCTGCCTTTTGACAGCCTTTACCAATACCCAGTTCAAACCGGTCACCAGTCTTGATGTATATCCATTCTTCTTCATCGCTATCGTTGGATTTATCCTGTTTTTCATTCGTGATCTGAAAAGCCAGGCACCATTGGTGCAGCTGCGGCTATTTAAGAATATGAAATTCACGTCTTCTGTCGCTATTGGGGTGCTGACAAGTGCCGGGATGTTCTCCAGCTTCTATATGATCCCGCTCTTTGCGAGGACCGTTCAAAATGCGTCTGCAACAGATGCGGGAATGCTCTTGCTGCCCGCGGGGTTAACGCTTGTGGTGACATTTCCGATTGTGGGGCGCTTGATTGATATGATGCCCGCCCACCGGCTCATTATCTTTGGCTCTGTTGTTTTTATTATCTCGACCATCGCCATTAGTTATAGCGACCAAGCCACCACTTATGTCTATCTTTCAATCCTGATTATCTGCGGCCGTGTGGGGCTGGGCTTTATCATGCCGTCCTACAGCACCTTTGGTCTTTCTGCGGTCTCTCCCAAGCGGGTCACACAGGCCTCTGGTGCACTTAACTTCGTGCGAATGCTTGGGGGATCAATGGGCGTGAATTTAACCGCGATCCTGATCACGGCAGAAAATGAAAAATACGCACTGGAACTTGCGGGCAAAAGCATCGATCAACTTGGCGAGGCCGAACATCTTGCCGTCATGACACACACGTTCCATGACGTGTTTCAGACAACCGCATTTGTGTTTGCCCTTGTCTTTATCCCGACCATTTACATGCTCATAAGCCATCGCAGGGAAAAATCACAAGCCATTGCTTCATAAACAAAAAACCCCGCTGAGATAGCGGGGTTTTTCATCAAGTCGAGCTTGGATTAAAGGTCTTTAAAACCTTTACCTTCTTTCGCCAGCTTCTCTAACAGAGCTGCAGGCTTGAAGAAGTCGCCGTGTTTTTCCTGATATTCGCAAAGCTTCTTGTAAACTTTGTCGAGACCAACCGCATCACCGTAGCGCATTGGGCCACCGCGATAGACAGGCCAACCATAACCATAGACCCAGGTAACGTCGATATCACTGGCGCGAGAGGCGATGCCCTCTTCCAGGATTTTCGCCCCTTCATTAATCATTGGGTAGATACACCGCTCCAGAATTTCCTCATCGGAAATATTCCGGCGCTCAATGCCCGCTTCTTTAGACGCGTTGACAATGATTTCTTCAACAACCGGATCTGGTTTCGGTGTCCGGCTACCATCTTCATAGAGGTAATAACCGGCGCCTGTTTTCTGACCAAAACGGCCCATTTCACAGATCGTGTCAGCAACGGCGCTTTTCACACCTTTACCCTGACGGATACGCCATCCAACATCGTTACCGGCAAGATCAGCCATCGCAAATGGACCCATTGGCAAACCGAAGTCATACAAAACGCGGTCCACATCCTGTGGCAGTGCCCCTTCCATAATCAGAGCAGTTGCCTGCTCTGTCCGGCGGTGCAGGATACGGTTACCCACAAAACCTTCACAAACGCCGACCATAACAGGTATTTTGCCGATCCGTTTTGCCAGGTTCATACAAGTTGCCATAACCTCTTTACTGGTTTTCTTGGTACGCACTTCTTCCAGCAACTTCATGACATTTGCCGGGCTGAAGAAATGCAGACCGATGACAGATTCAGGGCGTTTTGTGACGCTACCGATTTCATCTATATCCAGTGTGGAGGTGTTTGTTGCCAGAATGGCGTCTTCTTTACAGATCGCATCCAGTTTCTGGAACAGCTCTTTTTTCACTTCCATATTCTCGAAAATGGCTTCGATGACGATATCCGCATCTTTTACATCTTCAAGATTGGTTGTGCCGGTCAGCAGGCTCATGCATTTATCCATCGCTTCCTGCTTCATCCGTCCCTTGGAAACGGTTGCCGCATAGTTCTTACGGATAATTTCAAGACCATTGTCCAGACCTTCCTGAGAAGTCTCAACAATCGTAACCGGAATACCAGCCTGCAGGAAGTTCATGGCGATACCGCCGCCCATAGTGCCTGCCCCAATGATACCGCAAGTATTGATATCAAAAGTTTTTGTCTCCCGCGGGACATCAGGAATTTTCATAGCCTGACGCTCTGCGAAGAACATGTAGCGCTGGCTGATAGACTGCTCACCTGTCATCAATTCCATAAACAGTTCACGCTCGCGCTTCAACCCATCAGGGAATGGCAGATTAACGGCACCTTCAATGGCTTTGATGCAGTTTTCTGGCGCCAGGAAACCACGTGTTTTACGGGCGATGGATTTGCGGAAATCATCAAAAATCGCAGGATTGTCTTTCGCTTCCTGCAACTTATCGTCCTGATCAGAGATTTTGACCAGCGGACGGCCTTCATCGGCAACTTTCTGTGCAAAAGCTTTCGCGCCTTCTTTCAGATCGCCGTCAACAATTTCGCTGACCAAGCCTACTTCCAATGCTTTGGCCGCTTTGATCGGATTACCGCTTGTAATCATCTGAAGTGCCATTGGCACCCCAACAACACGCGGCAGACGCTGCGTTCCGCCAGCACCTGGAAGGATACCCAGTTTCACTTCTGGCAGACCAACCTGCGCAGTTGGGCTACACACCCGGTAATGACACCCAAGAGCTGTCTCAAGACCACCGCCGAGCGCTGTACCGTGAACGGCCGCAACAACTGGCTTTTTGGAGTTCTCGATCGCCTCAATTACAGCATTCAGGCTCGGCTCTTGTGGTGGTTTACCAAATTCGGTGATATCCGCACCTGCGATAAATGTCCGTCCCGCGCAGTGAAGAACGATGGATGTCACACTGTCATCCGCATTCGCCGCTTCGATACCACCTTTGATACCGGCACGAACCGCGGCGGCCAGTGCGTTCACTGGTGGATTGTCCACCGTGATAACCCCAACATTACCCTCTGCTTCGTAACTTACTTTATCCGTAATGGCAGTCATATGTATTCCTTCCAAGGTTTTGACTGTTCTTATTCAGGATTAATCCCGTGTTGGATCCTCGGAAACCTGTACCAACAGCTTTCCGAAATTTTTGCCTTTCAGCAGACCAAGAAACGCCTCTGGGGCGTTTTCAATACCCTGTACAATATCTTCTTTATACTTAACTTCGCCGGTGCGGATCCAGTTTCCAAGGTCCCGCACAACGTCCGGGAAGCGATCATAATGATCAAAACTTATAAAACCTCTTAACATAATACGTTTTACCAGCATGGTTCCCATAAAGGCCGGTAATTTGTTCGGACCATCTGGATCGCCCGTCATGTTATAGTTGGCAATCCGACCACAAAGCGGGATCCGCGCGAAGTCATTCATCAATGGGAATACCGCATCAAAGACGCGACCACCCACATTTTCAAAATAAACATCAACGCCATTTGGGCAGGCTTTTTCAAGCTGAGCCTCAAAGTCATCATCTTTATAGTTGAGGCACTCATCCATGCCCAGCTCATCAACAACATAACGGCATTTATCTTCGGAACCGGCAACACCGATCACGCGGCAGCCTTTGATTTTGGCGATCTGCCCAACGATAGAGCCCACAGCACCGGATGCCGCAGAGACCACAACCGTCTCACCCTCTTTTGGCTGACCAATATCCAGCAGACCCACATAAGCCGTCAGGCCAGGCATACCCAAAATACCAACACCTGTTGAAATTGGGGCGTTGGATGGGTCAACTTTCATCACGCCTTGGCCGTTGGATACGGAATGTGACTGCCACAGGGTATGGCTAACCACATAATCGCCTTCTTTGAATTTTGGATTGTTGCTGCTCACCACAACAGAAACGCCAGTACCACTCATTGGCTGGCCGATTTCAGCACTTGCCGCGTAGCTTTTAGACTCGTTCATCCGACCACGCATATACGGGTCCAGTGACATGTAAATGGTTTTCAGCAGCATTTCACCTTCGCCCGGTGTTGGCACAGGTGTTTCAACATATTCCCAGTTATCAAGCGTTGGTTCTCCCACAGGGCGGGATTTCAGAAGCCATTGTTTGTTCATTTCAGTCATTACATTCTTTCCATTTTTCTAAGGTTCAGCACATCCGCGCTGTCATTATTTTGATAAAGCCGTTCCACGAGTTGCGCCCTGTTTTCCAGAACGGCGGACTGATTGATATACTGTTTATCTGTAATTTCGTTTTTGTCCGGTGATAATGGGTATGACATGGCGATTGCATGTCCGACCCGCCTACTCCCTGATCCGTTATTATTGTTATATGTTTTTAGTTTTTCTTCGACCTTCTGAAGGTATTCAGGATCGGTCACTGTATCAAGGGGGTTTTGCACTTCCAGACCGCGTTTTTTCATTGCTGCCATGGCGGGCTCGCTGGGGACAATCAAAATACCGATTTCATTCTGATTATGTCCCGCAACAACCACATCTCGCGCCAACGGATCAAGGGCATCAATCAGGGCCAATCTCAGACTACCCACTTCAACCCATGTGCCGTTGGACAACTTAAAGTCTTCGGATACTCGCCCTGCGAATACCATTCCGTGGGATGGATCCTTCGCATCAATGAATTTCACCGCATCCCGAATGCAATAGAACCCTTCTTCATCGAAATATTCAGAGGTCAAATCCGGGCGTTTATAATATCCATCAAGGATGGCCGGACCTTTCACACGAATTTCAAACTTCCCGGCAACCGGAACCAGCTTCACGTCGATGCCGGAATAAGGCACGCCGATCAGGCCAACCTTTTCCTCATCCCAATACACAGACGTGCCGACGGCCGTTGTCTCCGTCGATCCCCAACCCGTGCCAAAGGGCATACGATACCCCGTGTATTTAATGGCAAGGACCTGCATCCGTTCGAACAACTCCTGCGACAAGGCTGCCCCACCATACTGGCACAGGCGCACCCGATCAAAGAACGCCGTTGCCAGCTCTTCATCCTCTTCCATTTCATCAAGTAGGAAGCTATAGGCCGTTGGAACGCTGCTGAACCGTGTTGGTTTTACCTGTTTCAAATTTGAGATAGTCCGGTCAAACAATCCGGGGACCGGCTTCCCATCATCCAGATACATGGTCCCTTTCACTCGCATGATGCTGAAAAAGTTCATGTTGCCACCATAGGTATGGTGCCAAGGCAGCCAATCCAGCACGACGGTCGGATCTGTTGCAGGATCCGTCTGCTCCGTAATCAACTCCGCCATGCGCTGCGCAGAACACAGCATCCGCTGGGTGTTTGCAACGGCTTTTGGCATCCCAGTTGATCCGGATGTAAACAGAATTTTTGCGATATTCTCATGGGTAACGGCATCGCGTTTTGGGGCGATTACCGCCTCCTCCGCCGGGATCAGCAACTCGTCAAAAGCCATCCCCCCATCAACAACACCAGACGCCGTCACAAAGTCCCGCTTTCCGTCTTTTAAAACGGTCATGGCCTTACCAAACATATCTGCACTTTCAGCAAAAATCATTTTCGGCTCGGTCAAATCAGCTGCGTATCTCAGCTTCTCATAATCCTGTGTCATCAGGGAGAAAGACGGCGAGACAGGCACAATCGGCACACCAACTTGCAAGGCACCCATGGACAGGATCGCATGAGCAAAACTGTTGGTGGAGAGGATCATAATGGATGTTGTCTCGTCATACCCATTATTGATCAGCCAGGTGCTGACCATATCCGCCTTGTCTCTGGCTTCCTTGTAGGTCAGCTCTGGCCATGTCTCCGACGGGGAGCATTGCACCAGAAATGGCCGGTCTGGAAATTCTTCCGCCGCCCGATGCCAAAGGGCGGATACATTTTTTTCATATTCTCCGATTGCAATGTTACTGCGCATCAGATAAGAGCCGTCATCACGTTTGGTAACGGAGATATCGGGCAGAGGTCTATTTAAGGGCCGGAACGGAATGGCGGCAGACATGCGGTGTTTCCCCCAGTTTTATTTTGTTTTTTTATATTTTGTTTTTTTGTAACGTAGAGACAATGACAAATTGTCACATAAATTTCCAGCGGCAGCTGCAAAAAAATAATAAGGGGCAGTTTTAATGGGCAGCATTGTGGATGGCCGGGTGGCCGGCGATCGCGCCAGCAAGCGCAAGGCAGAGAAAAGAGAGAGGCTTCTGGCGGCAGCTCGTAAGTTATTTATCCAAAAAGGCTACCATGAAACCCGGCCGCAGGATATCGCCCGCGAGGCCGATGTCGCCCACGGGACTTTCTACAGTCATTTCAACGATAAACGAGAAATTTTCCTCGCGTTTGCTTATGAGGCACAGGAAGACCTGACCAATTATGTAGTCGATCGCATTCCTGAAGTTAAAAATTTTGAGGAATATCTAAACCACGCCCTGACCGCAATTCAGGAATTTGCGGAACAGAACCCCGGCCTGCTCCGGTCCGCGCTCGTCGATATCAAGGTATTTGATCCGACAGATAAGATGGCAAAAGTTGTTCGAAGCAAATTTGCCGCGGGCTTTATCCGCATCATCAGTGACGCAAAAGAACGCGGAGAGCTTTATGATGATGTGGACCCTGAATTGATGGGCCACGCCATGATGGGGGTTATTCAATCGGCCGCGCCGCAAGCCTACCGCATGGGTAAAAGCCGGGAGGAGTTTGTGAAACTCCTCGCCAACTTCCTGGCACGGGCCATGATTAAAGAACCCAGCACATCCGTCACCAACGACTAATTCCAGGGATTATTATCGTCCGGTTTCGATTTACCGCCCACTTCCGGGATACCGCTTGTTCCGCGGCGGGTTGTTGTCGGCTTTTGACGCGGCGCTGACCGCTCAGGCGCCCGCCGGAACATGGATGCCGCCAATTCACGAAGACGTTCAATCCGGTTCGCTGTCGATGGATGGGTTGAAAAAAGATTATCCGCCCGATGCCCACTTAAGGGGTTCACAATGAAAAGACTTGCCGATGCGGGGTTTCGTTCCGCCTCGTAATTCTCGATATGGCGGGCCCCATTTTCCAATTTGGCAAGCGCTGACGCCAGACTTTCTGGATTACCGCAAATCTGACCGCCCAGCTTATCTGCGGAATATTCCCGCGTCCGGCTAATGGCCATCTGAACCAGCATCGCCGCAATAGGTGCCAGCAGCGCAGTCGCGATGATACCAATAAATCCGGTGTTATTATCGCGATTTCCACCAAAAAACATGGCAAAGTTTGCCAGCATGCTGATCGCACCGGCAAGGGTTGCGGTAATCGTCATGATCAGCGTGTCGCGATTTTTGACATGTGCAAGTTCGTGGGCCATCACACCGGCAATTTCATCGCGGTTCAGAATTTTCAATAGGCCTGTTGTCGCAGCAACGGCTGCATTTTCAGGGTTCCGACCTGTCGCAAACGCGTTTGGCTGCGGATTTTCCATGATGTAGACCCGTGGCATTGGCAAATCCGCCCGCATGGCAAGATCCGCCTACCAGTTTATAAAATTCCGGTGCTGTCGTGGCGTCCACTTCTTTCGCGCCATACATCCGAAGCACCATTTTATCGGAATTCCAGTAGGCGAAGAAGTTCATGCCGACGGCAATCACAAAGGCAATAATCATCCCCTGCTGACCACCAATCATAGCGCCAACACCAAGGAAAATGGCTGTAATGGCCGCAATCAACATGCCTGTTTTAAGGTAATTCATTTCCTATATTCCAGAAAAACAATCGTCTCAGATATATGGATATTTCATGTCGGCTTAACAAGTGGTGAGAGATAAATCGAAGGCTTATTAGATTTATCTAAAAATACGTCATATAATAGACGTGCATTCAATGAAATTGCCGCGGCCTGCCAGCCTGAGGCAACACATAATAATAAATACAATAATGACGTAAGTAGTCTGTAATAGAGAGGTATTAAGTATGAATAAAGTACCAGCATCCTTTTACATGATGGGCACCCTGTTTGCGATTTGCGGAATGATCTGGGGCATATATATGTCTGCAACACATGACCACATACTGTCCCCTGCCCATGGCCACCTAAACCTGATCGGTTTTGTCACTATGTTTATCTTTGGCACTTATTATGCGCTGACGCCGTCCGCCGCCAACAGTAATCTTGCGAAAATACACCTTGGTTTGGCCGTGTTATCAGTTGTGACCATCACTCCGGGAATTGCGTTTGCACTTACAGGCCAGACTGAAGTTCTAGCGAAAATCGGATCTTTGCTCACACTTCTGGCAATGTTGCTGTTTGGATTTATCATATTCAAGCATGGGGTTGGACAAAAGCAAACGAGCTAAGACGTATATGCCTGCCACAAAAATTCCTTTTGCAGGTCACAAACTTGTCTGAAATGCATGTGATAAATCAAACTCCCCGATTAAGCTATTGAACAAGCAGCGTTTCGGGGGACCGAGAGTCACTCGGAGGCGTTCTGTGCTCCCAATGGCGCAGAAGAAGCGGCAGCCCCAAAAGGCTGCCGCTTTTATTATGGATTAGCCTGCGATGGCTTCTTTAATGGCCGCAATGGCCTCATCTGCTTTTGATCCATCCGGACCACCAGCCTGCGCCATATCAGGACGGCCACCGCCGCCTTTACCACCAAGCGCTGCGGAGCCAACACGCACCAGATCAACCGCGCTCACCTTATCGGTCACATCGTCAGTCACACCGACAACGATAGAGGCTTTACCGTCGTTCACGGCAATCAGAACCGCAACACCGCTGCCAACCTGTTTCTTGATGTCGTCGGCCATCGGCTTCAGATCTTTTGGCGGTACATCTTCCAGAACCTTGGCAATAACAGCAACGCCGTTCACGTCTTCTTTGTCATTACCGGCGCTTCCGCCGCCCGTAGCCAGCTTTTTACGTGTATCGGATAGTTCCCGCTCAAGACGTTTACGCTCATCCAAAAGCGCTGAGATACGAGTTGTGAGCTCATTAGGTGCAACTTTCAACGCACCAGCGGCACCTTGCAGCAACGCTTCCTGACCGTTGACATAATCAAGCGCGGCTTCACCTGCGACTGCCTCAATCCGGCGAACACCGGCGGCAAGACCACCTTCGCTGATGATTTTCAGCATCCCAATGTCACCAGTGCGGCCCACGTGGGTACCACCACAAAGCTCAACAGAATATGTTTTGCCGGCGCCTTTGTTGATATCGTCACCACCCATGGAGACAACACGAACCTCATCGCCGTATTTTTCACCAAAGAGGGCCATCGCACCGCCTTTAATGGCATCTTCCGGAGTTGTCAGTTTGACGCCAACCTCAGCGTTCAGGCGAATACGGTCATTCACATCTTTTTCGATCTGGCGCAGCTCTTCGGTGCTGATCGCTTTTGGATGCGAGATGTCAAAACGCAGACGATCCTCGGCAACCAAGGAGCCTTTCTGTGTCACGTGATCCCCAAGACGCTGACGCAATGCTTCATGCAACAAGTGTGTGGCAGAGTGATGCGCCCGCAGACGCGCCCGGCGTCCCCCATCTACATGGGTTTCAACAACATCATCAGTTGCGACAGTCCCTTCAACAACTTTACCAATGTGAACATGCAGGTTCTCACGTTTCTGCGTGTCTGTAATATCGATAACCAGACCGTTTTCAGATGTGAGTTGGCCTTTATCACCTTCCTGACCGCCGGACTCTCCGTAGAAAGACGTTTGGTTCAGAACGAGCATGACCTCATCACCAGCGGATGCTTTTTCAGCTTCTTCACCGTTCACAAGAACAGCCTGAACCTGACCTTCAGCGCTTTCCGTCTGATAACCAAGGAATTCAGTGGCACCAAAGCGATCATAAAGATCGAACCAGACCTTATCCGTCGCCGCCTCACCTGAGCCAGACCAGGCCGCACGGGCAGCCTCTTTCTGTTTCTGCATGGCAGCGTCAAAGCCTGCTTCGTCCAGATCTCGGCCCTGACCGCGCAGGATGTCTTTTGTCAAATCAAGCGGGAAGCCAAAAGTATCGTAGAGTTTAAACGCCACGTCACCGGAAAGTGCCTGACTACCGCCCAGCTTGTCCGTTTCGTCTTCCAGAAGCTTCAGACCACGGCCAAGCGTTTCCTTGAACCGGGTTTCTTCCAGTTTCAATGTCTCTGTGATCAGGGACTGCGCACGTTCCAACTCTGGGAAGGCTGCGCCCATCTCGTCCACCAGTGTCTGCACCAGTTTATAAACCATCGGGTCTTTTGCGCCCAATAGATGCGCGTGACGCATGGCGCGGCGCATAATGCGGCGCAGCACATAACCACGACCTTCGTTAGATGGTAGCACACCATCCGCAATCAGGAAGGAAGAAGACCGCAAATGGTCTGCAATCACACGGTGGGATACAGCCAGATCACCATCTGCATCCACATTTGAG
This sequence comes from Sneathiella sp., assembly GCA_017643685.1. GTDB lineage: Bacteria > Pseudomonadota > Alphaproteobacteria > Sneathiellales > Sneathiellaceae > Sneathiella. The sequence goes on from JAEPMY010000002.1 coordinate 37,604, forward strand.
AAATGTGCAGACGCTTCGATGATGCGGCGCATCAGGTCGATATCATAGTTGTCGTGCTTGCCCTGCAAAACAGCGGCAATTCGCTCAAGCCCCATGCCGGTATCAATTGACGGACGCGGCAGATTGGTACGCTCACCACTTGCCTGCTGTTCGAACTGCATGAACACCAGGTTCCAGATTTCAATAAACCGATCCCCATCCTCATCAGGAGAGCCCGGAGGGCCACCAGGAATGCCTTCGCCGTGATCGAAGAAAATCTCGGAGCATGGACCACATGGACCTGTGTCCCCCATGGACCAGAAGTTATCAGATGTGGCAATACGAATGATTTTATCATCGTTAAAGCCGCCGATTTTCTTCCAAAGATCAACGGCTTCATCATCATCGTGATAAACAGTTACCAGCAACTTGTCTTTGGCAAGACCAAACTCTTTGGTTAGCAGGTTCCACGCCAGATGAATGGCTTCTTCCTTGAAGTAATCGCCAAAAGAGAAGTTCCCTAGCATTTCAAAGAATGTGTGGTGGCGGGCTGTGTAGCCGACATTTTCAAGGTCGTTATGTTTACCACCGGCCCGCACACATTTCTGTGTGGTTACCGCTCGGCTGTAAGGACGTTTCTCCTGACCGGTGAAAACGTTTTTAAACTGGACCATACCCGCATTGGTAAACAGCAGGGTTGGATCGTTCCGCGGAACCAGCGGAGAGCTTTCTACGATTTCGTGTCCGTTTTTGCCGTAAAAATTCAAAAACGAAGAACGTATTTCCTTAGCCGTTGTCATTCTCTAACTCCTGTGCACCGCCTGCTTTTAACGGGGGACAGTTATATAATAAATAGTTGCCTTTTCACGCCTTTTACCCTGCCAGAGGATGACTGTCCAGTGACGATAGCGGGCGCACGCCTCGCAAAAGCTGGAAATTATGATGACTTCCTGCTAAGGAAGTTCAAGAATAAAACCAAACAACAAAAAATCGGCGGCCATTCGTTTCAGGGCAGGTCGCCAAAAAGAAACGGAATTTTCGCGTGACCCTTATAGATAAAGACCCGACCGCCGCCATTGCCGACATTCAAAAACGTTTCGAGGGTGCGGGCTATATATGTGATCGCCATATCGCAACATCCATCTATCTTTCCCGGAAACTGGATAAACCCATTCTGGTTGAGGGACCTCCGGGTGTTGGTAAAACGGAACTGGCCAAAGCCACCGCTGAATTGATGGGCGCAGATCTGGTGCGCCTGCAATGCTATGAGGGGCTTGATGAAAGCAAGGCGCTGTATGAATGGAAATATGGCAAACAGCTTCTCTATACGCAAATCCTGAAAGAAAAGCTCGGCGATCTGTTGGAAGATGCCCAAGGCATTGATGCGTCGATGGAAAAACTCCATACGTTCGGGGATCAGTTCTTCTCTCATAATTTTCTGGAGGCACGCCCGCTTCTGCAGGCGTTGATGTCAGACAATCAAACCGTTCTTCTGATTGACGAGATTGATAAATCCGACCACGAATTTGAAGCTTATCTGCTGGAAATTCTGTCAGATTATCAGATCACGGTCCCGGAGATTGGTACCATTAAAGCCATCCACAAACCGGTTGTGTTCCTGACCAGTAACAACAGCCGGGAAATGGGCGATGCACTGAAACGTCGGTGCCTGCATCTCTACATTCCCTTCCCAGATGCGGATCGGGAACGCCAGATTATTCAGGCCCGTATTCCAGAAATTGACGAAAATTTGCGGAACCAGCTTGTCGCCTTTGTGCAGCAGCTTCGCACACAGGATTTGAAAAAACTGCCTGCGGTTAGCGAAACCATTGACTGGGCGCGGACCCTAATGCTGTTGCATGCGGAAAGTCTGGATACGGACATGGTTCGGAATACCCTCAATATGCTTCTGAAATTCGAAGACGATATTGATAATATGGATAGCGAAATTCCAAAACTGGTCACCGCCGCCAAGAAAGAGGCGCGCTGATGAGCCGCCCCCTCGCCGATTTTGTGGATATGCTCCGTCATGCGGATGTACCTGTCTCAATCGGAGAGGCGATTGACGCTGCCCGCACCATCGAGCTGCTCGGCTATGAGGATCGCGGCCTGTTGAAAAGCGCGCTGGGTCAGGTGATGGCCAAAACCACCGACGAGATGGAAAGCTTTGATCATTGCTTCGATGAGTTTTTCAAAATCGAAACCAAGCTGGATATGGGCGGAGACCTGACAGAGCAGCTTGGCGAAGATGAAGAGAGCGACGGCAATGGAATGGAAGCCCCATCCTTGCTGGATAATCTGGATGATGGTTCTCCCTCTTCTTCTCCTTCCGGATCGGAAGGCGGCGGTGGTGGGGGATCGGGTCAATCTGCAGCTGAAGACGGCGAAGGCGGCCCTGCAACGTCCTTGACCGAGATGCTAGAAGCTGGCGATCGCACAGGCCTTCAAATGCGGATGGGCGAAGCCGCCGATGAGGTAGGTCTTTCAAACATTGTTCTCTCCACCCAGCGGGGGCTCTTCACCCGCCGAATTATGGAGGCAATGGGCCTTGATGGCGTTAATCAGGATATTCGGGATCGCCGCGCCAACGAAGCAGACGACAGCGCGGATGAGTTGGAGCGCCGCCTTAATGTGTTGTTCGAAGCAACCCGCGATATGGTGGACCGGCAACTGGCCATGACCGCGCAAGGCAAAAGCACTGAATTTCGTCAGAATGTCCTTAAAAAGGTGCGCCTTTCCAATATCGAACACCGCGATTTCCGTCTCATGCGGGAAATGACCCGCAAGATGGCGAAGCGTCTGACCGATATGAACTCGCGGGTGAAAAAGGTCAAAAATCGCGGACATCTGGATATTCGCAAAACCATGCGCCGCAATGTGGCCTATGATGGCATTCTGTTTGAAACCCATTGGAAGCAAAAGGAAAAAGACCGGCCAAAGGTGATGGCCGTGTGTGATGTCAGTGGCTCTGTCGCCTCTGTCGCACGTTTTCTGCTCCTCTTCCTCTACAGCATGAACGAGGTTCTACCCAACGTTCGCTCCTTCGCCTTTTCCGGCGATTTAGGGGAAATTACCGATCTCTTAAAAGAAAATGGCCCCGAAGAGGCAGTGCCTGCCGCCATTGATAAATACGGGGGGCGCTCCACCGATTATGGACGCGCCATGCAGGATTTCAAAGATCTGGTCTTTAACGAGATTGATAATCGGACCACCATTATTATTCTGGGCGATGGCCGCTCCAACGGGTCGGATCCGCGTGTGGATATCCTGAAAGACATTAAAACCCGGGCAAAGCGCGTTATCTGGTTGAACCCTGAACGGAAATCCATCTGGGGTTCAGGGGATAGCGAAATGCTGCGGATTGCGCCATATTGCACGGTAGCTGAGACCTGTAACTCCTTGAATAAGCTTGAACTTGTTATTCGTGACCTTCTTAAAACTTCCTGACGAGAGAGTAGTGTAAGTATGTTTGAATTTGCCGGACAGGATACAGAACTTCTGATGTTGATGGGGGCCGCGTTGGTCGGCACCGGAATTGTCGCCGGTATTCTGGCGGGGCTTTTGGGTGTTGGCGGCGGTATCGTTATCGTACCGGTTCTCTACCACCTGCTCTCTTACATCGGGATTGCCGAAGAGGTCCGCATGCATGTGGCGGTGGGAACGTCCCTTGCCACTATTATTCTAACCTCCATCTCGTCCGCCCGGGCTCATTATAAAAAAGGGGCTGTGGATACAGCGCTGTTGAAAAGTTGGGGAATTGTTATTTTCCTCGGCGTTCTTGGCGGGACATGGATGGCGAGCATTGTAAACGCCACAATCCTGACCGGTATCTTCGCCGTTCTGGCTCTTGTGGTTGCCGCAAATATGGCCTTCCGCCCCGAAGGAGTTCATATCTCTGACAAGTTGCCAAAATCTCCCTTAAAAGAGGTACTGGCGCTCTTTATCGGTTGGTTCTCTGCCATGATGGGGATCGGCGGGGGGACATTCTCTGTGCCTATTCTAACGCTGTTCAACTACCCCATTCGGCAGGCCGTTGGAACAGCATCGGCCATTGGCTTGATCATCGCTATTCCGGGCACAGTGGGCTTTCTCCTCGCGGGTCTTGAGGCTGCAAATCTGCCGCCTGGTAACTTTGGGTATGTCAATATTCTGGGCTTTTTGGTTATTGTACCGATGACCATTATTTTTGCCCCTGTTGGCGCCCATATCGCCCATAGCATCAATACAGGAATGCTGAAAAAAGCTTTTGCCTTTTTCCTGTTCCTAACCTCCATTCGGATGTTCTATGGCATCCTCGGCTAATATTGCGGAGGCGCTGGAATGGGTGATCACATCGCCCTTTCTGTTAAAAGGCAAGGTCGAACCTGATCTGTGGTCACTTCCCGAAAGCCAGGAGTTGATAACAAGGGTGCGGCATGACCCCGCGCCCTTAAATGCCTATTTGGCCAAGCGAAAACGTAAAAATCTTGGCTCTCTCTTTGAATATCTCACTTTTTACTGGCTTGAAAATCTGCCAGATGTTCGGGTTATCGGTCATAACCTTCAGCTTCGGGATGAGAAAAACACCTATGGAGAGATTGACCTACTTTTTGAATATGCAGGACATATCTATCAGTGGGAATTGGCGATTAAATTCTACGCCTGTGATGGCACACCAGAGGATGAAGCCAACTGGCTAGGGCCGCTTCGGCGCGATAATCTGAAACGAAAACTGGATCGCCTACTGGATTTTCAGCTTCATCACCTTAATGAACCTTATGCGCAAACTCTGCTAAGTGACCTTGGGATATCAGATAGGCCAATTCAGTGTTTTCCTTTTGTAAAAGGCTGTCTTTACTCCCCTCATTCAAGCACGGAAATCATCCTGCCGCCCCGTCTCGCCCCCGATGGCTTGCATGGAAAATGGCTTCCTCTTCACCATCTGGATAGCTATCTATCAGAGTGGAAAATTAGCCATTTTGCCATACTGACCAAAGCCGATTGGCTAAATTCTGTGCCTGACGACAAATGGCAAGCGACCGAGATGAAGTTGACAGAGGCGCTGAATCAAATCTTCAACGAAAATCCGACCCCGCGGCAAGTCGCTTTAAAAGCAGGTGACGTAGAAATCGCACGTCCCTTTATCATGCCCGATAGCTGGTCAAGCCTCCCTCGGGTTTAGTGAATTTCTCTCAAAGAAGCTAATAACCGCAATGACGCTTGGACATAATCTGTCCCTAAATATCTGAATTTTTCCATATCACATGACGTGGCTAATTCATCCACCGCTGATTGAGGGCCTGCCGCATAAATCATGATCCCCGATGATACCGCCTCGTTGCAAGCAGCAGCGAAATCAGCTTGATCATCAGCATTATTTGTAGGGGCCGCCGACACCATCATAAAAATAATCTGTTTCTCTGGGTTTGGGATGCGCGCCTCTCCTCGCCACACACCTTTCCACTTGGGTGACAATGTTCGAAGTCCCCAAACAAGGCCGCGCCCCGGATAGAAATCACCACTATCGTTTAGATTTTGCACGGCCTGTCGCGCGGCAGTTTGATCTGCTTTGAGCGGGGTAATAGACACTGCAGGACATTCGTCCGTTGTCGTCACGGCATATTCATCCGTTCCATCAGCGGCGGTTTCAACCGTGATTTCCATCGCTATCTCAAAAGGTTGCATGGCGGGTGGATTGGACGTTTTTCGGACGCCGCCAGGGCGTGGATGAACGCACCATCGCTGATCCTCAAGCGCGCCTGACCACATGGCGCGCCCCGGTACATTTGGCGGCACCGCAGCGGGCCAATGCCCCGGCATCACCCATTCTTTGTGGGGCGCCACATTTATCAGATTGGTGGCATTTGGAATAAGGGCGAGCCTTATTTCCTCCGCTGAATTTATGGCCGTCAGCTTGGATAAGAAATATTCCGCGGTGGCTCTGATATCCGGATTTGTCGCCGCATGGTCCAAAACCATTCCGATATGAGATGGGATAGGTTCCGATCGCCGAACGCTATTTACACTAACCTGAAAGCCCGCCTTAATACCAAGCGTACTGAGCAGAAAGGGGGTCAGCTCTCCCTTGATAGTGACGGAAAAATCGGTGGAACTGTGGCTTCCCTCAATCAGGGACAGAGAATAATCCCGGCGAGCGAGAGAGAGAAACCCATCATCCTCACCAAGCTCAGACCTCACGATCAGGCGGATACTGGCAAGAAGTTCTTCCTCAGGCAGCAAATCCGACATTTCCGCCCCATATCCCGCCGCCATATGAGCCACGTTCAACAGCCTGTTTTTCAGGAGAAAATAGCGCCCCCCATCCAACAAGACAGCCAGCATTCCCATTAATAATATTAATGACAAGACAGCCCACGGCAAAAGGCTCCCACGCTCGTCCGATAACAACCGGTGCATCGTCATCCCGCAATCCCCAGAGGATAATAATGCACGGACCGCAAGGTTATGGGGCCGCTGATAAAGCCAGAAATCAGATCATCCTCCGTCAACATCAAACAAACCGTCACTTTGCCAAAGGGGACCTTGAATGCGCCTTTCATCTCTTCACGAAAATCATTTTTTGGTGCGCAACTAAGTCCGGCAGGACTAAAACTATCCTCAATCGTCCCTTCTGCCTTACCCGGTGCGAAAACCTGCTGCGTTGCGACGATTTTACCGGAAAGTAATGGGCTTAATATCCCATTGCTAAAATGAGCGTGGGACAGCCGAACGGCTGTTGCATCCAACTCTGCCCGCAGGGTCATAATCTTATAAAAATCCAGCGATGCAAAAATAAGCGCCACTATCAGGGGTAAAAAAAGCGCCAACTCAACGCTAATATTCCCTGATTTATGGTGCCAGAAACCTCTATTGCCCTTCATAAACCCATCCTAGATAGATCAGGTTATCAGGCACCAGTTTTGTAAAACCGAGGGGAGAAATTGATTGATAAGGATGGCTCACGGCCCAGCCCACCGCGCTACCCCCCTCACTTTTGTGCAGCTTTATCTCAGTGGTAATCAGCGCCCCGCCCGACATCATCGGAATGACAGCATCAAACCTGGATTTAAGATCGGCCAGCGTGATATCTTTAAGGTCCGGCCCCAATTGCATAAAAACCTGCTGACTACTCACCCTTAAAATCAGGTTCAAATAAAAATAGCGGGAGAGATCAATCCCCCCCAACGTGATGGTCAACAACACCGGAAGTAACAATGCCGCTTCTACCGCGGCTGACCCGTTGGACGACCGCCAGAAGCGCCTCATGAAATTTCCCCTACACCAAGCAGGGTTGCTTTTATCGCCCTCAGATCACGGCTCTGGCGAAGCTGCCGGTATATCTTTAGATTGCTTCTGGCTTGATCAGGCGGCAGGTCCATCAAGGCCACGTATAAAGCACCCTCTTCATCCCCTTGCAGCGCCATCACAAGCGCGAGATTTTGCCTGATTGTAAAAGCCTCATCCTTCGCATACGCAAATCTCTCCAGCAGCTGACGTGCGGCTGCCAAATCCCCCACCATGACCAATGCCAAGGCGTAATTATTCTGTCGCCGCTGATCTTCAGGGTTTTCCGCCGCGGTCTCATATAGGATTTGTAGCGCCGCCGGATCGCCTGATTGAATGATTTGCGCCAAAGCCAACTCTTCCCGCGCGGCGGCATGGGTTGGCTCGACTTTTAGACAATGCTCATATCGAAGCGCGGCAAGACTGACCCGGCCAAGCGCAAATAACGATTTTCCAAGCCCTAAATCTACCTCACAGATATCACTTTTCACCTCACTCGCAGCAAGAAAGCTGTCGATCGCTGGCTCATACTGTCCCGTCAGGTGCTGCGCCTGCCCCAGTTTGGTGAGCAACCGCCCCCGTTCCAATTCCGTTAGCGATAAAAGCAGTTTTTGATAAATGGGGATGGCGGCTGCGGGTCTGCCCACGTTCACTAACTGATCGGCAACCGCCTCCCCCCTCTCCCGTTTTTCCATCCCCTCAAGAGGATAATTGAGATCAACACCAAACAAATCGAGTGAGGCACATCCGGACAGGACCGATAGAGCCAATATGATAAAGATGACCTTCATGTCAGCCACCGCCAATTGCAGCCATCAGACTGATAAATCCCGGCCCCGTGGATAAAACAATTACCGGCGGCAGGATGAGGAGCATTAAGGGCAGGCTTAAGAAAACGGGAAGCCGCCGGGCTGCCGCCCCCCTTTTGTGCAGCATTTCCTGACGTGTTTCCAACCTCACCCGGCGAAGTGATTGGGCGATAGGGGTGCCATATATCTCCCCCTGCATCAGGGAGAGTTTCAGGCTCTTAAAACCTTCCGCGCCCGTCCTTGCGATCAGATTATCAAAGGCAGTTTCCCGCTCTGGCAGGATCAACAATTCTCTTGATAATAATTTAAACTCAGCAGAGAGCCGCGGGGCACTTTCCTTGATCAGATCAGATATCTTGAGTACAGCCTGATCGAAGCTAAGTCCCACCTCCACAGAGAGGGTGAGAAGGTCCAAAACGTCGGGGACTTTCGCCTCTATCTCCGTCTGACGTTTCTGCAGATATCGCCTCATCCCCCACTCAGGCAGCAAAATCGCAAAGGCCAGCGACAGGCTAAAGATGATCACTTTATGATCGATGGTGATATCACCGGACACCGTTGCCCAGAACGTCCAACTCAACATCAAAGAACTGATCAAAAACACCAAAAGCTTCAAGGTAAGTGACAACGACACATGGTATTTCTTTGGGATCTCAAATGCGGACCAATACCGCTCCGACGTTTCTCTGCCAGCTGCGGCCGCAAAATGCAGGGGATCGGCCTTTAACAAATCCCCCCCCTCGAACCGTCGCCAGAGCAAAAGTCGTTTCGGGCGCTGTTTTGGGGTCTGATCAGACGGTGTCTCGCATAATCCGACGCGGTGAAAATAATGATCCCGTCTCTCTCGCCGCCGCATCAGAATTGAGGTTATGGCAAAAATAATCGAAGCCACTATTAATCCTGACATCACCCAAAGCTCTGCGATCACGACACCCTCCTCACCATATGGCGGATGACCACAAACCCCAGCAGGCTGCTAACCAATCCATAGATCAAAAGTCCCTGCCCTTTCTCATGGGTGATTAAAAAATCAAACTGCGCCCGGTTCATGAAGAACAGCATCCCAATTGAAACGAAGGAGAGGATACCAACCACTTTCGCTGCCGCCCTCGCTTCCGACGTGATCACTTTGACTTTCTGTTCCTGTTGAAACTTCTCCCTGACGGATTGGGCTAAAAGCTCAATCACTTCTGCGTAATTCCCGCCCACTTTTCGGTGCAATGTCATGATGGATTGCAAGGTCTTGAGATCATCGATGGGATAGCGACCAAAGGCGCGTTTCATGGCCTGCTCAGTGGATAAACCAACTTTTGTATAGTGGCTCACCTCCCCAAATATGGTGCCGATTGGATGATTGAGTTCAGGGCTCAAGCGCTTAAAAATATGCTCCGGGGTAATGCCCGTCCGCGCCATGCGCGCCATCATGTCAAATGCGTCGGGAACCTGCTCCGATATCTTATGGCATTCCCGCCGCCATTTCCAATTGGCCCCACCATACAATCCCCAAAAGATCAAATTGGAAAAGATCGCCACTACCCAAATAATCTCTGATGTTGGCGCAACTGTTATAGCGGCAATCGCGCCGCCGCTGATCAAAATGCAAATTGCCCTCATTTTGGAGGAGCGGACCTTTTCCTGCATTTTTTGTATTTTTGACGTTATTTCCTGTATTTTTTGAGATTGTTTTGGCTCTTTTTCGGCCCCATCTTCAATTCTGCGGAGCATTTTAACACGTTTCTCCCGCTCTGCCTGTCTCCAAAGCCAGACCCCGCTCCCGCCTCCAATAAGGAATAAAAGAAAGGCGATCCCCAATAGCTTCATCCGCGCACCCCTTCCGTCATCACTGATAAAAGCCGGTCGGAAAGCCCAAAGAACCCAACCTTTTCAAGGCAGTGCGGGCGAATGTCATGGCGGGTAAATTCTGGCGTTCCGCTAGTACCACGGGCCCCTGAAAACAGCTCCTGCATGGTGATGGCATCGCTTTCGATACCCGTTACCTCTGTAATCGATTTGATAAATCGATTACCCTGAAAATCCCGCACCACATGCACCACCAAATCAATGGCAGAGGTAAGCTGACGGCGAACCGCATGCGGATTAAAATTGGTGAGAGAGCTTAGAACCAGATCCTCGACCCGCACCAATGCATCGCGCGGGGAATTGGCATGAATGGTGGACATGGACCCGTCATGCCCCGTGTTCATGGCTTGCAACATATCATGAGCTTCAACGCCCCGAACCTCACCCACAATTATCCGGTCTGGTCGCATCCGAAGCGCATTTCGAAGAAGATCCCGCTGTGACACTTCACAGCTGCCTTCCATATTCCGCTGACGGGTTTCAAGACTGATCACATGCGGTTGTTGCAGGTTAATCTCTGCGGCATCCTCAATGGTGACAATCCGCTCTAATGGAGAGACATTTCCAGACATTGCATTCAAAATTGTCGTCTTTCCGGCGCCAGTGCCTCCAGAAATGAGGACATTCAGGCGGCAAAAGGCGGCAATTTCCAAAAATTCGGCCATTGTCCCGCTCATGGCCTGCTTGTCGGCCAACTCTTCAAGCGTGACCTGGTGATTTGGAAATTTCCTAATAGAGACAATTGTCCCATGAATGGAGAGCGGCGGAATGATGATATTAACCCGGCTACCATCTGCGAGCCGCGCATCAATCATCGGGCTGCTTTCATCAACGCGGCGCCCTACGCTGCCGGCTATTCTCTTGGCAACTGAGAGCAAATGACTTTCGTCGCGAAAATGAAAAGAGGTTTGCTCCAACCGGCCCTGACGCTCCGCAAAAATATGATGGGGGCCATTGATCAGAATATCCGTCACACCCTGATCTTTCAGAAGATACTCAACCGGTCCTAGACCTGTGATGTCGTTTTTAAGCTCTTGGGCCGCGGCTTTTTGCTCCTCCCGGTCGATGGGCAGTTTTGCCTGATCCACAATATCGGCAACGGCCTGCTCAATTTTGGCAAACAGCGCTTCTTCAGATAAATCTGACGCAAAATTCGGATTAAGACGCGCAAAAAAAGCATCCCGAATGAATTGCATATGATCTGCCGATGGCAGATTTTGAGGAGATAACCTCGCCGGATGAGTGACGTCCGCCGCCTCCTCCAAAGCCGCAATAGTGTCATTTCTACGCCCGAACATATGCCCCCCTTAACCGCCCAAATAAAGAAGGGTCGGTAGTAGGTCGCCCGGTCAGAATACTGGATAGTTCAAGATAGGATTGACGCATTCGACGAGAGATTTGAACAGTGGCTCTCCCCTCCCCCTCAGCTTTGGAAAACAGCCGTGGTTTGTGCGGCAATTGTACAGCGATTTTCTGATCCAGTATCCGCTCAATTTCGCTCTTGGTGACATCAGTGGAGTATACTGGACGTGGATGGTTCAAAATCAGTTTTGGTAATGGCAGGCCTTGGGCCATCATAAAATCAGATATCACTTTCGCCCTTTTCAATGACGGTAAAGATCTAGTTAGAACCAGAAAATGCAGGTCAGATTTAAGATAAAATGACATGTTTTCGCGGCTAGAGGACATCCCGAAATCCATCAACAAATAATGCGCATTTTTTCCAAGCCTCTCCCCGATAGCTTCCAGTTTATCAAACGGGAGGGCATCGGTGATGTCATCGCCAAACCCAAGTAACGCCGCCCGATCGCTCAAATTTTGTTGGGTGCGGGAGAGAATTAAATCATCAACATTCTGATCGCGCTTTATCAGGTTATGAAGCTCTCCGGTATCCACAAGACCAAATAAAAGCGCCATCCCGCCGCGCGCTGTCAGATCCAGCCCGACGGCCCGCCGATGAGCAAAATCTGTCAAAACAGACAAGAGATTAGCCGCGATGCTTGTGCAGCCAGCCCCGCCCACTGTTCCCAATATTCCAACGGACGTGGCGCTAGCGGTTTTTGTCATCTCGCCATCGCCTCGCAACCGGTTCAGACTTTCCCGAAGGAGGGGCTCCGGCATGGGTGTCACCAGATAATCATCCACACCTCGTTTCAGCAGCGCGCGATAAAGCCCAACACTATCTTCTTTTCCCAAAACGATTACCCGTGTATGAGGGGAGCTAACAGCCGCCAGGTCATCCACAAAATTGAGCGGAAATTGCAAACCTGATACATCTACGATCAGAACATCGGGGGATGTTGCCGTTTGGTAATATTTCACCGCATCCCGGATATCACCTTTTGGGGAGATGGCAGATTGAAGCCCAATAGAATTTGCAATCTGACGGATCATCTTTGCTGTCTGATCGTCTTTGGTAAAATAGCTCAGACTGGATAGACCCTCGGATATTGATTTTGGACTGAGAAGGTTCATTTTTCGTCTCTCTCAGTCTTTAGCCAGCCGGGTTTTTGAAATTGAATAACCCGCTCATCCGGCACAGTTTCGTATAATGCTGGCCGCGCCTGCTTGAGCGGTTTTCGAACGGGTGAGAGTGTCTGCAGATCAGATGTGCGGTTCATCGTCACCGCGCAACCAAGCCGATAGCGACCTGATGCATCGTGGCAGTTCATATTCTGGATTTTCGCGCGATAAAGGCGAAGAGTAGTCGACACATCCGCTGCCCCTGGTGCCGCCGCAATGCGAAGCGGGCGCTTCGAATAGTCAGTCCAGATTTCAGCGATATCCGGCCCCGCAATCAAATGGGGTGCTGAGATCAACAATAATTCATCATTTAAATCAATTTCTTGTTCCGTGAGCCATTGCCGCAATTCGCCGCGCCAACCCCGATCGGACAGATCAAGTGGATATTCGATATGATGATACGTGACCTCAGCTTTGGTGATCACATCTGGCGGCATTGCATATTCATCGGGCATATGGATGCAGCCACTTAGCAGCAGAAAAAGACTGCCGCTGATTATGGAATGTAAAAACGCCCCCCTCATTTCATAAACCCATGAGGCCCATATAAAACACGGCCACCGCTTTTGTGAATTGCCCGGCTATCTGGTAGCGGGTTTAGATTTTGCCCAGTTTCCATTTTCCGACGAACATCCAAGGGGCTGCGATATGTATCCTCATAGGTTGGCCGAACGATATTGACGGTTGCGATAATGACCAGCTCACTCTCTGAGTTTTGAAACTTTTTAGAGCGAAAAAGCGGCCCCAACACATCCATGTCCCCAAGCCACGGCACTTTGCTCACCGTATCCTGCCTTTGATTTTGAAACATGCCCGCGACCGCGAAACTCTGCCCGTCCCCAAGCTCGATCGTTGCCTCTGTTCGGCGAATGGCGACCCCCGGAATGGATATCCCTTCGGTGATAATGGCACCTGTGGCGGTGAGTTCGCTAACCTCTGGCCGGATGTGAAGGCGAATTTTGTCAGGCGATAAAATGGTTGGGGTCATATCCAGTATCACCCCAAATTTTTTGAACTCGATCGTCAACTGGTCATTATCAGCCGCCACCGGGATCGGAAATTCGCCGCCCGCAAAAAAGCTGGCCGTACTTCCAGAACGCGAGGTTAAATTCGGCTCTGCCAGTACCGTGACCAGTTGATCTTTGGACAAGGCATCAATAATCGACGAGATGCTGCCATCAGCACCATTAGATCCGATACGCGCGGACATCCCGCCGCCGCCCGTTCCCAGGTTTGGCAGAAACTGCCCGCCCGCCCCTTGCGCCAGACGCCCTGACACCACATTAATGGCGAGGGAGCCGGGATTGAGGAGAATATCCCAATTAAGGCCAATTTCCCGAATGGCGACCCGGTTCATTTCCATCACCCGAACTTTTAAATTCACCTGATTTGGACCAAGGAGGGTCATCTGGTTCAAAACATGCATTCCTTCACCGGCAAAGCCTTCGGTTAGTTTCAAGGCGTTATGCATCGCCGCGCTACTTTCGATTAAGCCGGATAAAATAAGGCTGCCAGGCGTTGATGAGACAAGGAGCCGGCTATTAGGAAAGTTATGATCCAATGAGGATTGAAGGCGCGTTAGATTGGCCATCACTGCAATCGACCGGCTATAAAGAACACGATCATTCTGCCCTAAAACCACCAACTGTGTTTCGCCAATTCGTTTGCCATATACGAATAAATTGCGATCCTGCGTCAGGCGAATATCCGCAATATCGGGATTTGTAATCACCACATCCTGAATAGTGTCAGAGATGCGAATAAGCTGTCCCTCATTTACCATCAGTTCAAGCGGTGCAGCCTGTGCCAATGAGGCGCCCCCATAGAGAAGGCTTGCGACAAATACTAATATCTTAACGCGCATTCGTGCCCCCTTTAACAGAGGCCCGCCTGATAATCCCACCGCCAGCTGTATCTCTAACCGGCAGCTCAGTAACTTTGCTGCCCCTGTGAATGCGAAGGGCGCGCGGCGGAGTTGATATCACGGGTGCCTTGATTGGCTCTTTGTTTAAGATCTCCTTTAAAATTTGGTCAGCATCAATCTGATCAGAAGCTGCCAGTTGATCCGTTTGAACAAAGGTGAGTTTCCCGCTTCCTTGCGCCGTCAGATAGAGTTTCAACTGAGATTTAGGAATTTCCAGATGACGCTCACCTTCGGCGCTTTCCAATACACGAAGGGAGGCGGCAATTTGAATAATTCGAGGAGCTGTCCCGGCAAGTGACAGGAAGATATCCAACCGCTCCCCATTGTGGAGGTCCTTAACATCCCCCGCGTTGGTCAAAGGTAGAAGCGCGTGATGGCGGCGGAGGGCAGATTTCAAAAATGCCGGATCAGCTTTTGAGATAAGCGACACTTTTTCAATAACTTGCCCTCGCTTGATCCCCCTTCCGACGGCGTAGGTTTTATTTTTGGTCTCACTTTTTATCAGAAAATCCTGTGTATCTTCCGTGTCCGGCATTCTGATCCACCCCAAATCAGAGCCGCTGACAAGATCCCCCTGCTCATACGGCCTGTTGGCAACGGCAATATCAATCATTTTATGCGCCCTGATCTGTTTTGTTTCAGGGGCAGCCCAATAAGCGCGAGCGCCCAGAAAAGCGGCCCCCGACAGGCACAAAACGCAGAAGATGAAAAGAATTGCTGATCGCATAACAAACGCGCCAATCGACTGTTAAATTTTAAGTAAAATCATGATCGCAGCGAGGGAGATAGGAATGCCATAAGGAATAGAGCGGGCAGTTGGATAACAGTTCTGCAGATCCGGCCTTGATAATAAATAAGCTGCGCCCATCCACATCAGCCTTGGCAACGGAAGGAAAACAAATACCGAAAACCCAATGCCGAAAATCGCAAGCCATGTCAGAAAGTCACCCATAGCGGATAGGCCGACAATAACAGCCGATACAACGATTAATTTAACATCGCCTGCGCCCATTTTGCGCTTTACATAAAGCGGAAACAAGCTCAGCAGGCAGAGAAGCCCCAGACCAGCATCCCACAAAAAATCCGACACCCCACGGGTCATGATTAGATAAGGAACAGCCCCACAAAGAAGTATCACCAAAGATTGATTGGGGATGCGCCGATGCAAACCATCACAGATACCGATATATCCATTTAAAAAAACCGCAAATAGGGTGAAAACGAACGCAAAACTGTCCCCCTCGACATTCAGGTTCAACATTCGTTTTCACCTCCCCTCAAACACAGTTAGTCGAACTGACCTCCGCTCCCGCTTCCACTTCCGGAACCACTACCGTCATCTTCGGCCATGATCCCGTCGAAGAAACTTCCAAGATCGGAATAAAATCCTGTGGCAACGCCGCCAACCGTCGCTGCGGCTGCGGACGCGAGCAACGCATATTCAACGGCTGTCACGCCGTCTTCTTCTTTTAAGAATGTGGATATCAGCTTTTTCATAAATTACCCCCTAGCAAAAAGCCGCTGAACAAGTTATCAAAAGCCACGCGAAAGATGAGTTCCCGCCTCAAACTCTGGGCCTAAGATGACGTGGATTGTGAATTGAGATTTATTGGGGTGTCATCAAATTAATACCTCTCAATTTTATTAATTTTATAATTTGATTAATCTGATTTTTAAAATTTCAGGCTTGTTTTAGGCAGATTCCGGGAGATTATTTGTCAGAACTAATTTTTGTATTATTATTTACTTCATGTTTATTATATGAATTATTCATCAAGTAAATAATACTTAAAAGATGTGATATTCATCTCATTGATTATTGCCGTAGAATCATATGTAAGAAGGAATTCACAATCGAATGTTACTTTCCTGATGAATTCGAGTTTCTAACCCGTTATACAGGGGGCTGAGCTTGAGTAAGGTAAAACGGGACCGGGGGGCACTTATGAGCACCAACACCGAAGCACGGCGCATTTTGATCTACAGCCATGACAGTTTTGGTCTTGGCCACCTAAGGCGCTGCCGAACCCTCGCCCATGCGCTGGTGGAGCAAAACCAGAATTTATCTGTTTTGATCCTGTCTGGCTCTCCTATCATTGGCAGCTTTGATTTCCGGGCCCGCGTTGATTTTGTCCGCATTCCCGGCATTATCAAGCTCAGAAATGGTGAATATACCTCCCTTAGCCTGCATATTGACACCGAACAGACGCTGGCCATGCGCGCGTCTATTATCCAGCACACGGCTGAAACGTTTGATCCAGATATCTTCATCGTTGATAAAGAGCCTTTTGGCCTGCGCGGTGAGGTCGAAGATACCCTTAAAATGCTGAAAGAGCGTGGAACACGTCTTGTGCTGGGTCTTCGTGATGTGCTGGATGATCCGTCCCTTCTTGTACCGGAATGGGAACGGAAAAATGTTCTACCCGCATTGAATAATCTCTATGATGATATTTGGGTTTTTGGTGTAGAACAGCTCTATAACCCATTGAAAGAATTGAACCTTCCGGCTGGCGTGAAACGTAAAATCACCTATACGGGATATCTGCCACGCACCGTTCAACAATCGGCCGAACCTGCCATTTTGGAAGAAATGGATAAGCCCTACTTACTGGTTACTGTGGGCGGCGGCGGCGATGGGGATCTGCTCACCGATTGGGTTCTGCGTGCTTATGAAGCGGATAAAAACATGCCGCTGAACGCCCTTTTTGTTCTGGGGCCATTCATGCCACCAGAGGTGCGCGCAAACTTCCGGGAGCGGATCAGCAAACTGGAGAATGCCACAGCCGTAACCTTTAACAATAACATGGAAAGCCTGATGTCGAACGCAGAGGCAGTGGTGGCCATGGGTGGTTACAACACCTTCTGTGAAGTGATTTCCATGGATAAACGAGCGCTGATTATCCCGCGCACCGTCCCCCGGCTGGAGCAGTATATCCGGGCGACACGGGCCGCGGAACTTGGACTGATCAGTGTTCTGGTAGATGATGAAGTACGGGATGCAGACACAATGGCAACCGCGCTTAAACAGCTTTGTCAGCAGAAAAAACCATCGGAAGTTGTCATTCCGGGATTGCTGGATGGATTGATAAATGTCAATCGCCTTGCTCGTCTCCGCTTTGAAGAGCGCGATCGCGCCCGTGAGGAAATTCAGCTGAAACTTGGCAAACAATCCCGAATGTGAAAAACTCCGTTTGGGTGCTCTAACTTCAAGCGATCATAAAAATGCGCAAACTGCTGAAAAACATAACATTTAGTCTGATTTTCTGCCTTTTTGGCACGGCCGCTGCACAGGCAACTTCCTACAATGCCAAAGAGTGCCGCGCCACCATTCAGGAAATTTACGAGAATATCGATATCGGTAAACTCACACTGAAATCAGATAGCTTTCTGCCAATTTATGGTGGTTTCGGCGACAGCGGTACGATCACAGGGTACGAAACCTGGTATTCCTTTAATGAATGCAAAGGAAATCTGGTTATTCACGT
This sequence comes from Sneathiella sp., assembly GCA_017643685.1. Taxonomy (GTDB): domain Bacteria; phylum Pseudomonadota; class Alphaproteobacteria; order Sneathiellales; family Sneathiellaceae; genus Sneathiella. The sequence goes on from JAEPMY010000002.1 coordinate 55,447, forward strand.
GGATAAAAGCTGCACTTTTGCGCAAACCTACTCCACAACTGAGTGTGAAATTGAAGGTATTCCCCACTACTAAGGGAATGCCGTTAGTCACCTGATTTTCACCAAATCCATTTTGGCAAGCCATCCTGCGAACAGGATGGTGTAACGCGGATTTGTCCCAAGCAGGATCGCGGCATCGGCCACTGTCTTGGGGCCCTCCGACGACAGGGTTTGCAGCAAGGCTTCCAGCTTTTCATCATCTGGCAGCATGTGAGACACGCCCCGTGTTAATCCATGCTTACTATATTGAGATACGCGGCCTGCCGCACCGTCCTGATATTCTAGGATGCTTTTCGCGGTGATCAATTCTGTCGGATAATGTTCGAAAGTTGCAAATGGATCATCCACCAGAGGGTTAGCGCAGCGCCTCACTCCAACAGGTTCTTTAGGCCGGCGCGCGGCCAAATCGGCCCATAAATCCTGGTATTTTGGAACGAGAACCGACCAATCAAAGGTTTTTCGGACATACTCGTAGCCCGCCTGTCCCATTTTCTGGCGCTTTTCATCATTTTCAATCAGGTCAAGATACTGGGCTGCACAATGATCGGTATCCACATTTGTAAAAAGGCTCGCTTGTCCAATATACCGGTCATAACTATCGATACCGCCGCTATAGCGATAGGAAAGCGCTATGCCGCTCCCCGCTTCTGGCATTTGGGTTTTCACCAGAAGGCTTTCCGCGCCGTCCCGCATTGTCTCGCGATACCCATCCCAATCCGTTGCCACGACCGGAAGCCCCGCAGCCATAGCCTCAATCGGGGTGATGCCGAAGGTTTCCTGAATATTATCACTAAGCGTCGTGAAAACATCAGCCACATGCCAAATATGCTGCCGCACCGCCGGTAAACGCCCATCAATAAAAATAGCATTCACAGAAGGGCAAAACTCCTCCGCCCCTTGTTTAAAGACTTCTCCAATGGTCGGAGACGCGAACCAGCCAGCCTGAATAAGGTGAATTTTTTTAGATGTTTTCTGAGCCGCTTTCTCAAGCGCATGATACATGGGAAGCGGATGCGCCTTAGCGTGGGAGGCCAACCGCCCCACAAACAGAAACACAACATCTCCGTCGTTAATGCCATGCTCCGCCTTGAATTTTTTCACAAACGGTGCTGTCGCCTTTGTTTTTTCAAAGTCATCGCAGTTAATACCAAGCGGAATAACGGGCAATTGCGCGCGAACTTTCGGCTTTCCGCCGGTTCTCTCTTTTAAATATTCTGCCCAGTTTTCGTGTATATGCTCGGCTGTTTTCCGAACTGAATGAGACGTACAGATAAGCGCATCCCATTCTTCAACAGGGCCTGTAATCAGATCCGCAATAGACTGCATTGCCTCCGCTGAGCAGGTGGTGTGCGTCAAGCCGCAAAGGGAGAAACTGCCTGCATTGAAATGCCGACGCTGCCACGCGAAGGGTGCAATGGAGGGGCCAGAATAAAAAAGACTGCCAGCTTGGCTGAGCTCCTGGATGCGATTTGCCGAAATCCAGTTATATTCCGCCGGCTTTTTCAGATACCCCTGCACCTGATCACGGAACATTTTGAACTTTCCCGGATGATCGGTGAAGCCGTGAAATACCTCAACGCCGGAATGCAGCGCGAACCCTTTTAAAAAGCTCTCCCCTGCGGCTTGTCGGCCCAACAGGCGATTACCATTGGTTTTAAAGCCATCCGCTTCATAGAAAATGGCTGCGTTCCGCGTTGTCATATAGGATTTCCCCCTTGCCCCTTATCTCCTCGCGTGGGCGAAGATTAGCATAGAGAGATTAGGAAACGCAGCCTTAGATTTGGTTAATTTGTATTAGAGATCAAAATCGACAATCACATCCTCGGTAATCGGGTGTGACTGACAGGTGAGAACATAACCTTCCTCAACCTCATCATCCTCAAGGGCATAATTCACATCCATGCGGACCTCGCCCTGAATAACTTTCGCACGGCATGTGCAGCAAACGCCGCCTTTACATGCAAAGGGAACATCCACATCTGCCTGCAATGCCGCATCCAAAATGGAAACGCCGTCTTCGGGGATCGTAACCGTTGTCTGATGCCCATCCATGATGACGGTAACCGCATGCCGCGGCCCGGAAGCTTCACTAGTTTCTTTCTTCGGGGCGTTAGAGGCCGCAATGGCGGCATCGGTCACGAACAGTTCGAAATGAATATGATCTTCTGACATCCCCTGATTTTTCAGGAAGTCTTTCACATCCATAATCATCTGCTCAGGGCCGCATAGGAATGCGTCATCCAGGCGGGACCTGTCGATAATACCACCAAACAAATCCCCGCATTTTTCTGCGGTGATACGCCCGTTGAAAATGTCGCTATCCTGTGGCTCCCGGCTCAGGATATGAACCGCATTAAACCGTTTCGGATATTTGTTCTTCAAGTCCTCAAGCGTCTCAAGGAATAGGATGCTGCCAACAGTCCGGTTCCCATAAATCAGCGTAAAGGTGCTGTTTGGCTCGGTTGTCAGGGTTGTCTTAATGATGGACATGATCGGCGTAATGCCACTTCCAGCCGCAACGGCCAGATAGTTTTTGGCATTGCTCGGCGACAGCGGCGTGAAGAAGCGGCCCTGCGGGACCATCACGTCAATTTCCTGCCCTTTTGCAAAATTCTGATTGGCAAAGGAAGAAAACTTACCGTTCTCGATCTGTTTGATCGCTACCTGAAGGCATCCTTCATCCACTCCGGTGCAGATGGAGTAAGAACGGCGTAGTTCCTCACCGTCTATCGTGGATTTCAGGGTAAGGTGCTGACCTTGTGTGAATTTATATTCTTTCTTGAGCGCCTCTGGCACGTCAAAGGTTACAGAAATCGCGTCATCAGTCTCCCTGACGACCTCTGCAATCTTCAGGCTGTGAAAGATTGTCATTATTTTATCCTAGACACATTTGAAATAGTCGAACGGTTCCATACAGTCATTACATTTATACAGCGCTTTGCACGCTGTGGAACCGAATTCACTGACAATTGAGGTGTTTTGTGATCCACATTGCGGGCAGGATACCGGATCGATACCCAGCATTGCACCCTTAGATCCCACGTCCGAAGGCGGCGCAATCCCATACTCCCGCATTCTCTCCCGCCCCCGCTCGGTGATCATATCCGAACTCCAAGCAGGAGATAGCACGGTTTTAATTTCCACATCGCCATAGCCATGCAGCTTTAATGTGGTGCTGATGTCGTTTGAAATATGCTCCATCGCGGGACAGCCGGAATATGTCGGGGTGATGGACACGATGACCTTCTCCCCTTCGATATCCACGTCACGGATAATGCCCATATCCTCTACGGTCAGAACCGGAATTTCCGGATCCTTGACCATTTCCAGAATGGCACCAACCGCCGCTTTGTCATATTGCGGTGCAGGTAGTGTCATCGGCACTTACCAGCTTGCATCCGGATAGGCACGTGGCAGGAATTGCATTTCCGCCAGCAGATAGCCCAGATGCTCGGAATGTTTTCCCTCCCGGCTGCCGCGAACTTCCCATGTCACGTCAGGACGTTTCAGGGTAGCCTCCGTCAGGATGGCATTAATACGGGCATCCCATTCATCCCGAAGGGTCGAAACATCGACACCGATCCCGGCATCCACCATGGCCTGCTCAACCGCATCCATATCAAACATCTCAGGGGTGAAGCCCCAAAGCTGATCCAAGGCATTTTGCATCCGCTCATGGCTTTCATCTGTTCCATCCCCAAGACGGATCACCCAGTCGCTGCTATGGCGAACGTGGTATTTGATCTCTTTCAGAGATTTAGCCGCAATCTCTGAAATTGTCTGATCTTTGGACTTCACCAAAGCTTCAAATTGAAGCTGCTGAAACAGATCAAAATAAAGCTGACGCGCCATTGTGACCGCAAAATCTCCATTTGGTTGCTCAACCAAAAGAAGGTTGCGCCAATCCTGCGCATCACGGTGATAAGCCAGCTTGTCTTCGTCACGGCCTGCGCCTTCAACTTTACCCGCATAATCCAGGATCAGGCGCGCCTGACCGACAAGGTCCAGCCCCACATTCATCAGGGCCATTTCCTCTTCCAGAACAGGTGCTTTGCCGCACCATTCTGCAAGCCGCTGGCTTAAGATAACGCAGTTATCACCAAGGCGCAGAAGATATTCGAATAGCATCTCTTTATCAGTCATAATCTGACCCCCAGCTTACATATGGCCGACTTCGTCGGGGATATTATAGAAAGTTGGGTGACGATACATTTTGTCGTCATTCGGATCATAGAAAGAGGCTTTATCCTCTGGCTGAGACGCCACAACATTATCAGTTTTCACAACCCAGATGCTGACACCTTCGCTTCGGCGTGTGTAAACGTCACGGGCATTTGTCAGTGCCATTTCATCATCAGAGGCATGCAGACTTCCCACATGTTTATGGTGCAGGCCATTTTTGCTACGGATGAAAACCTCGTAAAGGGGCAGTTCACTTGCTGTATTGCTCATCTTGATTATCCTCTATAGCTCTTTTAGGCGGCCTGCTTGGCAGCGCGTTTTTTCCGTTTTTCAGCGTAAGCCAGGGCCGCATCGCGCACCCATTTACCGCCATCATGGGCATCGCGGCGTGTTTGCAGACGTTCGCGGTTACAAAGGCCATTCCCGGCAACCACATTGGCAAACTCGTCCCAATCGATTTCGCCCCAGTCATAAGACTGTTTTTCTTCATTCCATTTCAATTTGTCATCTGGAATAGTCAGATCGAGATATTCAGCCTGCGGCACGGTCGCATCAATGAAACGCTGACGCAGCTCATCGTTGGAGGTGCGCTTGATCTTCCATTTCATATTCTGTGTGGAATGGGTGCTTTCGCTATCATGTGGGCCGAACATCATCAGGGCTGGCCACCACCAACGGTTCAGCGCATCCTGCGCCATCGCCTTTTGCTCTTTGGTGCCTTCCGCCATGACCATCATAATCTCGTAGCCTTGACGCTGATGGAAGCTTTCTTCTTTACAGACTTTCACCATTGCGCGGGCATAGGGACCGTAAGAACAGCGACAAAGTGCAATCTGATTTGTAATCGCAGCGCCATCCACAAGCCAGCCAATAGCCCCAACATCCGCCCAGTTCAGGGTTGGATAGTTAAAGATAGACGAATATTTCGCCTTGCCAGTATGCAACTGCTCATACATTTCATCGCGAGAAATACCGAGAGTTTCTGCGGCGCTGTAAAGATAAAGGCCGTGCCCGCCCTCATCCTGAATTTTCGCCATCAGAACGCCTTTACGCTTCAATGAAGGCGCACGGGTCAGCCAGTTCCCTTCTGGCAGCATACCAACAACTTCGGAATGGGCATGCTGGGACATCTGGCGGATCAAAGTCCGGCGATACCCCTCAGGCATCCAATCCTTTGGCTCAATTTTCAGCTCTGCATCAACTTTTGCCTGAAAGGCCTCATTCAGCGCTATTTCTTCGCGATCATCAGTCACAGGAGAAACCATCACACACCTTGCCTCGTTGTTTGTTTGATAAACTTAATATGATACATAATTTTTAAAATATCAACACAAAACGTATCATATTAAAAACTTCCTGCTTTTCGGTGCATTTTTTTCTTGTATGGTAGCGTTTGATGCATATTCTGCCCTCACCAAACGATCGTTTGGGATGGAGATTAAACTGGGGAATCTGAAATGACGAAAATCACTCCGGAAGAGTTGTTTGAAAGAAACAAAAAATGGGCATCCAAGAAGCTGTCTCTTGACCCGGACTTTTTCAACCGATTACGCGACATTCAGGAACCCAAGTATCTGTGGATCGGCTGCGCCGACAGCCGCGTACCAGCCAATGAAATCGTGGACATGGATCCGGGTGAATTATTTGTGCACCGGAATGTGGCCAATGTTGTACCGCATAGTGATGCGAACTGCCTCGCGGTTATTCAGTATGCGGTTGAGGTCCTGAAAGTCGAACATATCATCGTCACCGGGCATTATAACTGCGGTGGTGTGCGTGCGGCGCTTGGCGATCAGGATCACGGACAGATTGATAACTGGCTTGCCAATATCAAGGACGTGCTTCGCAACAATTTTGACGAAATCAATGCAATCGATAACGTCGATGATCAGGTCGACCGCTTGGTGGAACTGAATGTTGCACAGCAAGTTAAAAACGTTGCGAAGACTTCTATTGTTCAAAACGCATGGCGCAAAGGTCAGGAGCTTACTATTCATGGCTGGGTTTACAGCCTGCAGGATGGTCTGATCCGTGACATGAATGTGGATATGAATTCGATCGACCAGATCCACCCAGCCTACCAAATTCATACCTGATTTATCTCCTTACAGAGATTTAAGCCGGGGTCGCCTCAGGCGACGACCCTGGTTTTTTCATTCTGCAAATCCAAGATGGCCTCGTGATCACGTACCGCGAGCGAGCGAACGGCACTCACTGCCGCCTCCACATCTCCATTTCGAATTTTATCGAAAATCAGATAATACCATCTCAGATTAAAATCAGCCACAGCCCCCTCTAACCGATGCCGATTATAATGGTAATCAAGCACCAGCTTGACCACATTTGCTTGCGTCCTCAAATATTCATTTCCACATCGCTCCATCAGAAACATGTGAAATGAAACCCTCAGCTCATGCAGTTTAACGACATCTCCCGCTTGGTCCGCCCGCTCCATCTGACGCAATGATATCAACATCTGCTCAAGATCCGTATCCGTGACATTATTCTGAGTGAATAATTTCGCAGCTTCCGGCTCAATCAAACGTCTCAACTCGGACAGGTTACGGACTTTCTTTTCTTCTAATGCCGTAGGGTCGTGCCACGATAAAACATCCGGATCACAAAGGTTCCAATATTGCTGCAACCGAACATGTGTGCCCGCACGCTGCCGTGCTTCTAACAAACCTTTGGCAGATAAAACACGCAAAGCTTCACGTATTGCAGTCCGGCTCCCGTGGAAGCGCTCAATGAAAACGGTTTCGTTTGGCAATCTTTCACCTGGTTTAAAGACCCCTCTCACGATGTCCTTGCCAAGTTCATGGACCACCCGTCCATGTATACCCGTTGTCGGATACTCTCTCGAAATAGTTTGCAACATTTTTACCCCCCATGCTGCTTCATTTCTCGTTTAGGTTATAACACTCCTTACTACTTCCAGTACCAGAATGATGATTATCTTTCACAATTTAGTTTTCAAGAAAAAACTTATATATTTACAAATTAAATTAGGACAATCGTCATAAGTCGACATTCTCTGCCCACGGTATCGAACTTTGCGCACCAGCCCGCATACAGGCTAATCCAGCACCTTTAGTTGCATAGATAACCGCATGATTTAATGGTTTCTGTTGATCTAACGCAGCCGTAAAATAACCCGTAAAGCAATCTCCAGCAGCGGTTGTATCGACAGCCTTCACCCGCATAGCGTTAATATGAATTATTTCTGTTCCCATCGTATAAAATACGCCTTTATCGCCTAGCGTGAGAATACAGGTAACGTGAAGTTCTTCAGATAAGTAGAAGCACTTATCCCGCATTTCTGCGGCTGCCCCCCCTAAATGCGTGACCAGATTCGTGGCCTCTGTCTCGTTCACGATCAAATAGTCGATATTCGCGAACGCGCTTCGATCCATCGGCGCATAAGGGGCAAGGTTCAATACTGTTTTGGCGCCATACTCTTTCGCGATGGCAGCAGCCTTAATCACTTCCTCTTGCGGGATCTCCATCTGTAGCGCTAAAAAGTCGCCTTCGCTTAAGGGGGTATCGCGAAGTTGATCAGCGGTGACCAGATTATTTGCGCCGCCATTAACAATGATGGAATTTTCGGCGCTGTCATCTACCCAGATTGACGCGGAACCGGTTGGGAGGTTCGTGGTCTTCACCCCCACCACATTCACTTCATCCTGCTCCAGAAGAGAGAGCGCCACTTCACGGTTGGCATCATCCCCTACCGCGCCCAGCATAATCACCTCTGATCCGGCGCGGCGTGCGGCAAGCGCCTGATTGCCTCCCTTACCGCCTGGCACCTGCAAATATCCGTGCCCCATTCGGGTCTCCCCCGGTTTGGGAAGCTGATCCACCTGATACACCTGATCAACATTGATGGAACCGAGGACAATAATCATGGGTAAACTCCGTGTTTAAGACGGATGCAGTTTAACCCCGGCTAGTGCCCCCGGCAAATACCTCTTCACGGATTAGCCGGTGGGTGAACATCAAAAACAAGATGCCCGGCAGCGCCACAATCAGGGTAAGCCCGGCGGATACCGGATCAAGTGAGCCACCGCCACTCAATTTAGAGAATAGAATAGTCGCGAGGGTCTCCACCTGTCCCTGCCCCATATAAAAGGTGAGCAGAAAGATATTGGTTGAGATTAAGATGGCAAACAGCGCTGCGGCCATAACTCCGGGCAAAATGAGCGGAAACTCAACATGAATAAACCGCTGCAAAGGCCCTGCACCAAGCAAAGTTGCCTGATCCAGCAGACTTTCATCCATTTCGGAGTAAATGCCCGTCAAAACCCGAATAAGATAAGGCAACACCGGAACCAGATGCGATAGGATAATCGCAATTAATGTTCCCTGAAGACCTGTTTGGGTGAAGATCAAATAAATCCCGATGCCCGTGGCAATTTCAGGAACAATGAGAGGACTGGCGAAAAAAAGCTCCATCACGGATTTCCCCTTGAACGCCTGTCGCCCCAATACCCGTGCTGCCGGAATGGCAAGCGCCAATGAAATCAGTGTAACAGCCCCCGCGATCAACAAAGTGTTCCCCATTGCCGGGATAATGCGAGAGACCGGATCCAGAATATAATCCCATGCAAGGGGCGTGTAGACCTGATCACGTTTCTCCCACCACCAGATAGACGGTAATAGATCCGGCCACCCCCAACGAAAGGCCACAGATGAGATCCCAAGCGGAATAAAAGGGCCCACAATCATCAACAGAATGAAACTGAGCAGGAGTTTACCGGTGAGTGAGAGCCGCCTCATACCCGCCCCCGCTTTCGTTCATATGCACGGTATAGACTGAGATAGACCAGCAGACAAAGGCCAGAGATCACACTCACTAGTGTCACAATCGCCATTGCCTTGGGACGGTTGGTGTAATCCGGGTCATCAAAAAGGCGCCAAGCCTCAACGGTTAAGGTATTGGGATAGCCTGCCCCCAGAATATACGGCACCTCAAACGCCCCAAAATTGAACGCAAAAACAATCAGGCTGCTGCTCACAATGGCGGGGATTAATCGCGGTAAAGTGACATGCCATAAAATCTGGACGCGATTAGCCCCAAGCAGAAGTGCACTTTCCTCTGGCTCCCGGCTGAGAACCAATAAATGCGCATATAGAACTACGGTCATAAAGGGGACCTGTTTCCACAAATATACCAGCATAATTCCCCAACCTTCTGCCGTTTGCAAAAGCCGCGGAAAGTCGGACGGGCGATCGATGATATCAAGTGCAAATAAAATTCGGGCGAATATCCCGCCATTGGCAAACAGGATCAGCACAAGCGCGACCCCAACCAAATACGGGACCACCATCGGGATTTTGTATATGAAAAGCGCGGCCCCTTTGCCCGGGAATTTATGTGCCAGAAGCAGGCTCAGCCCGATACTGATCATCAAACCAATAAGCGTTGGCGTAATCGCATAATAGAAGGTAAGCCCCAAAGATTGCCAGAACCCGGGATCCTTAAAAAGGCTGACATAATAGATATTCGTCGGAAAAGACATCACCCCATATTGCGGGGCATATCCCAGACTTTGGGCAACTGAAAACCCAAGAGCCCCCAAAAATAAGACGGTTAAAAGAGACACGGCCGGTAGTAACCCGATCAATCGGCCCCATCCCCGGCCATGTCCCTTATGATGTACCATCAGTTATTTTGCGGCCTTTTCCATGGCGCCTTTAACGATTTGCAGGAACGGCATTTCAACTTTCCGTTCGATATAATCGCCCCAGATTGTCTCAATCACTTTCACCAGTGAGGCGTTGGTGTCCGCAACAGCAAGGGCCGCCAGCTCCGCATCAGTGACACCGTGATGTTTGGGGGCCGCGGCTACTGCGCGCGCCTGATCATCCTCGGACAATTTCGCCATATCAACACCAAGCGGGTATCCGATTTCCTTCAATTTGGAAATCTGTAAATCCACCTCTGCCATCACGTTCGCAAACACAATCGCTGCCGCAGGATTTGGCGCGTTAGACGGAATTGCAAGGAAGTTTTTATTCTTGATCATACCGCTTTCTGGAAAGGCCAATGTCTCGGTTGTTTCAGAAAAAGCCCCGCTTTCAATTTGATTGGAGACGAAATAGAGGCCAAATTCGCAGGCCATATCCACTTCACCATTATTGTAAAGCGCCTGATTAGCGGCTTGATTTTGTGGGTAAATCGCCTTTTCACCGCCAAGCAGATAAGGCTCAATCCGGCGAAGGTAATTGAAACCGGGCTCTACCAATTTTGCGAATTCTTCCGGTGTGAACTCCGTGATGGATTTTTGGAACGGCTCATACCCACCACCAAACGCATAAAGCGCGGTTTGAACAAACGTGTTGCCGATATAATGCGGTGGCTTCACATAAGTAAAACGGCCCGGATTTTCCTTAACCCAAGCCTCCAATCCTTCAAAATCACGAGGGGCTTCTGATTTGGACAGGCGATTTGTATCAATGTAGCAGGTATATTGCTCCCCCGACCACGGCATCTCGCGCGCCTCTGTTGGCGTGCCAAAATCAGAGAGGTTCAGCTGCGAGGCAGGATCGGCCGGATCAAAGAAGAAGTTTTCAGCGTTAGGAACTTTATCTGCGAAAGAGCCAAAAAGCGCATCCTGCTGAACCAGAGTGTAAAAATTGTCACCATTCAGCCAAATGGCATCCACACTGCCCTCACCAACGCCTTTGCCTGATTGCTTGTCGGCAAGGACCAAATCAACGGCATCCCGTGTGCCCGCAATTCGGGTCGTTTTCAGGGTGATCCCTTTGGCCGCCAACGCAGGCACCACATTGCGCTCAATCCAAGCGTTCAGCTTTTCGCTACCGCCCCAATGGAACCAGTTCACTTCGCCCTCTGTTTTGGCGCGGGCCTCCACATCGGACCAGCTTAACTGACCGCTTAAGAAATCTTCGCGAAATTTGGCGGCGGCCTCATCCGCAGCGGACGAAGCGGTTGCATAAACACTGACTGCCATAATTGCAGCGGAGGCGAGCAGATTTTTTAGTTTCATCAAATAATACCCTGTTGGATTAAATGGCTGTTTCTATTGGCCATACATGTTCCGGATCAACGGAAAGGGTGACCTTATCCCCTACTTCAAACTGATTTCTGGTGCGGTGACGGATGATTAGATCTTCATCCCCAGCCTTAACGTGATAGCGCATATGCGTCCCGTAAAAACGATGACTAGCGATCACACCACCGAACGAATTAGACGCCCCTTTATCGTCATTTTCAGAATATATTTCAATATGTTCTGACCGGATCATCACCTTATGATTAAGGCTTGTTCGCATGTCGCGCTTCTCATGTGGACGAATTAACCCGGCGGAAAATTTGAATATTCCCTCCTCGGTAAATTCGCCGTGTATGATATTGCTGCCCCCGATAAAACGGGCGACTTTTTCGGTCGTTGGAAAATTGAAAATATCTTCTGGGCTGGCCTGTTGCAGAACTTCGCCGTTTGCCATCACCGCAACCTGATCGGCGAGCATTAACGCCTCTTCCTGATCATGGGTCACAAAGACGGTTGTGATTTCCAATTCCTGCTGCAACTCGCGGATAAAATGCCCTGTCTCTTCCCGCAGGTTCGCATCCAGATTGGAAAGCGGCTCATCCAGTAGCAGGATATCCGGATCCATCACAAGGGTCCGTGCCAAGGCAACCCGCTGTTTCTGACCACCGGATAACTGGCTTGCATATCGATCCTGCAATCCTTCCAGTTTCAGGATTTTAAGGATCCACGCCAATTTAGAGGCTGTAATCTCTTTGCCGCGCCGCGTCATCCGAAGACCAAAAGAGATGTTTTGGGACACGTCCAAATGCGGGAAAAGGCCAAAATTTTGAAAAACCATCCCAACCCGGCGGGCCTTGGGCGGCAGGTTCGTAATATCCTGATTATCAAAGTAAAGGGAACCGCCATTAATCGGCGCCAGTCCAGCAATCATCCGAAGGGTGGTTGTCTTGCCAGAGCCAGACCCCCCGATTAGAGCCAGCATCTGCCCCCGATCCAAGGTCAGGGATACAGGACCGATTTGCCCCCCACCCTCAAAAACCGTCACCAGATTATCAAGCTGCAGTCCCTGCATCAGCCTACCTTATGCCCCTTAAGTCATTGGCACTTTACTGATAATTGATCAAAAAGCCCTTCAAAACAATGTGAAGACATAAAAAAAGCCGTGCAAATCGAGCACGGCTTTTCAATAAATCGTAAAGAAGTCAGGTCCAAGGCAGTGAATAGGTCTTCACATTGGTGAAGCTTTTCATCGCTTCCAGCACCCCTTCTTTGTAGCCAAGACCACTGTCTTTGATGCCGCCAAACGGCGACATTTCGATGCGATAGCCCGGCACTTCCCAGATGTTGACCGTCCCAACGTTCAATTCACGAATGAATTTCTGAATAGATGGCCAACTATCGGTGCAAACCCCGGATGACAGGCCGAAAGCCGTCGAATTTGAAATACGGATGGCATCTTCTTCATCCTTAAAACGGATAACCGGCGCGACGGGGCCGAAAGTCTCTTCGCGTACCAATTCACAATCAAAGGGCACATGATCCACAACAGTTGGCGAATAAAGCGCCCCGTCCCGCTTGTTACCGCAAATAAGCTTGGCGCCCTTGGCCACGGCGTCATTTACCCGCGCTTCGAACATCTCGGCGGACTGGGGATTGATGACGGTTCCCATATCCACAGTTGGATCAAAGGGATCACCATATTTTATGTCAGCGGTTTTCTTAGCGAGCAGTTCCACAAACTCATCAGCGATGCTCTCATCAACAAGAATACGCTTCACCGCCGTACAGCGTTGACCAGAGTTTTTATAAGCCCCGGCAACGGCCAGATCAGATGCTTTGTCCAAATCCGCATCTTTGAGAACAATCAGCGGATCATTTCCGCCAAGCTCCAGAACTTTGCGCTTATAGCCGGCTTTTTCAGCAATATATTTACCGATCGGCACACCACCGGTGAAGGTGACCAACTCCGCATTTTCATTAGTCAGCATCTCATCCGCAATATCCTGCGGATGACCGGTGACCACCTGGAACATTTCGGGCGGCAACCCCGCCGCGTACAGAATATCTGCAAGGATTAACGCGGCAAGTGGCGTTTTCTCCGTCGGTTTCAGGACCATGCAGTTATTTGTTGCGATGGAGGGGGCAATTTTATGCGCCACCTGATTAAGCGGGTGATTAAAGGGCGTGATGGCACTGATCGCAGTCAGTGGTTCACGCAGCGTGAAAATCTTCCGCTCTTTCCCGTGGGGGGTAATGTCACAGGAATAAACCTCACTATCATCCAGAATACAAAGGCGCGCAGACAGACTGAACACGTCATAGGCACGTCCGACCTCGTAAAGGCTGTCTTTTTTACAAAGCCCTGCCTCCGCCGTGATGATGTCAGAGATTTCTTCTTTGCGGGAGACAAGGATATCCGCCGTTTTCTGCAAGATGTCATAGCGTTGATGGCGGGTCAGGGTTGGTTTGTAATCTGCCGCAACCTGAAAGGCACGGCGCACATGGTCTACCTGACCTGCGGGAATGGTGCCCACAACGCGGTTGTCATAAGGGTGCCGCACCTCAATCTGATCATCGGTATCCACCAATTCACCAGCAATGCGCATTTTCTCGTGACGGATATCCATAATTCCCCCGTTAGCTGGCAGCGTGATTAAGTGCCATATCAAAGATGTCAAAGTTACGTTTACCGTCTTTACCCGCAAAGTCGCCCACCGGACGATTACATAAAAGCGGCACGCGCTGCTCTGATATCCCGCCATGAGAGCGAAGCGGCTCTTTCAATGCGGAAAGGTCATGACGCTCTTTCGAGGTGCCCAGAACCTTATTGGTGGTGGAGACAATGATAATATCCCCTGTCCGATCTTCTGGCAGCTCAAACTTGGCGCAACCTTCCTCGCGGGAGAGGCTTTCCATGATACCATCCATGTCTTTCAACTTGGCAATCACTTCTTCGCGGCGGTCCGCAGGGACATAAGCGGTCGCAAAAGAGCCAAGCGCCCCGTGATGCACCACATAGGGATCAGTGATCGGCAGGATCACGCGGGAATTCCCGGCTCCCAGCATGTCATCCAGAACATCCTGCAAAAAGATGACATCCGGCTCGCCTGTTTCGTCGAATTTCGGCTTCATCCCATGATCAGCGGTTAGCGCGATAACGGCCCCCCGCGCATCCAGCTCCGCCATATATTTATCCAACATGGCGTAAAAATCATTGGCAACCGGGGTTCCCGGGGCATGTTTATGCTGAATATAATCAGTGGTGGAAAGATACATCAAATCTGGTTTGTATTCGTCAATCAGCTTGACACCACAGGCGAAGATAAACTCGCTGAGTTCTGCAGAATAGACAGACGGCACCTCGCGCCCGATCCAGCTGGCGGCATCCTCAATCCCATTTTCAGCCATCGTCGCATCAGCCGATTTTTCAGAAGAGAAGCAAATCGCCCGGCCGCTTGTCACGTCCAGTTCATTGCCAAGCAGCGTGCGAAGCTTGTCTTTTGCCGTCACAACCGCAATTTTTGCCCCTTCATCGAAGAAGGCTTTAAAAATTGTCGGCACTTTCAGGAAACGCGGGTCATTCATCATGACCTCTTCGTCATTTTCGGTATCGTAGAAATAGTTTCCGCAGATGCCATGCACCTTTGGGGGCTGCCCTGTCACAATGGAGAGGTTGTTTGGATTTGTGAAACTTGGCACCACGCAGTCGGCCCGAAGATCAGCACCTTTTGCAAGTGCCTCTTTCATGTAAGGCATAACACCCATTTCGATTGCTTTTTCGATATAGGCTGGCTCGCTGCCATCGATGCAAACAACAACAACCGGCTGTTTCGGCCAGGCGTAAGTCCGACCATTTACCGTCACACTGTCTTTCGACATATATTCAACCCTCTTCCTTAAATACAGGGGCCAATATCGGCCACAACCAAATATCCTGCAACATCACTGTTGCAGATTTATGTGGAGTATAAAAAGGGCTGATAAATTAATAAAATTGATAATTTCTATCTGATTAATAAATCTGAATTATATATCAGATTTCAACAGAATTTACCAGTTTTGCACCGCGCGATGCCATGAAATAAAGCCCCATGTAATGGGTTACATCCTGAGGGTGAGCGGACGTTTCAGGCAGACCAACCTCGACCGCGGTTTCTTTGGGCAGGTTAAAAGTCGCGCAGCCTTTATCATAGACATAAATCTCAGCAAGATCAGACAGCATGTCATGATTTCGCGCACTTAACGTGGTCAGTACAAAATCCATCACGCATATGTCCGTGCAAATCCCAACAACCACCAAATCCGTGATTTGATTATCCCGCACCCAATTCACCAGTGCATTTTCACCCGATTTATCGAACGCCCCGATAAACCCGTTGATGCAATCTTTACGCACCAAAAGGGTGTTGGCGTCGTCCTCCAGCCATTTCAGCTCTGGCACCAATTCTTCCTCACCGGTTCCGGCCTCACAATGCGGCGGATAAGGTGGTTCGGCTTTTCCCGGCTCATGGGTATCCAAAAAGGCAAGAATGGGCAAGCCAGCCTCAGTAAAGGCTCTGGCAATCCGGTCCGTTTCGGACACCATGGTCGTCACTTGATCATTCGGAACCGGCGGGGCCAGATTTCCGGCCCCGACCGTGGCAAACCCATTTACCTCATCCACAATGATCATCCCCGCTTTGCGGCAATCACGTGCCACATTCAGGGACATAAAGCCAAGCGGCATATGATCAGCAAGGGCGTTGGTAATATCTGCGGTTTGCATGTTATTCCTCGTAAACGATAATTTCAGGCGAGATTAGCTGCACTGACCGGCAGGTTCAATAACCCCAAGAGATTTTTCAACCTTCAGGCTACCGCCTTCCGTTTTACCGATATACATGTTCATGGCCACATGGTGGTCCATTTCAGTAATGGTCGCCTTACCTGTTGGGATGTCGAATGTCAGACCTGACATACCATCAATCAAGGCTTCTTTATCCACCTTGCCTGCAGCCTCCATACCGGCTTTCACCGCCATGAGGGAGTTGTAATGTGTCATGACATAGAAAGACACCACTTGATCCGCACCGGATTGCGCCCGAACCTGAGAGACGAAATCCTGAACACCTGTTTCTTCGGAACTTGCAACCATCGGAAGGCCGGCATACATGCCCTCCCCTTTACCTGGGCCAAACGCACCGAGATAGGTTTCCGCAAAGCCAAGGAATGCAACGGTGACCTTATCCATCAAACCAAATTCTTCCGCCTGCTTGATAAAGGTAATGCCGTCCGCACCTGGCAGCGCAAATAGAAGAACTTTTGCACCAGAATCCGCAATTTTTCGAATAATAGGAGAGAAATCCTTCACACCGAACGGGGTGTATTCTTCGCCGAGGTTAGTGCCGCCAATTTTGTCAATTACGGCGTTCGCAGCCTTAAACATGTTCCGCGGCCAAATATAATCGGCACCAAACATATAATAGCTGTCACCGACACCTTGCTCTTTCAGGTAAGGGATCAGCGGGGCTGTATCCTGATTTGGGACCGTATTGAAAGAGAACAGATAACGATCGCAAGTGCCGCCTTCGTAATTTGTTGCATATAGAAGCGGTGTTTTCATCCGGCGCATGGTGCCCGCCATAGCATCCCGGGCGGCCGACGTAATCGGGCCGGAAATCGCCATAACCTCATCGCTTTGAACCAGTTTGCGCACCCGCTCTACGGATGTTTTGGGATCTGTCTTATTATCCGCGTAGATGACTTCAACAGGATGCCCCATGATCCCACCTGCGGCATTGATTTGCTGCATGGCAAGGTCCAGTCCCATTTTGGCCTGCGCGCCAAACAACTCCAGCCCACCAGAGAAAGGCTGCACAGCACCGATTTTAATAGTTTTACCACCTGCAATAGACGGCATTGGAAATTGCGTAGCGGCTACTGCGGCACCGGCAATGGTTAGAAATTGTCTGCGGCTGGATTTAATCATTGCGATCCCTTATCCATTTTTATTTGTATACTAATGGATTGAAAAATATAGGATTTTCAAAACCAAGTGGCATGTGTTTATCTGGTAATCGAAATCAATATCAAGTATTGATGGTCAAAATCGGCATAAAAAAGAGGACTTTTTGAGGCTACGTCATAAAAGTTGAACGCACACGAATAGATATTCATTTGACCACTCACAACATTTTCTAATATATCATAGGAACACCTATAAATAAACGTCATGCCGAGCCCCCTTTTGCATATAAAAAGCCTGACAAAGAGATTCGGCGGCGTCGTCGCAGTGGATCATATGTCTTTTGAAATTCCGGACGGGAGCCTGACCGCCATTATCGGTCCAAATGGGTGTGGCAAATCCACTTTATTCAATCTGATCTGCGGCGCCGAACGCCCTCAAAAGGGGCAAATCTTGTTTGAGGGTGCAGATATCACCACAGCCAAGCCTGAAGATATTTGCAAAATGGGCATTGGACGAAAATTCCAGAACCCGTCCGTATTTGACGAAATGACAGTGCTTGAGAATTTACGCCTCCCCGCCCTTCGACTGCAAAACGCGCCCACCTCCGCCGAGATGTTATCCCTTATTGGCTTAACAGACAGGGCTGCGGATCAGGCGGGCAGCCTCTCCCACGGGGAAAAGCAATGGCTTGAAATCGCAATGGTCCTGATGCAGCGACCAAAATTGCTGTTATTGGATGAGCCAACCGCCGGCATGACGGTCGCCGAAACCCGAAAAACAGCAGACATCATAAAGACGCTAAACCGTGAAGATGGCATGACCATTATGGTGATCGAGCATGATGTCCGTTTTATCGAGTTATTGGAATGCCCGGTGATGGTTCTGGCAGGTGGTGAAATTCTGAAATCCGGTAGTTTTACCGACATTTCCAATGATGACGAGGTGAGAGAGCTTTATTTCGGGCGGCGGCGCGAGGTCAAACATGCTTGAGATTTCCAACCTGACCGCCGGATATGGGCAATCCATGATCCTGCAAGACTGCAGCTTGTCCATAAAAACCGGTCGGGTCAGCGCGCTTGTTGGGCGAAATGGGATGGGCAAAACCACTCTGCTAAAAAGCATTATGGGTCTTATCACGCCAGCGTCTGGGAACATCACCCTGAATGGCGCGGATATCACGGGGGCGAAGCCGCATATAATCGCCGGGCAGCGTATCGGGTATGTCCCGCAAGGGCGGGAAATTTTTGATGACTTCACCGTATATGAAAATCTGCGGCTGGCGGCCATTGCCGCAAAGGTGGATTTAAAGGCGCGCCTTGCCGATATCTATCACTGGTTCCCAATTTTAAAGCAACGGGCAGATCAAAAAGCGGGTAGCTTCTCAGGCGGGCAGCAACAGATCCTTGCCATTGCGCGGGCTATGATTGCACAGCCGGAAATTCTGCTACTGGACGAGCCTTCGGAAGGTATCCAGCCCAGCATTGTTCAGGATATTGCGAAAACCCTGAAGAAAATATCCGATGAGTCAGATATGACCATTCTCTTGGTAGAGCAGAATGTGGATATGATCCTCGATCTGGCGGAGGATATATATTTTATCGAAAACGGCCAAATTCAGGCGGAAACAGCCGCGAGCAAGCTGACCACAGATCCAGCCCTGTTGCATCAGTTTTTGGGGATTTAAAAGATGATTGAAATCGCCATACCGTTGATGGATGCCTTATCCCATGTGCTGATCCTTATTCTTGTGGCCTTAGGGTTGATGATCATATTTGGCCTGATGGGTGTCATTAACATGGCCCACGGGGAGCTGTTTATGATCGGTGCCTATGTGATGGTCATGGCGCAACAATGGGGCATTGGATATGTGGGCGGATTGATCCTAGCACCCATAATTGTTGGTTTCCTTGGATGGGTGATTGAGCGCGGATTGATCTGTCATATCTATCATCGTCCTATTGATACTATTCTGGCTACCTGGGGCCTCTCTATCGCGTTAAAACAGGCTGTTGTTCTCACATTTGGACCAGAGGCGCAAAGCGCCCCGCTGCCCTTTGATATGCGCGTTGGGATCGGTGTTTTTGAATATCCGCTTTATCGCTTGATGGTGATGGGAGCATCTATTCTCCTGATTTGTATGTGTTTCTGGGTATTCAAGAAAACGGATTTTGGCCTGGCCGCCCGCGCGGTTATTGCCCGCCCGCAGACATCTGAAATTCTGGGACTTAACACCGCCAAGATCAATCGCACTTCTTTTGTGGCAGGGGCCGCCCTTGCCGGTATCGCCGGCGCTTTGATCGCACCCACAATCAGTGTTGATCCGCAAATGGGCCTTGGTTATCTGGTGCCGGGCTTCCTGTCCTTGCTCGTTGGGGGTGTTGGGGCTTTATCAGGGGTGATTGTTGGCGGCGCGGCCGTCGGGGGATCAGGCAGTCTTCTGACCAATTGGATATCGCCCGTGGCATCCCAAATTGTGGTATTCTTGATGGCGTTGGTGATCATCCGCATGCGGCCCAACGGGTTAATCGGGGGCCGCAAAAAATGACGTTACGTGCGCTTATTCCCTCATTTACCCTAATGGTCATCCTCGCTCTATTACCACTTGTGTTGAACGGGTATTGGGTTGGGCAGCTTAATTATTATCTGGTCTATGGCCTGTTCGCCTTATCCCTATCCGTTGTTTGGGGGTATGGCGGGATATTATGTCTGGGCCAAGCGGCATTCTTCGGGATCGGGGCTTATGTGATGGCATTGGTGACCAAAGGCATGATCCTGCCCGATATCACCTCAAGCCTAATCGGTATTCTGGCCGCAATGATCGCCGCTGTTTTATTCGCCCTTGTACTGGGGTTTTTCCTGTTTGCCGGGCGCGGCGTTCAGGGTGCGTATCTCGCCGTTATGACCATTGCGGTCACCCTGATGTTGGAGAGGTTAATGAGCAACTGGTACGCGCTTGGTGGTTATAATGGTCTGCTTGATATTCCGCCGCTCACCCTGCAGCTTGGGGATTTCTTCTATGAGTTTTGGGATGCGGCACCACTGTTTTATCTACTACTGACCATCGTGTTTGCCATTCTGTTTGCCTTGCAGATTTTCATGAATTCCAGATATGGCCTGCTGCTTACCGCGCTGAAAGGAAATCAGGATCGGCTGACCTTTTTTGGCTACGGTATTTTGCGCCTTAAAATGAGTGTCTTCGCCCTTGGGGCGGCCATTGCCGGGCTTGCCGGGGCATTATTTGTCACCATCGATGGTTTTGCATCCCCCACCCTGATCGGTTTCACCCTTTCGACCGAGGTATTGATCTGGGTTGCTCTTGGCGGCAAAGAAATGCTTCTTGCAGCTTTTTTAGGGGCTTTCGTCACCCGCTTTGCCGAAGGCTGGCTGTCTGAAGCGCTTGATGATTTTTGGCTACTTGCCATCGGCGCGATATTTATGGTGAGCGTGGTTCTCCTTCCCAAAGGGTTGATCGCAACGCCGCTTGGAAAAATTGGTGAAGCCTTGAAAATCAGGATCCGTTAAGGGCCTTAATGGCCTTTTGTAGCCGTGTTGGTGTCATGGGGGCCTGCGTCACCCGAACCCCCGTTGCATCCCGAATAGCGCCAAAAATGGCCGGTGCCGTTGGCACCAATGCTGGCTCCCCAATGCCTTTGGCCCCATATGGGCCCAATGGCTCCTCCGCCTCCACAAGGAGGGTGGTGATATCCGGCATATCCCCAAAGGTTGGAATTAGATAATCATGCAGATTTTCGGATTGTCCGGGGATATATTCCTCCATCAAGGCCAGCCCAAGGCCTTGGGCAATACCGCCGTGAACCTGCCCCTCAACCAATGTTGGGTTGATCGCGCGGCCAACATCATGGGCGGCAACCATCCGTCTGACCTTCGTCAGACCAAGCTCTATATCCACCTCAACCTCAGCAATTTGGGCGGCAAAGGCATATGTGGCGTAAGGGGTTCCCTGCCCGTTTTCGTCTAACTCTGTGGTTGGGGGATCAAAATATCCCTGCCCATAGAAAACATATCCGCAGCCGTCAGAAGATAAATCACACAAGTGGATTTGATGGCAAACCTCCCCATCCCGAATGGTCAGACGCTCACCGGTCAGTTCAAATTCAGACCCATCTCCCGCATTCACATGCCGTAGGATGTTTTCCCGAAAGTTGAGGCCTGCAAGCTCCGCCGCTTTGCCAGAGACAAATGTCTGACGAGAGGCCGACGTTTTTCCGGCATCCTTTGTGCGATCGCTATCGCCCATCACATATTCGAATGCTGAAACAGGCAGCCCCGCAGCGGAGGCTGCGATTTGAAGCAATACCGTATTCGACCCCTGCCCGATATCAACCGCCCCGTTCAAGAACAACAATGTTCCATCCGGTTGCAGGCCAATTTCCATGGTGGATGGATTACTCAGCGAGGTATTACCGATGCCATACCACATGGCCCCAATTCCGCGCCCGCGCCGAACGGGTTTTCCTGCCTGTATCGCTTGCTCATTAAACGCGGCGATATCCAATTGCATTTGCCGCCAGTGGGGCCGCAGCGCGTCAAGGCAATCCCGAAGTCCCACGCTATGAGATAACACCTGTCCGGATGGTGTTTTATCCCCGACTTGAAGCGCGTTTTGATAGCGGATTTCCAACGGGTCCAGCCCCAGCTGATCCGCCAAGTCATCCATCAGACATTCATGGGCAATGGCGACCTGCGGCACGCCAAATCCGCGAAATGCCCCGGCGGGTGGCCCATTTGTATAAACGGCAATACCCGTAATTTCGGCATAAGGCACCTGATAAGGGCCGCTGCCATGAACGGGAACGCGCCCCGCGACGGTTGGCCCCCAAGACGCATAAGCCCCTGTATCAAACACCCCAGATAGCACAGCAGATGTCAGCTTACCCTGCCTGTCGGCGGTAAATTCCGCCTCAATGGTTGCCGGATGCCGCTTCGTGCTCGCCTTCATGCTCTCCGAACGATCATAGATGCAGGCAACCGGGCGATCGGCCCGCAGCGCCGCGATGGCAAGGATTGGCTGAATGGACACATCCAGCTTACCACCAAAACCGCCACCGCATTCAGATGGGATCAAATGCAC
>JAEPMY010000152.1 GCA_017643685.1 Sneathiella sp.
CAAACTGTCAAGCGTCACCATCTCAAGTTCGGTTTGTAAAGGAGTGGGTTTTTTAAGCATTCCCCATTGAATCAAAAGTCCCCGCAAATAGCGAGGACTTTGTCAGCAGTCTGAGCCGCTCCCATGAGCGGCTTTTTCATTACTTTCCTGATGCAATGTGCCGAAGTTCGTTTTTCTGAACCTTGCCCATTGTATTTCGGGGTAGCTCGTCCAAGAAGGTAACTTCTTTTGGAGCTTTGAAATTAGCCAGTTTTTCTTTGGCGTACTCTATGACGTCTGTGGGTGTCAGATTTTTTGATTTATCCAGCACGATAAAAGCAACGACTGCTTCGCCAAAATCAGGATCTGGGCGGGCAACAACAGCGCTTTCCAATATGCCGTCCATTTCATCCAGGTAACTTTCAATCTCTTTCGGGTAGACGTTGTAACCGCCAGAGATAATAAGGTCCTTGGCGCGGCCAACAATTCGGTAATAGCCGTCTTCACCTTTCATTGTCATGTCGCCTGTAATAAAGAAACCGTCCGGGCGAAACTCACTTGCGGTTTTCTCCGGCATTTTCCAATAACCTTTGAACACGTTTGGGCCTTTAATCTCTAGAATACCGATCTCGCCGTCTTGCAAGATATTGCCGTCTTCGTCGGCAATGCGAACTTCGTTATCCAAAGGGAAGCCAACAGATCCCGCTATTCGTTTCCCATCATACGGGTTGGAGGTGATCATTCCCGCTTCAGACATGCCATAGCGTTCTAAAATGACATGTCCTGTTCGTTCGGTGAACAGATTGAAAGTCTCTTCCAGCAACGGGGCTGAACCTGCTGTGAAAAGACGCATGTTTTTACAGGTATCTTTCCCAAAGTCTGGATTGTCCAGAAGGCGTACGTAAAATGTTGGAACCCCCATAAAGACAGTTGCACGGGGTAGATGCTTTAACACTGTATCAACATCAAACTTTGGCAGGAATATAACGGTATTAGCTTTCAGGAAAGCGCAATGCAGTGCGACGAACAAGCCATGGACATGAAAAATTGGGAGGGCATGTAGCAGTGTGTCGTTTTCTTCAAACGCCCAATATTTAACCAATGTTTGTGCATTGCTTGCGAGATTTTCGTGAGTGAGCATTGCCCCTTTGGAGCGACCAGTCGTTCCAGATGTATAAAGAATTGCGGCGAGATCATCACTCTTGCGGGGGAGGGTTTCAAATTCTGGGCTCTCTTCTTTCGCCGCATCGATCAAGCTACCGGTACCTTGGCTGCCGAGATTGAAAATTTTCTTCACGCCTGCTTTATCGGCGACTTCTTTAAGGTCTACCTCCTTCGCAGGATCGCAGACGAGAAAGAGTGGAGTGGCATCCGAAAGAAAATACTCAACTTCACCTGTTTTGTAAGCAGTGTTAAGCGGCAGATACACAAGTCCGGCTCTCAGGCAGCCCAAGTAAAGTAGGACAGCCTCAACTGTTTTGTCCACTTGAACAGCGACGCGATCGCCAGGCTGACCACCTTCACGAACTAGTAGGTTGGCTATCTGACCGCTCAACTCCAGTACATCCTGATAGCTAAAACTATTGCCGTTCAGATCCTGAAAGGCTGTTTTTTGAGGATCTTTTGTGAAGGCCTCCTCGAATAAGTGAAGCAGATTGTTTTTGCTCATGGGGTTCTGTCCATTACTTGTCGTCCCAAAACTCTTTGCCGCTGACTATAAATCCATTGGGAAGAGTAGGGCTAGAGCTTGATAGGTAAAAATTTTTGTGTGCGTAGTTATTATTCTTGTATACAAAAATTTCAGACTGTCACATAATTTTTGCGAAACGCGGTTAAAATCCGATCACTGAGCCTTATGTCTAAAGAGACATCGTTCCTTATATGAAGAGTAGGTGGGATAATGAGACAGACACTTGTAGGTCAAATTTTCAATTCAATCGCAGATGCCGGGCGGGACCTATTGGATCTCGGGTCTGGTAAGCAAAAAAATCAGACGATTGAAACGATCTGCCGTGATCTTTTAACTCAGAAAGGTGAGGCGTCTGGTATGGCGCTGGCCCGTGAAGTTGTCATCATGTGGGGCGACCTTGATGATGCGGGGCGGCTTGCTTTTATGGAGTTCTTATTAGAGGAAGTCTCCCTTAGCACGAAAAAGGTAGATGCTGCGGTCAAAGCTTATGAGGCAGACAAAAACCACGACACCCGAAGAGCGCTTGCTGCAGCGTTAGAAGCGCCAAGACAGGAACTGATGCGCCGCATTAACTTTGCGCCGGGGGGAACGGCTGCAATTGTGGATATGCGAAAATTTCTTGTCACCCAGCTCCGGGAAAAGCCTGAATTAAAGGCGGTTGATGATGATCTGAAGCATCTTCTGGTTAGTTGGTTTAACCGCGGATTTCTTGAGATCGAGGAAATTAACTGGAATACGCCGGCTGCAATTTTGGAAAAATTGATTGAATATGAGGCGGTGCACGAGATCACGGGTTGGGATGACTTAAGACGTCGCCT
This sequence comes from Sneathiella sp., assembly GCA_017643685.1. Classification (GTDB taxonomy): domain Bacteria; phylum Pseudomonadota; class Alphaproteobacteria; order Sneathiellales; family Sneathiellaceae; genus Sneathiella. The sequence goes on from JAEPMY010000152.1 coordinate 2,488, forward strand.
TGATAAAGACCGGCGTTGTTTTGCTTTTTTCCATCCGGCACTTCCGGATGAACCTCTCATCTTTGTTGAGGTCGCGTTAGTGAAAGGGCTGGCATCATCTGTTCAGCCTCTGCTCGATCTTGGAGAAAAACGGCTTGAGCCAACGAAGGCGGATACAGCTATTTTCTATTCCATTAGTAACTGTCAGGATGGATTGAAGGGAATTAGTTTTGGCAACTTCCTGATTAAGCAGGTGGTGGCAGAGTTATCTACTCAATTGCCGAACCTGAAGCATTTTTCAACATTGTCCCCAATTCCGGGCTTTATGCGCTGGCTTAGTCGTTTTGAAGGCAGCGCAGCGAAAATGAAACCGGAAGATATTGCGGAAGTGAAAAAATCTCTGCTTGATCCAGAGTGGTTCCGCAAAGGGAAAGTTGCAGACACTATAAAAGAGCCGCTACAGCAGTTGGTCGCGCATTACCTGATCAACGAAAAATCGAGAGAGCGGCCTTTGGACCCTGTATCTCGTTTCCATCTCGGAAATGGGGCTCGGCTTGAGCGGATTAATTGGCTTGGTGATATTTCTAGCAATGGCATGAAGCAATCGGCCGGATTGCTGGTGAATTATTATTACAGCCTAAAAGACATTGAGAAAAACCACGAGGCTTATGTGAACGAAAAGAAAGTGGTAGCTTCTTCCGCAATTCAAAGCTTGGCAAAAGGGAGCTAATAGATGGTGCTTGCATTCGTAGGGCAAATTTCAGAGGAAGAGATGGACGGCTGGATCAGCCGTTTGTCAAAGCTTCTCCCTGATGAGACCATTAAACCATTTGCGAAGATGAGTGCTGATGAGAAAGAGGCGGCTGATATCGCGATCGTTGCCAACCCGAACCCTGCTGAAATAGAGGCTCTGCCGAACGTGAAATGGATCCATAGTGTGTGGGCCGGGGTTGAGCGAATGATGGCAGAGCTTGCCGGCGTCACTGTTCCAATCGTACGTCTTACTGATCCAGAATTATCGAGGACTATGGCGGAGGCGGCGTTGGTATGGGTCTATTATCTGCACCGCGATATGCCTCATTATCGTAAAGCTCAATCTGAAAAAGTCTGGGCGCCCGTCGACTACTTTAAGCCATCTCAAAAACAGGTGACGCTTCTGGGGATGGGGGCTCTTGGCTCTGCGGCGGCGGAAAGATTGAAAGATGCTGGTTTTAAAGTTGCGGGTTGGAGCCGGCGGCCGAAAATCATCGAAGGGGTTGAGTGCTATCATGATGAGAGCGGCCTTCTGGAGGTGCTTGCCAAGACCGACTACCTCGTCTGCTTGCTGCCGCTCACCCCTGAAACGAGAGGGCTGCTGAATAAAGAGAAACTCAGCCTCTTGCCAAAAGGAGCAGGTGTTATCAATTTTGCGCGGGGGGCTATTATTAATGATGCTGACCTGATGGCGTTATTGGATCAGGGCCACATCTCTCACGCTGTGTTGGATGTTTTTATGACCGAGCCGCTTCCTGCGGAAAATCCGTACTGGTCTCATCCATCCGTTACTGTGTTGCCTCATATATCTGCCCCGACCGATAGCGAAACTGCATCCCAGATTGTGGCGGGAAATATAGTGTCCTATCGGCAAAGCGGAGAAATTCCACCGTCTGTCAACCGCAATGACGGCTATTGAGATTCGTTTCATTAGAATAAGACTTAGAAAATCGAGCTCGCTATTCAGGGTAATAGCGGGCTCTTTTTATGTGTTTCATGGGGCATCTTTGAAAATTGATACGCTTGCTAATTAATTTTTTGCAACTATCCATCTAATGTGATTAAATCCGGCCATTCACCTGTTCGGGTGGTTCGCAGAAAAATAAGAAAGAATGAGGCAAAGAATGTCCGAAGGTAAAATGCTGGAAGGTAAAGTGGTTGTTGTGACAGGTGCTGGTCGTGGTATCGGCCGAGCTATTTCTATCATGGCGGCAGAACAGGGCGCGAAGGTTGTTGTCAACGACCTCGGCGGAACAGAGCAGGGCGATGGTGCGGATCAAATTCCGGCGCTGGAGGTCGTGAAAGCTATTACAGACGCTGGCGGCGAAGCTGTTGCAAACTTTGGTAATGTTGCCAATGCCGATGATGCGGGGCAGATGATCGAAGATGCGCGCAAAAACTTCGGCAGCATTGATTGCGTGGTGAATAACGCGGGTATCCTGCGGGACGTTATCTTCCATAAGATGACTGAAGAAGAATTTGACGCAGTGATCGCAGTTCATCTGAAGGGCAGCTTTAATGTGAGCCGGGCTGCTGCTCCATATTTCCGTGAGCAGCAAAGTGGATCCTTCGTCCATATGACATCCACATCCGGATTGATTGGTAACTTTGGTCAGGCTAACTACGCAGCTGCCAAATTGGGTATTGCGGGTCTG
>JAEPMY010000063.1 GCA_017643685.1 Sneathiella sp.
AGTGCAGTTGAGGATTGTGCGTAATCTCCGACGGCGAAGGCAAAATCTGTCATGAAGCCAGCCATAAACAGTAGGGACAAAGCAGCATATTTGGCGCTCACCTCACCATTTAGGATTTTGTTACATAGTAGGGATCCGATGCCAATTCCGATGGAAAACGCACATAACAGCAGGGTGACAACAGTTTCGTCCCCGTTAAAGGCGTCACTGACAAGGGGCGGCAGCAAGACAAGCAGCGCGGCACCGACCAGCCAGAACCAGGAAATTCCCATCACGGACAGAAATACCGCCCGTGTCTGCCGGCAATGCTGAATAATCTCGTAGCTGCTTCTAAAAATGTTCGCCGTAATTTGGATGCGGGCATCGCCGATAGAGGCTTTCGGAATTTTCAGGCTGGCAAGCCACCCCAACAACGCAATGGAAATGATGGAGATGGAAACCGCCATATCCCCACCAGCGCGTAATATCAGCAAGCTCCCCCCAATGGTCCCGCCAAGGATCGCCAAAAAGGTTGCCGCATCAATCAGGGCATTTCCGCCAACCAGCTCTTCCTCTTTCAGATGTTCAGGCAAAATGCCGTATTTTAGGGGGCCAAAAAAGGCACTTTGCGTTCCCATCATGAACAGAATACCCATCAACAGCCAACTATTGCCTATATAGAAGGCGGCGGCGCCTGCTGACATGATCAGGATTTCGGCGAATTTGATTTTGCGGACGAGGGCTGATTTTTCAAATTTATCTGCAATTTGTCCTGCCAATGCTGAAAACAGGAAAAAAGGCAGAATGAACACGCCTGCGGCGATGGTCACCAACAGGTTCCCGTCAATCGTTGCATTCTCGGCGGCTCGATAAGTGAAGAGAATGATCATGGCATTCTTGAAAACATTATCGTTAAAAGCACCCAGGATCTGCACGACAAATAGCGGCAGGAACCTTCGGGTTTTCAGCAACGCAAATTGATTGGACATATCTCCCCCTTATCCCTTCGCCAATTGAACGAGCTGGTTGCTCTGATCTTCGATGGTATTCTGTAACCGCTGCATAAAGTCCTGTTTTTCAAGGCCCGGCATAATCGGCGGCAGGAACTCAATGGTCGCGTGCCCGGGATTTTTGAAAAAATTACGTTGTGGCCAGCGAAGCCCCACATTTGTCGCGACAGGAATAACCGGCAGCGAAAAGTCATCATAAAGGTGATAAATACCGGCTTTGTATTTCGACGCTTCGCCAACAGGCACAAGGCGCCCCTCTGGGTAAATAAGAACAGGACGTTCATCTTCCAAAACTGATGAGGCTCTCAAGGTCAGGCTGTTTTGTGATTTGGCGCCCCCGTCGCTGTCGACCAGTATCATGCGCATTTTCTTCATCAGGCGACCGATAACCGGGTAACGTCCCAACTCCTGCATGGCAATTGTTGCGACATCGGGGACAAGCGCCAGAATGGCAATTCCGTCTACTTCTGACTGATGCTTTGCCGCGATCAAATAGGACCCTTGTTTGGGAAGATGGTCCAAGCCCTCAAACTCAATTTTGATGCCGCCAAACCAGCGGAGCAGAAAAAGGCTTCCTTTTGCCCACCCTCTTGCCCCTTTTAACAGAAGCTTACGGCCTGGCAAAAATAGAAAAGGGGCTAGGCAAATAGCCGATATCAAAGTGAACAAATAGAAACTGATATTAAACAGGATGGAGCGGATCATGTTAGGCACCCCGCTGGGTCAACAATAACCAAATCGCTTCAATAAATTGATCTGCATGCTGCTCAAACGGGGCGGATAAGGCCCCATAAAGGAAGAAGGTTGCCGGTTGCATGACAATCCCAAGAGACATGGCGGACAGAATAGCGACGTCCCCTTTTGGCATCTGGTCGGCATCCATGGCTTCTTGAATGATGCTGCGAATGACTAAAACCGGGTTGCCTTCATCCTGGGCGACACGAGAGAGAAAGTCATGCTGTGCCAGCATACAATACCGAAACGCATCCGGGGCGTGATCCACCAATTTACAGAAGGCATAAACGGTTGATTCTACCGTTTCCCTAAAATCCCGTGATTGCCGGCGCGCTTGTAAAAGGGAGCTCGCGATATTCCCGTAATGATGCTCAAAAAGGGCCCAAGCCAGCTCATCCTTGCTCGCGAAGTGACGGTAAAGTGTCCCTTCGGCCACGCCAGCGTTGGTGGTGATCTCCTTGGTCGAAGTGGCATCAATGCCCTTTTCGTTAAACAAAGTGAGAGCCGATTTGAAAATCGCGTTTCTTGTTTTAATTTTTCTTTCCTGCATGGCGTCCTCACACGATGGCGTTTTGTTCCGGCATATAACAGACAGGTAAGCCACGCCGAACGCGCATCACCAGATCCTCAGCAAATTCTTTCAATCTTCCTTCACTGAAAAATTGGTGAAGGCACCGAACCGGTTGAGAGATGTTCGTTGAATTGAAAAGTCCCGCTTCTATTGCTAATTGATTCAGATATTCCTGATTGCTGTCAATTTTTTGCTGCAACTTCTCAAGATTTTCTACAATCCCATCCGTTTTAACCGAAGAAATCAGCAAATACTTCTCAAGATCGACGGTTTGATCAATCGCTCCTTTTTGAAAGGTGAGATAAAGATCATTAAGGGCGGCGTTATTCAACAGTTCCCGGTCCAGCAATTTGCAGCCTAAATGGGCATGGGCGAGGCGCATGGAAATGTTCAATGCATCCAAGTTACGGTCTTCCGACAGCGCTTTTTTAAGATCAGCGGCTAAAGTCTCTGATTTTTGAAGCATTTTATCGAACCGGATTTCTGCCTGTAAACGAGATGTCGTTTTGCTGGAAATCGCGGCGGAGACCTCAAGGATTGATTGCCGCCAGTGGGCAATCTCTTTTGAGATCTGCTCCGGACTGTAGTTCTCTGTAGATGGCGATTTCATTTCAGTGTCCCCCAAGATATTAGGCGATCGGTGCCCAGATATTTTTTGAAACCGCCTCGCGGGTCATCTCTCGAATGGCGGTAAAACACATTTCTAGTTTGGTTTGCAGGGATTTGATATCGTCTGAAACCTCTTTAGAGCCTTGTTCGAGTTGACTGAGGGCCATCTCAGCGCGAAGGACGGCCAGTTTTTTCTTCTGTGACAGCAGTTCTTTAAATCTAACCTGAAAGTCGGAAATCACATGCCCGGACATTTTCTCTTTTGTCAGCGCGAGCAGGTCATTTGCTTTTTTGATCTGCTGTTCAAAATTACCGATATTCATAGTCACAATCCATTTCATTAGTGAGTGAGTACTCACAATATTTATATCACCGATCTATCGATATCAAGAAAAAAATGAAATACGAGGGAAGAGCTTTGTCTCTTAGCTGCGGAAATAGCTGTCGACCTTTGGGTTTATTAGGAGTAGACAGGCGGAATGAGCGTATCTGATAAAATGGAAATTCTGCTGGTTACCGTACCGGGGCTGGAAGAATTGTTGCGGGCTGAAGCCGTAGAAAATGGTTTCAAAAAGCCTGAGGTGACATATGGCGGTGTAACAATCCGCGGGTATTGGTCTGATGTTTGGCGGGCTAATCTGACCTTGCGGGGGGCGAGCCGTGTTCTGGTGCGCCTCGGCGCGTTCCGGGTGACGCATTTGGCAAAGCTGGATCAGTTCGCACATGAATTTCCATGGGAGCAGACATTTAACGCGGGCGCCCATATCAGAGTGGAAGCATCCTGTAAAAAATCCAAGATCTATCATAAAAAGGCTGCGGCTGAGCGCTTTGAAAAGGCGCTGGTGGACCGGATCGGTGCTGTGATTGATTCTGAAGCGGAGCTTTTCCTGAAAATTCGGATCGTGAAAGATATTTGCACGATCAGCATCGATAGCTCTGGCGAAGGGCTGCATAAGCGCGGCATTAAGCAGGCGCTGAACAGGGCGCCGCTTCGGGAAACTCTGGCGGCTTTGATGCTGCGTCAGTCTGGGTTCCGGGGGAAAGAGCCCGTGATTGATCCCATGTGTGGTTCTGGAACCTTGGTTTTGGAAGCTGCAGAAATCGCCACGCGTCAGTTGGCCGGCCGGGCGCGGAGCTTTGCATTTCAGCACCTAAATACATTTGATCCAGATGAATTTCAGGCAATGAAAGAGCGCCATAATATTGGCGAAACTGATCAACATTTTTACGGGTTCGATCGGGATCGCGGCGCGATTTCCCGGGCAGAGGAAAATGCAGAGCGAGGCAGTGTTTCAGACGTCACCACTTTTGCCGAACGGACGATCAGTGACTTGCGACCTCCCAGTGATATGGCTGGTTTGCTGATTACCAACCCGCCCTATGGCACGCGCATTGGAGATCAGAAAAAACTCACTCCCCTATATCAAAAACTCGGCCATGTGGCGATGGAGCGTTTCAAAGGCTGGCGTGTTGGTATTTTGACCAATTCAGATAAGCTTGCTGCTGCAACAGGTTTGCCGTTTAAAAAGGATCCTCTCGGATTTTCACATGGCGGCATTCGGGTGCACTACTACCAGACGGACCCGTTAGAGTAAGGGGCCACTCCCCTGCATGGGGCTCATGAGTAGTGACAGGCTAAGCGCGGTAATCAGCAACCCGCCCATTAAATTTGCGGTCGCAGATAGGCGCCGGATGGCACTACTGCTGGCGTCACTGGCAAAATGGCGGGCCGCTTTTTGAAAGTAGACCGCCATGACGGCAAGGCAGCTTACGGTAATCGCGGTCCCCAGTGAAATCATGAGAACGCTGAATATTCCAGCCAAGCGGAGGCCTAAAACTTCCGCGAAAATGAGGACCAGCACTGACCCGCTGCAAGGCCGAATTCCAATTGATCCAATAATGGCGAAATAATCTCGCAAAGACATGGATTTACTCAGCTCTTCCGCTGTGGGACCATGGGAATGACCGCAGCTGTCACAAACTTCTCCATGTCCCGTATGATCATGAGGATCAGATGCTGGCGTGCGGAACAGGCGGATTGCCCGGCGGATCAGTACAAGCCCGATTATTCCAACAAGCGCGAAGCTTAGTTTTTCAAGGTACGGCACAGTATTCATTGCGCTGCGGCTGCTCATCCCGATCAGTAGAACAGCACCTTCCACCAATATAATAGCGGTAAGCCCCTGTAGCATCGACGCAGCGAAGGAAAGTCCGATCCCGCGTTTCAGGGCGCTTTTATGGGTAAGCAGATAAGTACTGATGATCGCTTTCCCGTGGCCGGGGCCTGCTGCATGGAAAATACCGTAAAGGAAGCTCACCGTAACCATCGCCCCAAGGGCCGCAAATCCGCCCTCCTGCAAAGCACGGAGGGCAGATGCAAGCTCCCGGTGGAATGCTTGTTGTTGGGTCTGAATATAGAAAATGGTTTCAGACCAGAAGCTGGCATCCGATGCAAATGCAGCGGTTGGAAACAGGGCGATAAAGGCCCCCAGCAGAAAACTTATTCGCATGTAAGAGCCACCGTTTCGGCAAAATAAGCCCCAAAACCATCTTCGGCTGTTTGGTTCCGATCAAGCCCAGCGGCGAGCAGGCTCATCTCTTTTGGGGGGGCAGGGGGGATAAGATTATAAACGCATCTCCCATCTTCGGGGAGTGTGATCGCGTCATCAGATTTAAAATGCAGGATTTCAATGTAATAGCCGGGATCATAGACCTGATAATCGATAAGTTCCTTTTCGGGGGAGGTGGCGGTTTTTAGAGGAACATCAAATTCCATCGCTAACCTGTTGCCCTCCATAAAGGTTTTAAAATTTGTCACTTTTCCAAGTTTTAAAGGTTTTTCGTTCGCCTTTATCACTGTGAAATAATGATATTCTTCCAAGTTCTGAAGATTCATTCGCGCCAGTTCATCCAAAGCTTTCTGATCATAAAGGCCATCGCTTGCTTTGGGCATATCCTCCATGACAAAGGCGGAGTAGAAATCATCGAACAGCCAAAACTGACGAAGACCGGTCATGTTACCGGCATCGTTAAAGATCGGTTCTGTCTTCAGATCAATCCACGCATGGGGGTGGGAAAAGGCTGGTTTTATCGCGACACTAAAAACCGCAAAAAAAACCATAAAAAACACGTTTAAAACGCTTTTTTGCAAAAACATGCACTTCTTCCCTGATCTGGACCAGCTTCCCACAATCTGCGAAAATTTTGGCAACAATATGTTACATCATAACAATTAGCAGATTGGGGTTACCAGTCCTAATTCAAGGAGAGATCAAAGTTTGAAAACCTTTTTGGCATTACCGCCAAGGAACAACTCTTTAGTCTCTTCATCTAGGCCTATACCCTCAAGCCCATCAAGAGCGCGGCTCGGTGTGATCATTGGGTAATTTGTCCCAAACAGAACTTTGTGTTTGCCGTGCGATTTCATAAACCGGATTAACTCAGGCGGATAGCGCTTCACCGTATAGGCAGATGTGTCGATATAGACATTTTCGTGTTTGGTCGCGACAGCAATCATTTCTTCAGTCCATGGATAACCGATATGACCTGCGACAATGACCAGTTCTGGGAAATCGAGCGCAACTTCATCAAGATAAGGAATGGGTCGTCCGGTTTCGGAGGGACGAAGTGGTCCCGTATGACCAACCTGAGTACAAAAGGGAATGCCAAGCTCAACACATTCCGCATAAAGCGGGTAATAGCGGCGATCCGTTGGTGGTAGGTTCCACAGCCAGGGTACAATTCGCAGGGCCTTGAAGTTATAGTCTTTCACGACCCGGCGCAGCTCTCGCACCGCAGCCATTGGGTTGAAAAGGTCGGCGCCTGCAACCCCGATGATCCTGCCCGGATAGGCGTCGGCCATTGCTTTCACTTCTTCATGGTCTATCAACCAACCTTGCGGGCCTGACCATGCGGCTGCCATGGCATGATCGACACCCCCCTGATCTAGGGCCGCTATTGTGTGTTCTGGGGTGATAACATCTGGACGACCTTGTCCGGCAGTCCAGCGGCGAAGAGAGGCAAACATAGGGTCCGCAGAATGGCGTGGGGTCGGATGCTGCATCCAAGCGTCAACAATAAGAGGCATTTTTATCTTCATTTTTACTTGGAGCAATACTCTAGAGTTATAATCTAAAATTGCAAGAACTTCAGATTCTCGCTAACAGATTAAGTAGATAAGCGCAGGGGGCGGTATGGAGGCGAAGTTGACAACACGGGATAGGATCCTCAAATCCGCATTGGTTTTGTTTGAAGCGCAAGGCGTGGATGGGACAACCGTCGCTGATATTCGAAAGGCGGCAGAAGTCTCTAACGGAAGCTTCTTTCATGCTTTCCCAAATAAAGAAGCCCTCGCGATTGCGTTATACTTGACGATTTTAGAAGACTATCACACCCATATGACGGCGGAGCTTTATGCGGAGACAGCTGCAAAAGAGGGGATCAGCGTGTTGATCCGCGCGCATGTGGCGTGGGTGATGAATAACAAGCCTGCCGCACATTTTCTGTTTGATCAGGCGAGAACAGAATGGCTGAGAGAGGGAAATGCAGAATTGCGGGATCGAAATGAGGCTTTCCGCGATGGCCTTGCCCGCTGGTATATCCCCCGCATGTCAGATGGTAGCCTGAAGCGCTTGCCACCTGAGGTGCTGATTTCGCAGATCATAGGCCCCGCACAAATTCTGTGCCGACGATGGCTGGCAGGGCGGGATAAGAAAATGCCGGGGACACATTTGCTGGATTTGATCGAATGTGCGCACGCCGCGCTGATTGCGCCTGAATAAACTAACGATCTATCAGGATTTTAAGTCCAAGCGCCCCTAACACTGCGCCTGAAATGCGATCAATATAAACCCGCGCCCGAAGATATCTGCGGCTGACAGCCTCTGTGGTCATGGCAAAGGCAAGCAAGGAATAGAAGCCAAGCTCAATCAGGAAATGATTCAAAACCACAAATGCATTTTCTTGAAAGCTCATATTTTCGGGAAAAATCACCACCAGCACAGCCGCAGCAAACAAGACAGATTTCGGGTTTAGCATATTGATGGCAAGCCCCTGCCGAAAAGCATGACGGGCGGGCTTTGCCGCAAGGTTGAGTGGGGTGCAGGCAGAGCGCCACATCTGAACGGCAATGTAACAAAGGTAAAGTCCGCCCACGATTTTGGCGGCGGTATAAACCCATGGGAATAGCTTGAAAACAATTTCAAGGCCGAGCAGCGCAGCCCCTGTCCAGATGCAAGCCATCAATCCGAGGCCAAACCCAATAGCGATACCAGCCCGCCGTCCAGAGCTTAGCGCTGTTCGAATGGCGACCAACAGGGCTGGACCCGGGCTGACGATAGCGGCCAGCAATGTTAAGTTGAACGCAATGAGATGTTCTATGGTCATGCGGGTGTATCTCGCTAAATCCTGAAACTATCGGTCATATGATGCGCTTCTATTGCTTGAATTCCAACAAAATTTCGGAAATGATAGCGCCAATTGGTACGAAGTTACCGAAGTATCGAAGTGGAGGAAGCGAAATGCGAGCCAATCTGATTAAAAAACTGTCTGCAGCGGCCCTGGCCGGTGTTGTCGCCTTTGCAGGCACAGCGACTGCGGAAACACGTGTTACGTACAAGTCCGCGAAGAGCTCATCATCTTATTATCAGATGGCTGTGCAAATTGCGGAAGCGATGAAAGCGGGATCTAACGGAGACATCATTGTCACCGTTGAAGAAAGCCAAGGGTCTGTTCAGAACGTGATGGAAGCGACCGTTCGCGATAAGAACTATGTCTTTACAACCCCGCCAGCGCTGGTTTCCCTTGCTCAGGGTGGCAAGGCGATGTTTAAAGACAAGCAGAACCCAAAGTTCGCGGACATCCGTGCCCTGTTCCCAATTCCGTCCCTGACCATGCATTTTGTGGTGCGCGATGACTCCGGTATCGAGAAATTTGCGGATATGGAAGGTAAAACCATCCTGATCGGTAAAGGCTCTTTCGGCGCGCGTGAGGGTGCAAAATACCTGAAGCTTTTCGGTTTGGAAGGTAAAGTGGAGCTTGCGAATGTGGAGCTCTCCAACGCTGTTGCGGCGCTTAAAAACAAGCAAATTGATGGGTTTGTCACAGCGGGTTCCTACCCTGCGCCAAACGTAATTGAAGCGGCAGCTGGCACAGGCGTTAAGGTTCTCTCTCTCTCTGATGAGCAGATTGCGCAGACAAAACGCACCAAGCTGGTCATTCCAGCAGGCACCTATGCGGGTGTTGACGGTGAAATCAACACAACGTCCCTGCCAGTGGTGGCCTATACAACGGCGGCGATGGCAGATGATACTGCCTACGCGCTGACAAAAACTTATTGGGAGCAGAAAGCCAAAATGGCCAATGACAATGCTTGGTGGGCAGGTGTAACGGCAGAATTCCTGAACAATATTCGCGGTAAAATCCATCCGGGTGCCCTGAAATACTACATGGAAGCGGGCGTGAGCGTTCCTGATTCCGCGAAATAAGGCCTAATCGGAGAGTTAGTTGATGTCAGCACCGGGTCGTGTTCTTTGGGTGGCGCTCGGTGCTGCCTCAATTGCCTTTCATTTGGGCCTGATTTTTTCAGGCCTGATTCCCAACCTTCTTTCCCGTCCGGTGCATATGCTGCTTGCATTGCCGTGGATTTTCATCTTTAACGCCAAAACCCGCGGTCAGATGATCAGCGGTATTATCCTCACCTTGATGGGCGGCGCAGTGACGCTTTATGTGGCGTTGAATGAAGCATCGCTTGGGGATCAATACGGGTTCCTGAATAGTGACCTTCAGGTTGCTGTTGCCTTTACATTGATTGCGGTGGTGCTTGAAATGGCAAGGCGCGCCGTTGGCTGGCCGCTGCCTCTTGTGGCGTTACTTGCGCTTTTATACGGCTTGTTTGGTCAGTATCTGCCCGGTGAATTCGGGCATCCTGGAATTCCGCTAAACAGCTTCATGGGAAACCTCACCATTGCGGAGGGGGGAATCTGGGGTAAGCTGACCGGAGTTTCCGTCTCCATCGTTGCTATTTTTGTTATTTTTGGTGCCATTTTGAACGCAGGTGAAGCGGGTCAGGGTTTTATGAACCTTGCAACCGCCGCGGCGGGACGACTGCGCGGCGGGGCGGCAAAGGTCTCAACCCTCTCATCCGCTCTCTTTGGATCTATTTCCGGGTCCGCCTCCGCCAATGTGGCTTCAACGGGGGCTATTACGCTGCCCGCTATGACGCGCCTTGGGTACCCTCGATCTTTTGCAGGGGCCGTTGAGGCTGTTGCTTCGTCCGGTGGTCAGATCATGCCGCCATTGATGGGCGCGGGTGCCTTTGTGATGGTGGAGCTGACAGGTATTCCCTACACCAGTATTATGGCTGCGGCGCTGTTGCCAGCACTTCTATATTTTGTGACGGTTTGGCTCGGTATTAATGCCTTTTCGCATCGCTATGACTTGAAAGGTCTACCGGACGAAGCGCAGCCGGACCGGAAAGCGGTTTTGATTACCTCTGCTTTTTTTGCGGTGCCATTTCTGGTCTTGCTGGAGCGGATGTTTATCGGTGGTTATACCCCCCAATACGCGGCGACAATCGCGATTGTTGCGGCGGCGGCGCTGCTTCTGATTAATGGTAAATTGCAGTTTAATCTGAAGACGACCCTATCGCGGCTTGAGGATGCGTGCATCAACACAGGCAAACAGGTTTCCATGATTGCTTCCATCATCCTGTGTGCGTCGATCATCATTGGCGTGCTGGGGGCAACGGGGCTTGGAGTTAAAATCACATCTCTGATTTTGTCTGGCTCTGGCGAGATGCTGTGGCCGGCGCTTTTGTTGACCGCGGGGGCGTGCCTGATTTTAGGGATGGAGGTGCCGACAACCGCCGCCTATGTCATTTGTATCTCTGTGGCAGGGCCAGCTTTGCAGCAATTGGGGCTAGCGCCCTTACAAGCGCATTTGTTTGTGTTCTGGTTTGCGCTGCTGTCCACTATCACACCGCCTGTCTGCGGCGCGGTGTTCATTGCCGCAGGGATGGTCGGGGAAAACTGGCTTAAGGTGTCGGTGAAGGCAATGGCTCTTGGGCTTGGGCTTTACATCATCCCGCTTGCGTTGGTTGCCAATCCGTCTCTCATCGCGTTGGAAGAGACGCCAACGGCAGCAATTATCGCCTTCCTGCAAATTGGGGTTTTCCTCGGCATGATTTCTTATGGGGTGATCGCTCCGTTAAAGCCTGTTCTTAGGGCGTTGTTGGTCGCGTTGGGTGCCGTTGGGATTTTTGTGATCCCTTTCGCCTTTAATTGATGCCAGAAATCTGAGGTCTTTAGCCGTCGGCTTTTCTGATATCACTAATCCAGGGGATCCCACGGCTGCCAAAAGTGATCGTAATTTGGTGCTGCGCCGTGCAAGCGGACGCGTCATATCCTCTTGGGATGATCTGCCTCTGAAAGGCGGCAGGGACAGAAAGGTCATTGCTGACCAGTTTCAATTCATAGAAGGGTTTATTCTCTTTTTCCACATTGACCCAAGCGATGATCCCGTTGGCGATGAAGTAGCCTTTATCAGCCAACGGCTCTAGTTTGGATCGGTCTACATGAGCAGAAATTGCCGTTGGAAGGCTTTTACTCTGGGCAGGATCCCAACGCTCAAACCTATCCAGCTGAGTGAAGTATTTTTCGCTGTCCGCAGCGTGGGTACTAAATAGGATATATATCTTTTTTCGGGCATATTGATCCGTGTTTTTAAGGCCCATTTGAGCCAGCTCTTCTTTTGTGAAGATCAATGATTTTGAGGGGAGGGTTAGCGTTTCAAAATCCAGTGGCCCACTGGTCCCCCACCCATAAAGATCGCAGTCGGTGACCTCTGCGACGGCCATTGGCTCGCCGCTTCTGTTTAAAAGGGCGGTAGTGTGTATGCTGCCAAGCGTTACAAGGGCGATGGCTGAGGATGAGACGGTAGTCAAAGGTTTCATGAGCTGGCCCCTTTAAGACGCGTGCGAAAACGGCGGAGAATGATAATGCAGCCGACGGCAAAAAGGCCAAACAGCAGGTAAAATAGAAATTCTGGCAACTTACCCCATGCCAGATCGATATATTTGATGATCAGAACGGCCAGCATAAAGGCGGTCGCTAAATGCCGGGTGACAAGCCACTCACTTTTAAGGGCCAGAAAGACAGAGCCAATTCCAATGCTTGTGCCAGCAATTGCATAGAGCCAGCTGTTTGCTGTTTCGCCAAAAGGCAGATAGCTCTCCGCCGGGGATATAATGAAAAAAAGGATCAAAAAGCCAGCAACGATTGCGGAAGCATTGTAAAGCGAGCTGCCAAGATAATGAGTTCGCCATTTGGGAATAAAGGCAGCCATTCCCATGACGATAAGTGCCGGAATGAGGTAAGTCTCGCTGAGGTCGGCGCCAAGCCAGAGATTCTGGGAAAAGCTTTCAGTCAGAAGGCCGCCAACACCGGTAAGTGTTCCAATGATGGATAAAAAGAAAGGCAGGATTAGTCGATATTGCAGGGATAAAGCGACGCCAAACGCCCCGAGCATTATAAGTGAGAGCGGGGAGGAGCCTAAATTATATTGATATCCCAAGATAAAAAGTGATCCGGTAAATCCGGCGATCGCGGTCAGCGCGGCAAGACCTGTGTAATAGGGTGTTTTGAATATCCGGTGAATGGCCTCGGTAAGGGCAATCCCAATAAACGGGAGAGCAGTGCCAAAAACAAGCCTCGCAAGATCGGAAAAGTTAGGCCAGATGGTGTCGATCATCAGAAAGAGTGCGGCTGAAAAAGCGATGGCCCCAAGTGTGGAGGCGATTTGCATCCCGATGGAGAGGTTTGCTTCGCTAAAGCTGCTGTCCGTATCAAATTCTTCTGAAAAGCGGTTCAGAATCCCCTGATGATAGGCCGCAATTTTGTCGGTTTCTTCATTTGGGATTTTCGCAATCTGTTCTGACTGTAAATGGGCCAGTTCCTCACGAAATGCGAGGATACGATTGATCCGTTTCTGGGCGTCTATCTTATTCACTTTGCGGTATCTCCCCCCAAGATTGAGAGTAACATGGGGGGCAAAGGTGGCAATAAAAAGACCGGTCAGCACCCCTCCCAGTGGATGGGAGAGGTGCGAATCCGAAATGGTTATAGGATGGGGCGAACCGTTCCGGAAACCCGAATGGAGGCGCCTTTTTGAGCGGTAATTTCCGCAGTTATGTTGGAGGGGCTTCCCATGTCTTCCCCTTGGCGGAGGGAGAGAGTGCCATTTTCAATGATCCCAAGATCCCGAAGATATCCAGAGAAGGCTGCTGCCGCCGCGCCTGTCGCAGGGTCCTCCAGAACGCCGCCACTGGCAAAGGCGTTTCGGACATCATAATGATGGTCATCAATGCGGTGGACCAGCATAATGGTCACAAGACCCAAATTTCGCATCAAGTTGGCCCCGGCTTTCAGGTCATAATCCATGCGGGCCAAATCCTCTCGGGAATTAAGCGCCAAGACAATGTGATCAGATCCGCCGTGGATACGGGCTGGGGGAATGGTGCTATCCAAATCAGATGCTGAATAGCCAAAAAGGCTCAGCACTTGTTGGAGTTGGGCCGTTGGAAGTTCTTCGCTTTTTGTTGCAGGTGACTGGAGGGCGGCGCTGTATAAATCACCCTCCTTTGCTCCCTCTACCGAGATATCTGCATGGTTGAGATAGAGGGGGTAGCGACCTTCACCTGCTGTTTGGGCAAGTGCGGCACCAAGTGCGATGGTGGCATGACCACAAAAAGGAACCTCGCTCTCCGGTGCGAAATAGCGAACGCGATATCCTTCTTTTTCAGGGGCGGCAAAAGCAGTTTCGGAATAGCCAACCTCGGCGGCAATGCGTTGCATCTCAGCTTCGCTTAACAATTTATCGGTGATGACAACACCAGCCGGGTTGCCACCCTGATTTTCTGCGGAAAAAGATGCAAATCGTTGAATGTTCATTTTGGTAACTCATGTCTTATGGGTTCCTGCCCTCTCAACACATGAGATGGCGGACACGGCCTTTCAATGAAGAAAAATATGACAGTCGTCACAACATTGACTAATCGGTAAATGTGAGAGAGTTGAGCTGCAACCCTAAGCCTTTGAGGTAGGTGTCGATATAAGTCAGTCCATGCCGAGGCAAATCAATCCGCTCAGGCAGGATGAAGAATTCGTTCATAACGCCAGAAATCAGGCAAATTAGACCGTTTGCCGCAACGGTTACATCTATCTCCTTGGAGACATGTCCAAGGGACTGTTCTTCGACAAGCACATCTTCAATCCGGTGGCAGAACTGGCTCCGTTCACCATAAAAGAAATCTTTCAGCGTTGGATGGCGTTTGGTGAAATCAGAATTCCCGAGGATCATCCGAAAGACCTGACCCAGCTCGGTATTCTCTTCGATCCGCTGAAAAATGGCGTTGAAAGAGCCACGCATACAATCCAGTTTTTCGCCGACGGGGCTATCCATAACCTTGTCATGATAATGACTGAGAATGGGGTTGGCATGTACTTCCCACAAAGCCTTCAGAAGGTCTTCTTTGCTTTGGAAATGCCAATAGAACGCGCCGCGGGTCACCCCTGCGCGGGAGGCAATGCCGTTCAAGGTGGTCGCCGCTACACCATCCTCCAGAAAAGCCTCTGCCGCTGCGCTTAGCAGCGCATGGTAGGTTTTCTCGGCCTCTTCTTTTGTTCTTCGAGCCATCGTGACTAATCTAACACAATAAATGGGACGGTTGACGGATAAAACAGGGTTTTGTGATTAAATATACATACACGTATGTATATTTCCAGTAAAGCTGCAGAATACCCATCATGTCGTGTGGTGGTCTAAGTTTGTAACCCTTAATGGAGTGGTTTCATGGGTATGCCCGGATTACAAAGGTCAATCATAAAAGGCCTGACAGTTTCTGCCCTTCTGGTTGGGCTGGGAGGGTGCCTCGCAGATGAGGGACAGCAACAGCAGGCCAAACAGGATGTGGTTCGTCCGGCCAAGATTATCAAGGTTTCTTCTGGGGCTGGTCCGAAATTGAAAACATTCCCTGGTATTACGGAAGCAAGCGAGAAGTCAGAACTTGCCTTTCGGGTGAGCGGACAAATTGCGGAACTTCCCGTTCGTGCGGGTCAGGCTCTTAAAAAAGGAGATCTGATCGCCCGCCTTGATGATGCCAGTTATCAGAACGTGCTGGCAGACCGCAAAGCAAATTATGATCTGACCCGGATTGAGTTGGAGCGCCGCAAGAAATTGCAGCAGAAAAACCATGTCTCCAAATCGACACTGGATATCGCCCGCACAAATTTTGAGAGTGCGCGTGCGGCCTTGAAGCAGGCGCAGGATGACCTGAGATACACACGTCTTTTGGCCCCTTATGATGGCATGGTCAGCCGAACCTTGGTTGAGAATTTCGAAAATATTCAGGCCAAACAGACCGTCGTGCTGTTTCAGGGGAATGACAATATCGATATCTCTTTCAACGTCCCTGAAGATTTATTGCTCCGGATGAATTCTGAGACAACGAGAGGCCAAGTGCTCGTGCGTTTTGACTCCATCCCGGATCGAACCTTCAACGCCTTTTATAAAGAGCATGAGACCTTGCCTGATCAGGCGACACGGTCGTTCCGTGTTGTGGTCACTATGCCAATGCCAATTGGGATTACGGCCCTCCCGGGCATGAGTGTGAACGTAGTCGTCGATACAAGCGAGATCATAGATCGCAAGGTGGCGACCGTAAAAGTTCCGGTTGAAGCGGTCTTTGAAGCTGAGGGTGAAACCTGGGTGTGGCAGTTGAAACCGGATAATACGGTGTTCAAGACCCATGTGGAAGTGGATCGTATCGACGGCGATAGTATTCTTCTGGCGAATGGCCTGATTGAGGGAACCCGTATCATCGCAGCTGGCGTGAGCCATATTCGCGATGGTCAAACGGTTCGCGAAATGTCCAAGGAACGTGGCCTCTAAGCCGGAGTATTGATTATGGATCTGACCGAATATTCAATCCGGCGCAAAACTGTTAGCTGGATGATCACTCTTATTCTGATCGGTGGCGGCATTCTGTCATTTTTAGGCCTCGGCCGATTGGAAGACCCTGAGTTTACGATCAAGCAGTCCGTTATTGTAACGGCTTACCCTGGTGCGTCCGCGATGGAAGTGGAGGAGGAAGTAACCCTTCCCATTGAAAACGCGCTGCAGCAGTTATCTTACGTGGATAATATTCGCTCTATTTCCTCTGCGGGGTTATCGCAGGTGGAAGTGGAGATGAAGAGCATTTACCGTAAAGATGATTTAGCGCAGATCTGGGACGAGATGCGCCGCAAAATCAATGATATGGCGCATACCCTGCCGCCCGGTGCGCAAAAACCAATGATCAATGACGATTTTGGTGACGTGTTCGGGGTTTTTCTAGCTGTAACGGGGCCGGGCTTCTCATACGAGGAGTTGGCAGACTATGTTGATTTCCTCCGGCGTGAGTTGGTTCTTGTAGAAGGTGTTGGCAAGGTCAATATTGGCGGCCGCCGGACAGAGCAAGTGGTGCTTGAGGTTAACCGATCGAAACTGACGGCCCTCAATATGTCCACCTCCATGCTGGCAGCGCTCTTGCAAAATCAGAATCTGGTATCTGATGCCGGGAATATTTTGGTGGGTAGCGAGTATATTCGTATCGAATCTGTTGAAGATAACAGCAATGCTGATGTCATGCCGGATTTGATGCTAGGTCAGGCTAATGGCAAGATCATTTACCTGTCGGATGTGGCAAAGGTGGAGCGGACTTACGCCGATCCGCCAAGCCAGATTTACCGCTATAACGGGGAGGCTGCCTTAACTCTTGGGGTGTCATTTTCATCTGGGGTGAACGTGGTTGAAGTTGGACAGGCGGTGAATGACCGTCTGGCAGAACTTGAATATGCCCGCCCGCTTGGGATGGAAATTGGCGTGATCTATGATCAGCCGGCACAGGTTGATAGCTCCGTCAGTGATTTTGTGATCAGCCTTGGACAAGCTGTTGCAATTGTGATTGTCGTGCTGTTGATCTCTATGGGATTACGTTCCGGCATTTTGATGAGTTTAATCCTTCTAATCACCATTTTGGCGACCTTTATCGCTATGAAAATCTTTGCGATTGATCTTCACCGCATCTCCCTTGGGGCGTTGATTATTGCGCTGGGGATGTTGGTGGATAATGCCATTGTGGTGGCCGAAGGGATCTTGATCGGGATCGCCCGTGGGATGACCAGAATGCAAGCGGCCAAACAAATCGTTTCGCAAACGAAATGGCCGTTGCTCGGGGCAACTGTCATTTCTATTACGGCTTTTGCGCCAATTGGTTTGTCCCCGGATGCATCTGGCGAATTTACCGGCTCTCTTTTCTGGGTGTTGTTATTCTCGTTAATGATCAGTTGGGTTATGGCGATTACGCTGACCCCATTTTTTGCACATCTGATGTATAAAGACGGACAAAGCACCAGCGAATTGGATGAAGTTGACCCTTACAAAGGTGTGTTTTATCGCCTCTATAAAGGGTTTCTGTTCTTTACATTACGTCTTCGTTGGCTGTCTGCGATCGTGATGCTGGGAGGACTTGCCGCCGGAGTGTATGGGTTTACTTTCGTTAATCAGGCGTTTTTCCCGCCGTCAACACTGCCCATGTTCTACATGGATTACTGGCTGCCGGAAGGGTCAGATATTCGCATCACGTCCGACAAAATGTCGAAATTCGAAAAGCGTATTCTGGACCATCCTGATGTGGAAAAGATCACCACAACAGTTGGGCGCGGCGCGCTTCGTTTTATGCTGACTTATGACGTAGAGAAAAGCTATGCGAGTTATGGTCAGTATATTATCGAGGTGTCCGATTACACCAAGGTTCAGGGTGTGCGTGATTTCGTCGAAAACATGATGCATGAGGAAGCCCCCGAGGCGTTTTATAAAACGGATCGGGTCTTTATTGGCCCGGCAACCAAAGCCAAGATCGAAGCCCGGATCAGCGGACCTGACGGTGCTAAACTTCGTGAAATTGCAGAGCAGGTGAAGGACATCTTTTATGAGGAGCCTGCGGCCGTTCACATCCGCCATAATTGGCGGGAGCGAACAAAAGTTCTGCAACCTCACTTTCTGGAGGCCGAAGCGCGCCGACTTGGGATATCAAAAACCGATTTGAATAATGCCCTTCGGATGAATGTGGATGGCATGCAGGTTGCTGTTTATCGGGATGGATCGACATTATTGCCCATCTTGATCCGGCCCCCTTTCAAAGACCGCGCAGATGTAAACCAGCTTGAAGATATTCAGATATTTAGTCCTGCACTGAATAATTATGTGAATATCAACGAGGTGGTGAGCCGGATTGAGCTGAATTTTGAAGATCCACTGATTATGCGGCGGGATCGCAAGCGGACCGTGCAGGTCTGGGCGGATCCTGATCCAAATGGGGATGTAAATTCATTTGAGCTTTATAAGCGCCTTGCGCCGAAGGTAGAAGCATTGAAGTTGCCACCGGGATATGAGCTGAAATGGGGCGGTGAGCATGAGGCGCAAGAGAAAGCCAATAAAGCGGTGTTTGCCTTTGTGCCGATTGGTGTACTGGCGATGGTTGCCATCACGGTTCTGCTCTTTAACTCAGTTCGTCAGACGTTGGTCGTTTGGTTGACCGTTCCGCTGTCAATCATTGGGGTGACATCCGGTCTGCTACTTATGAACCAGCCATTTGCTTTTACGGCCTTGCTCGGCTTCCTCTCTTTGTCTGGTATGTTGTTGAAAAACGGCATTGTACTGGTCGAGGAAATCAAACGACTGGTGGAAGAGGAAAAAGACGATATGAAAGACGCTATCCTGAAGGCATCTGTCAGTCGTCTGCGTCCAGTGACTTTGGCGGCGATTACGACTGTACTAGGACTGATCCCGTTGCTGACTGATGCGTTTTTCGCCCCGCTTGCGGTAACGATTATGTTTGGTCTTGGCTTTGCTACGGTCCTTACGTTGATTGTGGTGCCTGTCTTGTTTTCCCTTTTCTATGGGGTGAAATACAAGAAAGGGGATCTGGCGGCCGTCAGTTAAAACAGATTGGGATCAGGCTTTCATCCGCTGGGTAAGCACGATCCCAACACCGCCCAAAGTCGCAAGACCAGCAATTGCAAGGCGAAGGGTGATGTCTTCGGATAGCAATAGCGCCCCGCCAATGGCCGCAATAGCCGGGACCGTTAGTTGAACGGTTGCGGCGCGGCTTGCCGTTAAGCCCTTCAAGGCGGCGTACCAGATGGCATAGCCACAAC
>JAEPMY010000015.1 GCA_017643685.1 Sneathiella sp.
AAACCTTTTCCACCAGCACATTCGCCCCAAGAGAGAAGGAAAAAACCATCCCCAGAGTTGTCACCACCGGTAGCAGTGCGTTTCGAAAGGCATAGCCATATGTAACCTTACCCCGGCTGAGCCCCGCGGCGCGGGCGGTTCTCACAAAATCAGATGAAAGGGCACTTAACATCGCCGCACGGGTCATGCGCGCAAGAGGCGCCAAGGTAAAGAGAGCAAGTGTAATCGCCGGCAGAATAAGTTGTTTCAAGGCCGCAACGAAGGTTTCAAGATCTCCGGCAATAAGCGCATCGATAAGGTAGAAACCCGTAATCGTATCCGGTTCAATATAAGCGAAATCGAGCCGCCCGAGGGGGGAGGGCACGATCCCCAAAAGATAATAGAAGACATAAACCAGCAAAATCCCTGTAAAGAAAGTTGGCAACGAAACCCCCGCAGTTACAAGCACGCGGCAGAGATGATCTACAACCGATCCCGGTTTTTTAGCGGCTAACACCCCAAGCGGAATGGCAATGGCGCATGACAAGACAAGTGCGATCAAAGTAAGCTCAAGCGAAGCCGGAAGACGGTTTGCCAAATCAGTTGCAACTGGCTGACCGCTGGAGACAGATTGCCCCAAATCCCCTTTCAGCAAGTCAAAGGTGTAAGCCAGAAACTGTTCTGGCAGAGACTTATCGAGCCCCATGGATTTGCGAATTTCCGCAATGGATGCCTCGTCTGCGGCGGCACCGGCAAAATATACCGCCGGATCCCCCGGAAGCGCGCGGGTGAGGATGAAGCTGAGCACCACCACACCGATCACCACCGGGATCGCCTGCAACAGACGAAATGTAACCGCACGAAGACGAGGCGACATGGATTACACTCCTTTCAGCGGACGTACGTCCAGCTGACGGTGGAACCAGAACTCATAATCCTCTGCGCCATTAGCGGCCACGTTCAAGGCTGGCTGCCATAGCGGAATACGCGGGATATCTTCCATCGCGATTTCAAACATCCGCATGATTTTTGGTGCATATTCTGGATCGTCCATTGGCATATGCAGCGTTTCGTCCACCAGCTTTTCAACTTCCGGGTTCATATAGTTTGAGGAATTAAACAAATGACCCTTTTTGTAAGCCCAGAAGAAATAGTAATCCGGTGTGTTAAGCCAGCCGCCGAAATTCTCCAGATGCAGCGGTAGACGTTTTTCAACCAGAACGGCCGTCCGCCAGTTGGCCCCCGGAATTTTCTCAATTTCCGTGGTAATACCCAGTTTCTTCAGATTTTCCTGAATAAGAAGCGCTGTTGGCTCCATCCAGTCCGCAAGCCCAAGACTGATGGAAAACGGAACGGAAAAACCTTTAGCAAATGCAGATTGATCAAGCAGCGCCTTGGCCTTATCCATATCTGTGGAATACGGAGATTTGCGCGGCCATTCGATGGTGTCGATACTGTCTTTACCCCCCCAAAGGCGAGCACCGCGGCCATAGGCTGCTGTCTGGAAAATATCCTCATATGGAATAGCATAGGCGATGGCTTTACGAACATTTGGATCCTGAAACGGCTCAAACGTGTAATTAAGCCCCACACAATGCATGCAATTTTCAATCGGTGTGGAATAAACCTTCACCTTATCGGCCAGCTCTTTTGCATCTTTGTTTGGGATGTTGAAAGACAGCTGGACATTGCCTTTTTCGATAAGAGCACGGCGTGTCGATGGGTTGGGCACTTCACGGACAACAACCCGCTTCACCTCGGGGAGCGGACCACCCACCCAGTTATCATTACGCTCATAAACCAGTTGTTCGCCCGGTGACCATTTGGCGACTTTAAAAGCCCCTGAGCCCGCCGGATTTTTGTGCAGATAGTCCGTGGCCCAGGGGTCTTTTTCGGTGGCATTGGCCTTTGCCACCTTGGAATTAATAACAAATGGAACCGGCACCGCCAGATCAGGCAAGGTCAGTTTCGAGGCTTTCTCAAGCTTGATAACAAATGTCTCTTCATCGACCGCAACAAACTGCTCCGGCTTCACAAGGCCACCAGCTTTCATTTGGACGGATGGGAAACCGCCGACGGAAACCGCCCGATCAAAGGACCATTTCACGTCTTCGGCCGTGACTTTACTGCCATCCCAAAATGTCGCGTTTGATTTCAGTTTAAACGTCAGGGTGAGGCCATCTTCAGAAATAACCCAGCTTTCAGCAAGTTCTGGCTCGATCTTGGAATAATCATAGGAAAGGCCGCCGCCCACGGCTTCTTTGGTCCCGAAGGAAACCAAACGGTCATAACAGTTGATGGCCACCTGATAACTGGCCCTATTTGTTCCTTTTCGGTGCAAATCCAGGCTATTGATGGTCTGACCCGTAACCGCAACAATAACGTCTTTGCCTGCTGCAGCGGCTGGCATAACTTTTAAAAGAGGCAGCGCCGCAGCCCCGAGAACACCTCCGGAAGCTTTTAGAAAATTGCGGCGAGATGTGGTGGCAATCATTTGAATTCCTTTCAACGCACAAAAATGGACCTTGGGGATTTTTGCGATGAAAAAACCCTGCCGCTTCCCCGGCAGTGAATCAAATGCTATAATTTCACTAAAGCGGTGCATTTTTTGCATCGCATATGCATAAAGATATAAAAATGAAGCACTTACAGACGTTCCGACTGATCGAAGCCGTTAATCACGCGGGCTCTATTCGTAAAGCTGCGGAAGATATGAACATAACAGCCTCCGCTCTCAATCGGCGTATCCAGCGCTTCGAGGAAGAATTTGGATCTCAGATTTTTGAACGCCTGCCACGGGGGGTACGCCTAAACCCGGCGGGGGAACTGGTTATGCAGCACATCCGCAGCCAAATGTCTGATTTGGCACGGGTTCAAAATCAGGTGGCTGATCTCTCAGGGGAGCGCCGAGGTCATATCTCTATCGCTTGTTCACAAGCGCTGGCGCCCTATTTTCTACCCGCTCAGATCGCAGCCTACCGAGAGGAACATCCAGGGGTTACATTCTCGGTCAACGTCCGGGACCGCGCTCAGGCTGAGCAGGAACTGAGTAATTTCTCAAGCGACCTTGCCCTTGTGTTTGAACCATTACATCTGGTTGATTTTGAGGTCTTATCCGCTGTGCCTCAGCCCGTAAACGTCGTGATGCAAAGCAATCATCCCCTAGCGTCCAAAAAGGAAATTCGGCTTCGCGATTGCCTTGATTACGACCATGTGCTCCCCTCTGCCCGCTATGGGGTTCGCCATCTGATAGACACGGCCGCCCACCGTATTGCCCGAACAACAGCACCCGTTGTTGATACGGATTCTTTTGAATTGATCCGCCATTATGTCCTGCATGAAAACTGTATCGGATTTCAAATTCCGATCGGTTTAACCGCAGAGGACGGACGTGATCTGGTCTTTAAGCCAATCTCCTCAAAAGATATTCCGATCGGACAGCTATACCTTGGCCAACTGAAAGGTAGGGCCCTCCCCGTCGCCCCCTCTCGCTTCGCCCAGCGCCTCTCCCTCATCCTCGAGGAATTATATGCGTAAGGCGTTAATTGGCTTTATAGGGGATGAACTCTGCTAACGCCCGAATCTCGGCATTAGTCATACATTCATTGTCATTGGGATCAATTGCGCACACCCGCTCTGACTGCGGCCGGATATACCAATCAAGCACCAGTTTCTTATACTCAACCTCATCCTTGAATGCTGAAACATCCGCGCCATTTTTCTGGACCGTTGTTATGAATTTCGGCAAAGGCAATAGTAGTTTAACTACATTCGGGTTTTCACTTGGCATTGCTTCTTTCAGCTCTTTCACCACACAGTCAAACCAGTTGGACGGACCACAAGCAATAAGTGAATTAGCCGGTTCGCTTTCCTTGATATTCGGCAAGTTCAAACGAAATTTTTCATCAGGCGCTGCCGGAAACCAATTGTGGTCCACCTCATCCAGTAGAGCAGCATCTGGTAATCGGTTACCGTAATATGCATTTGTAATTTCAAACAGAGCCCGTCGGATTGTCAGGATTTCATCCTGCAGATTTTCGTAATCCTCTGTAGTTCGGCCCGCTTTCTCTTCATACTCACCAGATTTTTCCAAAATATGATTGAGATCATCCTGAACAGACGTCAGCATCCAATAATAATCCGTTATAATTTCAAACTCATCGTCAGCGCTTGAGAAAACCAACCCATTCGACTCCGGTACTTCTCGGTAACTTCTCAGCTCAACCGAATGAAATTTCGGACTAGCTGCGGCCTCGGTCGGCAACTGGCGTAGCTTTTCCAATAACCCCTCTCGACCAATAGGAATAATCCCGCCGCCGCCCCCGATTTGAACAAAACTGATATTCAAATCAGTGCTCTCAGATGCCGTTGCCTTTGTCTTATCAGCGTCAACTTTGGCACTGATTTTACCGTATTTAGCCTTTACAGACGCACTGATTTTTTGCGCCTCCGATTGGCTCTTGGCGGTATAATTAATCGTTACCAATAACTCGGCACCACTAAAAATGGCGGCGACATAATAGTCACCGCAATGCTCCCGAAATGTGGCAGGGGATTTTACTTTAGCCCTCACAAAGGGCTTGAAAGACACTTCGGGTGAGGCATAGTTGGAAAGCCGGGAACTCTGACGTCCATCTGAGTTTGGAAACATCAAAAACGCCTGCTCTCTTGGTGTTGGGAACGCATATCGGGTTTGACCGGGCGCCGCTGGCGGCCCCATAAACAGAACCCCATTGTCTACTTTGGCGGTTAACAACAATGTCGTGCTATTGGAGGTAATTTTGGTGGATTTTGCAAAACTTGCCTTCGCATCCGCCGATCCCACAATGGACTTCACTTTAACCGCAGCGCTGATATTCAAACTGTCCATGACTTCAGAATGGTCAGATACCTCCCGCATATCCATTGTGACTTCCTGTCCACTCGCTTTTATGGGCGAGAAATCCAGGCAATGGTTCGGGACAATCTCCCCCCGTCGGCTATCCCACCCCATGCCCAATTCAACGCCACTAGGGGGCGCGCTTATTGTTACCCGATCTGGAATTTTATGGCTTAATCTACCGGCAGAAGGCACCTCGTCCACTGCGGCCGCATCCCCCTCCGGTTTACACGACACCAACACCAGAACCGATAACCCCATCGCCAAATATCGAATACCCCTCATTGCCATCCCTCCCCTTCTCATCACACCAGAAAATTCCATAAACCTAATTTACAATATTAGCATTTTTATAAACTGTATAGTTGTGTGAAGGGACACAGTTGGTTTTTTTGCCAGATAATCTATTCTGTGTGCGGTGTCACTTGTTTAGGGTCCAACAATTTATAATATCTGTCCCACCCGACTTGGACATATTTCTGTGCTATCATGTAGTAGATGTCCGGCAATCTTTTGGTCTTGGAGTGTTCCATGAAACTTACCTATAAATCACTGAGCCTTATTGCAGGGCTCTTACTGCTCGGTGCCTGCGAAGATGAAGGCGGCACAGGTCAGCAGGCGGCTGGTGCACCGCAGGCGAATGCCATTCAGGTGGGATTTGTGACCGCCAAGGCCGAAACAATCAAGTTGGTTTCCGAAATGCCGGGCCGAACAGTTGCCTACCGAAAAGCGGATGTGCGCCCACAAGTCGATGGCTTGATCAAAGAACGTAACTTCACGGAAGGCAGCTTTGTTGAAGCGGGTCAGCAGCTTTATCTGATCGATCAGGATCGCTATCAGGCAGAGCTTGACGCCGCCCTAGCAAAACTGGCAAGTGAGCGCGCTAATCTGGAACTGGCGACAAAGACCCGCGCCCGCTATGAGAAGCTACTGAAATCCAGCGCCGCAAGCGCCCAGCGCTATGATGATGCGGTCGCCGCAGAGGCCCAGGGCAGAGCCGCCGTTGCGGCAGCGCGTGCGGCTGTGGATCGGACCCGCATCGACCTTAACTATACCAAAGTCACTGCGCCTATTTCAGGACAGATTGGCGCCTCTTCCTATAGTGAAGGGGCCTTGGTGACGGCAAGTCAGTCAAACGCACTTGCCACCATCACCCAGCTGGATCCGATTTATGTGGATGTCACACAAGCAGGCGGGAAATTACTGCACTTACAGGAAGCGATCGCCACAGGCCGCATCTCGGAAGTTGAAAAAGACGAAATCGAGGTTCGCCTTCTTCTGGACGCAACCGGGCAAGAATACCCGTTGAAAGGAAAACTGCAGTTTTCTGAGGTAACGGTAAACGAGACAACCGGCACAGTTCGCCTGCGTGCTGTTTTCCCAAACCCTGACAACACCCTGCTGCCCGGTATGTTTGTTCGTGGCTTCGTTGGGCAAGGCCGCATCAACGACGCCTTCCTTGTACCGCAAAAAGCGGTCATGCGAGATCAGGGAGGAGAAGCATACGCCTATATCATTGATGCCGAGAACAAGGTTGCCAAACGCGCCGTTCGCATTGAGCAGGCCCAAGGTCAAAACTGGGTTATCTCCAGCGGCCTTGAAAGTGGCGATAAGCTGATTGTTGACGGCTTGCAACGGATTGCACCGGGCTCAACGGTTGCCCCTATTGACATAAAAGCCGCCGGTAATGAAACCGGCAAACAGGCAGGATAAGGCATCAACATGGCTAAATATTTTATTGACCGGCCCGTTTTCGCCTGGGTGATTGCCTTGGTGATTATGCTGGCGGGGGCGCTCTCCATCTTGCAGCTCCCTGTGGAGCAGTACCCCCCGATTGCCCCGCCAAAAGTGGAAATCAACGCCACATATCCGGGCGCCTCGGCGCAAACGGTAGAGAATACCGTCACCCAGATTATTGAACAGGAAATGAACGGCCTGGATAATCTGCGCTATATCTCATCCACCAGTGACGCAACAGGGTCTGTCTCTATCAGTCTGACATTCGACTCTGAAGCAGATCCAGATATTGCACAGGTTCAGGTGCAGAATAAACTGCAAGCGGCAACGTCACTTTTGCCAACGGAAGTGCAACAGCAGGGGATTACCGTCTCTAAGTCCTCTGGCACTTTCCTGATGGTGATCGGTTTCGTCTCAAGCGAAGAAAGCTTGAGCCGCGGCGATCTGGCGGACTTTGTCGTGACCACTATGAAAGACCCGATCGCCCGCGTGAACGGGGTCGGCTCCGTTCGCGTGTTTGGCTCTCAGCATGCCATGCGGATCTGGCTCGATCCCAATAAACTGGTCAGCTATAATTTGACCGTTGCAGATGTGCGCGGCGCCATTCAAGCCCAAAATACTGAAGTTTCTGCAGGCCAGATCGGCGGGACACCATCTGTTGCAAGTCAGCAGATCAACGCGACAATTACCGCCCAAAGCCGTCTGCAGACAACCGAAGAATTTGCCAATATCCTCCTACGAGTGAACACCGATGGGTCCCAAATCCGCTTGGGTGATGTGGCACGCGTGGAAATTGGGGCTGAAAATTATGCAACCGTCGCCCGCTACAACGGACAGGATGCTGTGGGTATGGGGATTGATCTTGCCACTGGTGCAAACGCCCTTGATACGGCTGAAGCCGTTCGAAAACGAGTTGCCGGGCTTGAGCCTTTCTTCCCGGCTGGGGTTGAAGTCGTTTATCCATATGATACGACCCCTTTTGTGGAAATTTCCATTCAGGAAGTGATCAAAACCCTGTTTGAGGCGGTTGGCCTGGTGTTCCTTGTCATGCTGCTTTTCTTGCAGAATTTGCGGGCAACACTGATCCCAACCATTGCCGTACCTGTAGTTTTGCTGGGCACTTTTGGCGTCCTTTCCGCCTTTGGCTTCTCCATTAACACCCTAACCATGTTTGCCATGGTGCTGGCCATTGGCTTGCTTGTGGATGATGCCATTGTTGTGGTGGAAAATGTGGAAAGGGTGATGGCTGAAGAAGGCCTCTCCCCACGGGAGGCAACCCGAAAATCCATGGGGCAAATCACTGGTGCGTTGATCGGGATCGCGCTTGTTCTCTCCGCTGTGTTTGTGCCAATGGCCTTCTTCCCCGGATCAACCGGGATCATCTACCGTCAATTCTCTATCACCATTGTATCTGCCATGGTCTTGTCCGTCATTGTGGCGGTGGTCCTGACCCCTGCCCTTTGTGCGACAATGCTGAAAGCGGGCGACGGCGACCATAACCAGAAAAAAGGGTTCTTTGGCTGGTTTAACCGGGGATTTGACAGTACGACCCGCTTCTATCAGGGTAGTGTTCGCCACGTCGTGAACCGTAAAATCCGTTATCTGGTGGTCTATGGCCTGATCGTTGGGGGGCTTGCGGTTATGTTTGCCCGCCTGCCTACATCGTTCCTGCCAAATGAAGATCAGGGGATCATGTTCTCCATGGTTCAGCTTCCCTCTGGAGCCACGCAAGAGCGAACTTTGGACGTGCTGCGCAAAGTGGAAAATCACTTTTTGGAAAATGAAACGGAAACCGTTGAAGGTCTCTTCACCGTCGCAGGTTTCAGCTTCGCCGGAAGTGGGCAAAATGCCGGTATCGCCTTTGTGAATCTCAAAGACTGGTCAGAGCGACCACGGCCTGATCAAAGTGTCGGGGCGGTTGTCGGGCGCGCTTATGGGGCTTTCTCCCAAATTCGGGAAGCTATGGCCTTTGCTTTTGCCCCACCTGCTATTTTGCAGCTTGGTCAGGCCAACGGTTTTGATATGCAGCTTGTAGACCGGGGCGGTATTGGCCACTCCGCTTTGATGGCCGCCCGAAATCAACTTCTTGGCATGGCTGCGCAAAATCCAAAAGTGGTAGGGGTTCGTCCGAACGGGATGAATGACACACCGCAGTTCAATATCAATATTGATCAGGAAAAAGCCAGCGCCCTTGGGGTCAGCATTTCTGATATCAACCAAACCCTCACAACCGCTTGGGGCTCTTCTTACGTGAATGATTTCATGGAAAAAGGGCGCGTCAAAAAGGTTTATATGCAGGCTGATGCCCCCTTCCGCATGATGCCGGAGGATCTGGACTATTGGTATGTGCGGAACAATCAGGGAGAGATGGTGCCAATTTCTGCCTTCTCCTCCACGGATTGGACATTCGGCTCCCCCCGGCTTGAACGTTTCAACGGTCTCTCCTCCATGAACATTCAAGGAGAAGCGGCACCGGGCGTCAGCTCCGGGGAGGCAATGGCCGCCATGGAAGAAATTGTCAGCCAGCTTCCCCCTGGAGTTGGTGTGGAATGGACCGGCCTTTCTTATGAGGAACGCGAAGCAGGGGATCAGGCGCCAGCGCTCTATACCTTGTCCATGATCGTCGTGTTCCTCTGCCTTGCCGCTCTTTACGAGAGCTGGAGCATTCCATTCTCCGTGATGATGGTGGTGCCACTAGGCGTTCTTGGTGCGGTCGCTGCAGCCCTGCTCCGGGGACTGCCCGATGACGTTTATTTTCAGGTGGCGATCCTCACAACCATTGGTTTGTCGGCGAAAAATGCGATCCTGATCGTGGAATTTGCCCGCGACCTATATGAAGAGGGGATGGACCTGATTGAGGCAACGATCGAAGCCGCACGTCAGCGCCTTCGTCCAATTGTCATGACATCCATGGCCTTTACCCTTGGTGTGCTGCCTCTTGCGGTTAGTACCGGCGCCGGGGCCGGCGCTCGGGTTGCAGTCGGAACGGGCGTGATGGGCGGCATGATCGCCGCCACAGTTCTCGCCATCTTCTTCGTTCCGCTCTTCTTCGCTTTGGTGGTACGCCTCCTCGGCCGGAAAAAAGAAGCTTCCGCGCCGGCAACGACAAGCGAATAATCCTGCTAAGAGGAAGGCGCCCAGCGCCTTCCTCTTAGTTCCTAGCGATTGTTGCCAATAACTCTTCAAACATTGGAATCAATTGACGCGACCCATACAGGTTCATATGGGAGCCATCCCGATAAAGCGGGACCCCTTCTTTGGTAGTTCCGTGACAGACGGCCTCATTACACAAAACACTGGCCGGATCGATAATCACTGCACCGCATTCTGTATTCGCCCGGTTCAGCATCTCAGCCTCCTCCGCGGTCATGTCCTGATGCACACTAAGCGGCTTATCAAAAAATGACTGATCCATCTCTTTGATTTTGCCGCTCAGCACCCCTTGCAGAAGGGTCCGGACCACCGGTTTACTCGTCGTCGGCACTGATTTCATAATATAGACCTGACGTACCTCGCCAATTTCGCAAATCATATCAAGCCATGCCGCTTTCAGGTCGAACGGCTTTGCACTGACACCCTCCTGATACTGAATTTTGCTCCATCTTCCCTTTTCACCCAGATATTGCGGAAAGAAATTTGCAAACAGAAGCGGGACTTCCGCCGGGACGGCAGCCAGTACCGCCTTGAAATTGACATTAGCGCTCTTGCAGCGGTCAAATTTGCGATCAACAGGTTGCGTATTCTCATAGCCGCTAAAATTCAAACAGGCTGCACTTCCAGATTGCAGAATTTTTACTTTCCGGTCGCCATACATAGCCTCAGACAGAGCATGGGCGATCGCCATAGAATGACTATCCCCGCTGAGCATTAAATCCGGCTTCCAGTCTTCGGAGGCCTTAACTCGTTTTCCATCAGACAAGTAGCAAGGCATGCTGTTATTCGGGCATTTATCTGCAATGCCTTCCAGCAGATAGAGCTCTGGGTTTTTGAAAAGATAGGTGGGGATATTGTCAAATGGCAGATTATCAAGCCGCTGAACAACACCGTCCCGCTCCCGCACCATTTTTGCGCCGCCATAAACCACCAGTAATGAACAAATAGTCACCCCAACCGTTATCAACGGGCGCCAGTTAATGCGCTTCTGGGCTGAGGACTTGGAATACGCGGCGGCGGTCTTCTCAACAAGGTGATAGGACAACGCCCCCATCACCGCAGTTGAAAGCAGGCCCAGCACAGTTGCCATTGGATCGTTTTCATACCCGATATATTCCTGAAATGAACGGATCGGCCAATGCCAGAGATATAAGGAGTAAGAGATCAATCCGATGTAATGGAGAGCTTTTGAAAGCAGCCCACCGCCGACCCGTTCCACAACAGGAAGGGATGCAGGAGTTGCCAGAATAAACATCACACCCAAAGTTGTCAGAACCGCCCATAGGACAGCCAGAGCATCATCGCCAATCCCAAAAATGGCAGAGGTAAAAATCAGGACAATACCAACCACTCGGAGAATAGAAGAACTTCCGTCCCCCTTGCCAGATGCAACGTTAAAGACAGGAAATGCGACAACTGCAGCCCCCGCCAAAAGCTGCCATGCGCGGTTTGGCAGTAAATAGAAGGCTTCGTTCACATCTCCAGCTTGCATATTCCAAAGATAGGACCCAAGGCTCGCCATCAAGCCTGCCGCAATGGCAAGCTGCACCACACGCAGGCCAAACAGTTTGTACAGGACCAGCAGGAATAGGGGGTAGATCAGATAAAACTGCATCTCAACAGAGAGAGACCAGGTATGTAACAACCACTTGGTTTTGGCGCCTGTTTCAAAATACCCGGCCCCATGAGAGAAGCTGACATTGGATTTGAAGGCAAGCGCGTGATTGATATTCTTCGCCAGATAAGCGTAATCAAACGGAAAGATCAGAAACCAGCCCAATACCCCAAGAAGCAAACACAAAACCACCAAGGCCGGTACAATTCTCAAAAACCGGGATTTATAAAACCCTAGCAGGCTGAAGCGCGCCTCAGATAGCCGAGACAATACAATTGCTGTCATCAGGTAACCTGAGATGACGAAAAACGCATCAACCCCAAGATAGCCGCCCAGCGCGAAATCAAAATCAAAGTGGAACAGAATAACGGCAGAAACCGCAAAGGCGCGTAAGAGATTGATATCTTTTCTGAAACCCAAGTTCAGATGGGGATTTTCCCCTTTCAGAAACGACATTCAGTACCCTCATTTTCTGCAAATCAATATGCCCAAACGACGTAAACTCTGCGCGTGTCGGGCTATCTTCTTGCTATGTCTCTATTACCCAAAAGACAGGCCGTCAAGATTGATCACCTGATCCTCCTCAGCAAACGCTGAGGCTGATACGAAGAAACAATCCAGTTTTCCCGATACATCTAGCTTGATTATTTGAAATTCATCACATATATAAAGTGAGTAATCACTCATTATTATGATTTAGGGATGGGAAAATGATCAAGAAATTGGCAATTATTCTAGGCGTAATACTCGGCATCCCCGCCACACCAGTATTTGCAGCCAACACGCCACATAATGATCAGGACCTCGTTATTCTCGTTCATGGGCTTGCCAGAAACAGCACTGCCATGTGGCTGTTGGAATACCGGCTTGAAACAGCGGGCTACAACACCTGTGCGATCAACTACCCTTCACTGGGTGAGCCGGCAGATGAGATTTTAACCGTCATCTCCAATGAAATTGAGCGTTGCCAACGGCGCCATTTGGAAAGCCCCCAAACGCATTTTGTCACTCATTCTCTTGGGGGCCCATTAATCAGGGCATATCTATCCGCACACCACCTCTCAAAGTTAGGGCGCGTGGTCATGCTCTCACCCCCTAATCATGGTAGTGATCTTGTGGAGAGGTTTGGCGATTGGGAAATCAGTCGGTATTTTCTCGGCCCCACAGGTCTCTCACTAACCGGTGATCACACTTCCTGGCTCGCCCGTAAGTATAAAACACCATATGATATCGGTATTATTGCGGGTAACTTTACATTCAACCCACTTGCTGCCTATTTTCTGGACGGCAGAGATGATGGAGCTGTCTCAATTGAAGACATGAAATTACCTCATATGACTGATTTTATGGAAGTCTCTGCCACACATGTTACCATTCGGTACTCTTTGGTCGCCGCTGACCAAACCCGCTACTTTCTCAAAAACGGACAGTTTGATTATCCGCGATAAGAACAATCTCAAGCTGAAATAAACCACCACACCACATCCAACAATCCGCTGGAGCGCTTTATATGCGAGACGTTTACATCACATCAGCTGGTGGCTTTTTGCCCGGCTCCCCCATCACCAATAGTCAGATGGAGGAATATCTGGGCTACATTAAGGGCAAGCCATCGCGTTTTGGTAAAATGATCCTCCGTCAAAACGGTATTCAAACCAGGCATTATGCTTTGGATACCGACGGCAAGCCTCAGTATAGCAGCGCCGAGATGGCGGCAAATGCCATTCACACCGCGTTGGAGCGCTCCACCGTCTCGAAAGATCGGATCGAATTTCTGTCAACAGCAACCACCCAAGGCGACACGCTTGTTCCTGGATTTGCAAGCCTTGTTCACCACAATTCAGACTTGCCACCTATGGAAATAGCCAGTTTCCAAAGTGTCTGCGCAAGCGGGATGATGGCCTTGAAAAATGCATATCTGAATTTGAAAGCAGGTGAAAAAGAAACAGCTCTTTCCGTTGCCAGTGAATTCTCAAGCCGTTGGTTCCGACCCGGATTTTATGAAGACTATCTGGATCATTCCGGCGACACAGAAGTGAA
Organism: Sneathiella sp.; assembly: GCA_017643685.1. Lineage (GTDB taxonomy): Bacteria > Pseudomonadota > Alphaproteobacteria > Sneathiellales > Sneathiellaceae > Sneathiella. The sequence goes on from JAEPMY010000015.1 coordinate 13,404, forward strand.
CAATGATGCTGAATTCCTTCGGTGGACTTTATCTGATGGGGCTGGCGCATTGTTTTTGGAAACTGATATCGACAGCGGGCAGGACCTCGCCCTCAAAATCGATTGGATTGATCTCTGTTCCTACGCCGACCGGTATGAGCCCTGCATGTATGCTGGCACAGCCACAAATGACATGCCAAGCGCGCTGCCGTGGGCATCACACCCCTCACCTTCGAATGCCGCGGCCGCAGGGGCCATTATGCTGAAACAGGATTTTGACCTGCTCTATCGTTTATTCCCAACTTGGGTTGGCCACTATCTTTCTTTGGTTGAAAAGGGGCAAATTAAGCCAGAGAAAGTCACGCACTTCTTACCTCATTACTCCGCCAACTCCCTCCGGCAAAGAATGGTGAAATTGCTTGAGAAAACAGGATCCATGATCCCGGAGAGTAAATGGTTTAATAATCTAACCAGAATTGGCAACACAGGATCAGCTTCAATTTATCTGATGCTTGAAGAACTGATGCGAACAGAAAATCTGACCGAAGGGGATCAGATTTTATGCTTTGTCCCGGAAAGCGGACAGTGCATCGTCTCATTTATGCAGCTCACAGTGGTGAGAGGGAAATAATCTTTATGAACGATATGACCAATGTCCAATCAGTGCTTCGGCGCCTTGTCACCATTTGGGCCGATTTTGAAGGCCGATTAAACAAGGTTGATATTATAAGCCGTATCAATCGCGGGAAAATAACGCTGGAAGATTATAAGGCTATTCTTCTAAATCATCGCCAACAAGTGGTCGAAGGCAGCCGTTGGATTTCCCGCGCTGCCTCTAGCATTGAGGCACCCTATCTTGACCAACGCTCTTCCATTCTCCGTCATGCCGCCACTGAGCATCTGGATTATAAAATGCTCGAGGCTGACTTTGTGAATTGCGGCGGAAAGGCTTCTGAAATCACCAAAGGCACCAAAAACATTGGGTCCGAAGCCTTACATGCGTGGATGATGCACAAGGCCAGTCAGCAGAACCCTTTTGATCTTCTCGGCGCCATGTTCATCATTGAAGGTCTAGGCAAAAACTTTGCCGGCAACTGGGTAAAAAAGCTGGAAAATTGTCTAAGTCTTTCCCCCGAACAAACCTCTTTCTACCGCTACCATGCGGAACATGATGAAGATCATATGGAAGAGTTGGAAGACGTATTGGCGTCAGGCATTCTCGCGATCGATGGCATGGAGGATCAGATCGTCAAAACGGCAAAAGTAACCGGCCGTCTTTACCTTCTTCAATTGGAGGAGCTGGGAAATGTCTAATCAACCTATCCCAACGGATCCACGTGATCCCGACCCTTGGCTTGCGTTGGAATTGGATCAAAGCCTGCCAATGGACAAAGAAGCAAAGTCTGCTCTGCTCAGAGGCCAGCGCAGTTGGTCTCGGCGCCTTTTGCTCCCTTTAGTGCGTCCCATTGCCCGGCTTAGCATTATTCTCGTTCAATTACTGCGCCTTGTCCTGCCTGAAAAACTGCAGTCCCCATGGCTGTTGCATCGGACTATTTATTGGGGTCTCAAATATTTCGTGAGCGCCGATGCCAATCGGCTGATCCTAAGGCACTTTAACATCGGGACAGAAATACTCTGCTTTATTGCGGACAACACAGGCCCAACCGCCATCTCCACGACCACCCCGTTAAGGCCCAGAAAGCTTGAAGATTTATTGGAGAACACCTTCCTTATTCATGATCTGAATATCTTCAATTTCATTATCGAATTGAACAGTAAGGTATCCTTGGATGACGTACCGCCAAAAGCACTTCAAGAAATTGATTTTGGACGGATTAGTGATACCCGTTTTGAATTTGAAGGCATTCCTGACAAGTGGCACAACGTATTGGATTTACAAACTGCCATCGAAATTTACACGCCGTTATATGCGTTACTCCTTTCTGATCGGGATTTCTGGCGCGCGAGCAATTCGCTTCAGCTGGACGAAACAATCGCCATTTATGTTGCCCGCATTTTTGGCGATAGCCTGCATCTTTCTTTGGTTCACAATGGTCACCCAACGGTCCCCTTCTCAACGCTAGAGGCCGGATTTCGCCTAATGCTGCATGGATTGGATGCGGAATGTCTTTACGGGTATCTAAAGGCGCGAAAAGCCGAACAACAAGATGCCGCCCCTGCCCGCCCTCAACCTAATGAATAAGGTTGTTATTCTTTCACATCTTCTCTTGGAGCAGGCGGTGACTTCTCTTCAGCGGATGCCTGGTCTTTTTCGGGCAGCCCAAAATATTCCGGAAATTCATCCATATAGCATGCAGGTGAAGATAGCCGCACTTTCGGCGCGCCATCCGGCTTCTGGTCGACCTTGGTCATTTAACTCGATCTCATAGGTTAAAAGGATCAACATCACTATACTCAACAAAACTGGAAAGAAATGGCAGAAAATCCAGTGTAAATGAGGATATGACAATGAAACTAAATAAGATTATGCCAGTTGCAACAATTTGCGCGGGGGTCCTACTGGCTGGCTGCGCCGCAAATGAAGCACCTATCCAAAATTCACAATGTAATCCAGAAGCGGCCCAAAGTCTGATCGGCATGATCGCCCCTTCAGACACTGAAATAATGACCAAATCCGAAGCCTCAAAGATCCGGCGCGTCAAAGACGGAATGCCGGTAACGATGGATTACCTCGCCGAGAGGGTTACGGTTGTGACAGAGAAAAACTCCGAAAAAATCATCCGCGCCACATGTGGCTAGCGATCTTCTGAAGATGAAAGGGATATGGCGCACCCGACACGATTCGAACGTGTGACCTCTGCCTTCGGAGTGCAGAAATAGCCGACAATTTCAGACAGTGCAGGACACATAATTCATTGTAAATAATATAGTATTAGTACACTCTTGTCCAATGATGTCCTCCAATGTATTACATACCTATTACATACTTTTTGATTATGAGGCTGATATGGCATTAGACCTGAGCAACGTTGGTAGGCGGGAGAAGCTGAGAATACAGCGCGAACCACATTGGCAGCGATTGCGAGAGGGATGTTTTCTTGGCTATCGCCGATCAAAACGTGGCGGTGCAGGAACATGGATTGCTCGTATTTATGACACGGACACGGGAAAGTATCGCGTAAAATCATTGGGTGATTTTGGTAACCTCGTAGGTAATAAACGGTTTGCAGCTGCTAAAAATGCAGCCGAAACGTTGGCAGAATTGGTTGAGTTGGGAGGGGAGGTTCAACTTAAGATAGAGACTGTTGAGGATGCATGCAGAGAGTATGCTCAGTTACGCACCGAGGCCGAGCAACGCTTCCGCCGCTATGTCTATTCTGATCCTATTGCAAAAGTGAAGCTGAGCAAGCTACGCAAACGCCACCTCAAGGAATGGCGCGCGCGCCTGGAAGCACTGCCAGCGCTTGTCAGCCGTCGAAAAAAGGGGGAAGCTATCCATCGTGATCGTGCGCCATCAACCGTCAATCGAGACATGGCGGCTTTCAGGGCAGCCCTTGCAACAGTATTGTCGCCTGGCGCACCAAATAGCGAGGCAGCATGGCAAGAGGCATTGAAAGCGATCCCTAATGCCAATGGGCGGCGTACGCTGTACTTAGACCGGAACCAACGCAGAAAATTGTTAGAAAAGGTCGGAGAAGAGGCGGCGCCCTTTGTTCGCGCAATGTGCCTTTTACCATTGCGGCCCGGAGCATTAGCGGGCCTAACTGCAGGAGACTTTGACAACCGAACCTCAGAACTCACCATTGGCCAAGACAAGACCGGAAAAGCGCGGCGTATTCAATTGCCGCAAGAGGCCGCTAAATTGTTCTCTGCACAGGCAAAAAATAAATTACCTGCTGCACCGCTATTCATGCAGATGAATGGAAAGGCATGGGACAAAAATAGCTGGGGGCGCCCAATCAGCACTGCTGTTAAAGCTGCCGAGTTGCCGATTGGCACGACTGCATACACCTTGAGACATAGTACGATTACAGACCTCGTAAGGGCTGGACTTCCTTTGCTTACCATTGCGCAAATTTCTGGCACTAGTGCTGAGATGATTGAGCGTCATTATGGACACTTAGCCAGTGATGCTGCGGTGAAAGCTCTCGGAGAATTGTCGCTATGAAAACGTCTCTTCCAACGAACTCTGATGCGGAAGTAGCTTTAGATTGGGTTTTACGGTTACATCGCGCGATGGCCGAAATGCAACTTTTATATGATGCTCAAATCGAAGTGGTCCAGAAGCGAAAAATATCACGTGAGACGTTGGCGATGATGATCACTTTCCTCATTGAACTACCAGTGTTTAAAGATGAAATGGTGCATTTTCCATTGAAAGATTTGGTGCAAGCCTTAGCTGATCTTGATCGTGGTCGGGCTCCTGAATTGCTCAAGCCTTCAAATTTTGGCGGTACGAATATTTCAAAAAATGCGACAAGTGAGCTGAAGTTTTGGGTGCGTGCTGTTTTTAATATTCTTTGTGAGAGTGAATTTAAAACAAAAGAAGCCTGTATAAGAATAGCGGATGGTTTAACGAAAAATGGGCGATCTGCTCGGAATGGCAAGCCAATCAATTGGCGTATGGTGCAACGATGGTGCAGGGAAGACGAAACATCTGAATATATCCCTTTGAGAGAGAAGATCGAGCAATTTTGGGCAGACTTTTGTGACGAAACTAATAAGATCGAGATTGTGGATAGCAACGGTGAACCCATTTCTAAAAAAGAAATTGCGGGACGCTTCGCTGACATGTGTTGGACATTCCCTAACTTACGAGATCAGTAGTTTTTGTCTCTTTGAAAGTAATCAGTGTTATGACTGGTCTAGTTGCTGCCACTCATGCCTCGGCAAAAAACAAACCTTAAACTATGCAAAAATTGTATGGAGGCGTGCCCGAAGCATACTTTCCGTGTCTTTGAATTTTTGCTTAGCTATAACCGTCAACGGTGCTAATCCTCGCTTCAAAAAGCCAGATGCCAAATAAATTAGACCCTCTATATTATAAATAGTACAGAAGAAATTTGTTACATCATTTGAAAATATGGGCTCTATGAAATGCTAGGTACTTTTTTTGTATATCATTAAATTCATGCATTTTTGATTGGCGTACGCCCCAGGCTTTTTGCAAATTTTCTGCAAGCTCGGAACTGACAATAAGCCTCCCTGTATCTTCAAAGCTGATAAACCCTTTGTCAAATAAATGATCAATGTGCGGAGAAAGGAGAAGACCATTGTTACCATCGAGACGTTCATCATTTGAAGAAACGGCCCAGGGTTTGATGTGACTAGCAATTAGATGTTCAATGGTTGATACATGAGTGACCCTACATTCAGTTTCTATTTTGGCTACTCTTTTTCTAAATAAACCTTGCCCTACACGAGATTTAACTAGGCTCGATTTTTCTGTTTCAGATAGGGCATCATCATCTTGTATCTGCTTCAATGCCTTTTCGACGTTTTGTGAAGAAAAAACACTATTGTTAGAATGGCTGAGGACTGCTTTTGCTTCACTCCCGATTAGGTCAATTAGCGTCCGGCCTAATTCCTCGGAAATACTACATAGATATACTTGATTGCCGTTTCCATCGTGTCGAATTGGAGAATATTTCTCGGGTAGGAGAGGACTAATTTCCAACAAGTGTGCTTTTGGAGCAAGTGGGCTTGAAAGCTCTGTGTAATCTAAATCTACTCTCCAGCCATCTAACATCCATACTTCACCAGTCGAGCCAAACTCGTTAGGCCGGGGGCTACTATACCCATTGGACATAGCCATGCTAACAGCTCGTATTTCACCAGACGTATAGGAGAAGACAATGTCCCCCTTAGCTACCTTGTACATGTTTTCGTAGAACTCAATTGTTCTGCCGTTTTTGCCTTTTTTGGGTGACCATAAATAACCACCTTTTAGCTCATGTCTGTAAGTCTGTTTTTGATTTACCCACCAGAAATTCAATCTAATTCTCCTACTTATGAATACACAGCATTAGTAAGTATATAAAATTGTTGAGTACTCGAAATAGTTTTATTCAGGATAGTAGATAGCTACGTTAGTCAAATAAGACGAAAACCCAATTCAAAAAAACGCGTGAAGTTTTACTGAGAAGTGTTGGAAATTCTGCAACTTACGTGATTGGTTTTTTTCGACACATCGAAACCGACCATTTTTCTGATTAGTCCTATGGTTACCGCACTTGTCGCGGCACACAAAACAGGACTTAAACTATGCAAAAACTATATGGAAGCGTTCCTGAAGCAGTTGAATATTCAGGTATGTCGCGCACCGCACTCTACGAAGCGCTGAAGCGCGGCGACATAACTGCACGGAAGGCGGGAAGGCGTACGCTGATCTCATTTGCTGAACTTGAGGCCTATCTCTCTAGCCTTCCAATTTATCAAGCGGGGGAATGAAAAATGGTCGCGCAAACAAAAAACGCTGGGTTGCAGCCCAGCGTCTTACGTAATCAAATTCGCAGTATTTTATATTCTCTTTTTTATACTATTGGCTTGATAGGCGCAATTGCTTGTCCCTCATGTTTATCGCATATGATTCTAAGTCAAGAACATTCTGCAATGAAATTGTGGGGAGAGCTGCAATGAAAAAGAATTTCTTCTCCGATCATCGCCAGGCAGCGCTTGCACTGCTTAATAGCGATGAACCGCTTACCCGTAAGGCTGGACAATTCTTGGGTCAACTAACTGTGGATTCCGCGTCAATGACCCCAGCACAAACTGATTGGCTCGAAAAATTGCTTGAAAAAGCCGGGTTTCCGGGTTTGGAAGAGGAGGGTGTGGAATGAACATTTATCCTGATAAGCCGGGACACCGGAACGTGGAAACTTTGATTGCTGCTACCAAAGGCCTTGCGCCGAAATTGGAGAGGCATCAACGTATGGCGGAGAGTGCAATTCGCCATGCCACGAAGGGCGATCTTACTGTTGATGAACTGGCGGTACAGCCTTGTGTTGACCGTTGGTCTATCCAATCTCGCACAAGTGAATTGAAGCAGAAAAGCCTAATCCGTGATATCGGGTTACACTGCAAAAACGGCACTGGTAAGCGGGCAATTTTTTGGGTTAGCACATGACCTCAATTGTAGTTCGAAAAGCACCTTTTGACCAGGTTTTGAAACTTCACCGAGGAGTAGCTTTCGGTGAAGTTTCAATCATTCCGTATCAGCAGTTTTCGCGTAAGAATCTAGCGCTTACGCAAGCTGGCACGGCTATTGCTATTAATTATCTTACTTCTGGTGGGGCAGACCATTCCACTTGTACCGCTGTGAGAGGAGGTGCCCGTAATAATGCTGACCGGGAGAGTTATGCGTTGACAGTTGCCCAGGTTGACAATCTAAAGGCCGCACAGCTCCATGCCGGAAAAATTGGGTTGCCGCTTACAAGAATGATCACAATACATTGGGAGGCTGCAGGTGTGCCTTTGGAGGGTATGGCGAGGGCAACTGGAAGGTTCATCGACCTATTGTCAAAGGCGCTTGCTCGGCATGGCAGCGCGACAGCGTGGCTCTGGACACATGAGAATTGTGGCCTAAAGGGTGGGCATTGTCACTTGCTTGTACACGTACCTTCTGGCCTCGTAGCGGTGATTGCACGCTTACAACTAGGATGGCTTCGTCGGATTACGGGAGGGGTGTACCGGGCTCGTGTGATCCACAGTAAACCCATAGGCGGGCGGCTGGGGTTGGAGGGGAGTAATCCAGAACTTTATTTGGCCAACCTGGAGAAGGCTCTTGCCTACTTGCTTAAAGGCGCAAGTGTAGAGGCTGCTAAAAAATTCAAACTACACAGAATTAAACCGGGCGGACGCATTATCGGAAAGCGCTGCGGTACCTCCCAAAACATTGGTGCAAAAGCGCGTAAGATTGGAGATTAACCGTGGGAAAGAAACCTGAGCCTATAAGAAAAGTCGAACCAAATAACTTAATGTCTATTGAACCAACTTCGGGAGAAACCCTCGAAGAAGCAATGGCAAAGAAAATACTCCAACCAATGTTAAAGAATGCTGCCGCCGCATCTTCTTTCGCAGAAAAATTAGTCGATGCTCAAAAGGAGTTACCAGGGATTAGCGACTATACGCAATTCGTTGAGGCAACGGCAAACGGGGCGGCAAGAGGTGAGCTTGAACTTGTAAGTAAAACACTTGCTGCTCAGGCTATTACACTCGATTGCATGTTTAGCGAATTAGCCCGAAGAGCTGCCCTTAATACAGGGGAATATTTAAACGCAACTGAACGATATGGGCGTCTAGCTTTGAAGGCTCAGAGTAATTGCCGAGCTACGCTGGAGACTCTTGCGAGGCTTCACCAACCGCGTGAGCAGATTGTGCGTCATGTTCATGTTAATGAAGGTGGTCAGGCGATTGTTGCAGATCAATTTCACCATCATGGAGGGGGGCAAAGAAATGCCAATATCACCAAACAATGCCATACAACCGGAATGCCTTGCGAATGCGCCGCGTTGTTATGCCAAGACGCGTAAAGGCACTTTTTGTATGTCTCCAGCAGTGAAGGGGCGGAAGCGTTGCCGAATGCACGGTGGCACAAACCCCGGCGCGCCTAAGGGGAACCAAAATGCCTTTGTCCATGGCGGGTATTCAGCAATCGTCAAGGGGGCCGCACGTTTTCTACGAGCTATCGAGATTGAGGTGTGAACGAAACAGTAAATGCCGAAAGTCGTTGCTTTCATATTGGCCGCCGCTGCGAAACTCTTTGAAAGGAGTTTCCCATGGTAAAGCAATCCTCCTATTTCACTGCGCTGAACGATGAACAGAAACCTAAAGACCTTTTTGGACATGGCACCCATTATTCTGTTTTTTGTGCGGGTATACACTCGCCAAAGGTGACAGGAAGGAGCATTTTGATGATTGACTATAGTGGTGAAATCTTCTCGGCTCCCAAAATGGTAGGACTGCGTGTTAAGTAAATGCGTGAGCGGATCGATGATGAAACGGACCTCCCTACTGTAAAGGAAGCTAAACAATAAATAGCCGATGAACTGTTGCTCGTTTTACAAAAGTGGTGCGCATGCAACCCTTGGCCTTCGCCGAGAACGGGTGTGCAAATGGAACGGAAAATTGGCGGCGGGCGCAGGTGGGCCGAGCCTCGGGAGACCGCTCATTTTTCGTGAAATGCGCTGAGGACAGCGCCCTAAGTGAAGAAAGTGGATTGCAAATTTGTCGCAAGACTGTAGTCTGAACGGAGGATTGACGCACTATTCCTAGATTTTAAAAATTAGTGTATAATGTAACTATAGATGGTGCGTCGCTTTGCGGCTTGGGACAGCTACGGAACAATGTCTAATACAAAACAAATACTGGCAATGCTAAAAAGTAGAGCTGAAGGGAATGACGAACAGTTCTATTCGATTGCTCTACAAGTTGCGGCAGCCGAAGCGCGCAAAGGAAGAAGGACGACGGCTGAAGAAATCCGAGGCGCAGTCGATCAGGCTCGAGCAGGCCAATCAAAAGGAGCCAATATTCCAATATCTTTCGCTCAGCCCCGTGGGGAGTTAGAAGGATTAATTGATTTCAAGGAAGCAAGGTTAAAGCTGTCAGATGTGGTGTTGAAATCTCGCATTGAGCATCAGCTTGGAGACTTAATCAGGCAACAAAGTAAACGTGATTGGTTGCGAGAGCATGGCAAAACCCCAAATCGGCGAGTTTTGTTTTTGGGACCTCCAGGCTCAGGGAAAACAATGACAGCTGAGGCGTTAGCTGGTGAATTGAAGCTTCCATTATATGTTATCCGCTTAGAGTCACTGATTACTCGGTTTATGGGGGATACAGCTTCGAAACTTCGTCTTGTCTTTGAAGAAACACTGCAAAGGCGAGGTGTTTATCTTTTTGATGAATTTGATGCTATTGGAGGAAGTCGTTCAGCCACTAATGATGTGGCTGAAATGCGCAGAGTCTTGAATTCTTTCTTGCAACTTATGGAACAACCTAACGCAACGGACAGCATATTGATTGGTGCTACCAACCACCCAGAATTGCTTGATCCAGCGTTGTTGCGCAGATTTGATCTGATATCTGAGTTTGATATGCCATCTGATGATCAGATAAAAACCTTAATCAAGAAATATTTACGCCCACTTAAATATCCAAGAATTGCTTGGAAAAAGGTGATCAATGCTGCCCAAGGCTTAAGCCAATCTGAAATCGCTCGCGCATCGGAAGATGCGGTTAAGACAGCAATTTTAGATGAGCATGACGTTCTGAAAACCGATGATATTGTCCGTAGATTGAATGATAGGGCGGAAATGCGTGCGGCATTCACAACTAAGAAATAAATCAACAATATATGCCTGAGTTTAATAAACCTCACATAGATATTAGTCAGCGTGTTTTTAGGCGTTCATATCAAGCACCCAGAAGGAATATGGGTGGTGGTAGCGCACCGAGAATTCGTGAGGAACACGGCGCTAGAATTTTATCCGAAATGCGCGCTGCATTTGTCGATGCCGATAGTGAAAGGCCCACTGACGAAAGACTAGAAGCGCCAGAAGGAATTTTTCTGGAAGTGGACTTGCGTAAAGGTGCTAACCCTGAATCTGTATTGGAAAGGAAAAAGGACGAGGTTAGAACAGGGGCTAGTCAAAAGGTTGATGATGAGCAAACGCGCGTTGCCCTATTTGTACCTGACAAATCGAGGGAAGTTGTTGAGAGCATCATCGATGAATATACAAATGGTCCACTCACAGAGGGAAACAAGCCGCCGCGACAGGGAAAAGTTGAACCTATTGAGGCGGTTCGCCGTGCTAGAATAGAGACATTTTGGACTGACGATGCAACAGCGCTCCCCCAAGATGCACATGACGAAATATGGTGGGAAGTGTGGTGTTTCAAAGGAATGGAAGCGCAAGTCAAAGATGCCGCGTTATCGTTAGAATGCATTGTATCTGAGGAACACTACTGGCTTCATTTCCCCGACGCGTCAGTAATTCAAATTCGTGCGCAACGCGTAGATATAGAGCTGCTCCTATTCGCGACATCAGGTATTGGCGAACTGCGACGGGCGAGCGCAACTCCTGTGTATTTTCTGGATTCTGATCCAGATGAGCAAATTGAATGGGTGGAGAATTTAGCCGAGAGAACAGTTTGGCCTAACGGTGATGCAGCTGCTGTGTGTTTATTAGATACTGGTGTTAATCGTGCGCACATGCTTATTGAACCAGCCCTTGCTACCGATGATGCTCTTGCTATCAATACGGCATGGGGCGTGTCCGATGATAGAGGTCATGGTACAGGTATGGCAGGTCTCGCCTTATTCGGTGATTTGCAGCCAGTATTAGAGGATGGCCGTGAAATAGGTCTCACTCACCGATTGGAATCTGTAAAAATCCTTCCTCCACAAGGGTTTCCAGCAAACGATCCGAGCAGTTATGGCTCAATAACGCAGTCTGCAACAGCTTTGGCAGAAGTCAACAATGCAGAACGTGCTAGAGTATTTTGTTTATCAGTAACGAATGAGAATGTTTCTGGCGCCAGAGCGACAACTTGGAGTGCTGCGATTGACCAAGCAGCCGTTGGTACTATGCCAGGTGATGAGGAAGAAGCACCAAACCGATTATTCGTCGTGTCCGCAGGTAATATACCATCAGAAATCGATACATCTCGTGTAATAAGAAATGAAGATGCTCCAATTGAGGACCCTGCCCAATCTTGGAACGCGCTAACTGTAGGTGGATTCACCAACAAGACTACAATTGATGATCAGGGGTATGAGGACTGGGGGGCGATGGCCGATGCGGGTGATATTAGCCCATTTAGCAGGACATCCGTGACATGGCCGCAGGGACGCTCACCACTCAAACCCGAAGTTGTCTTCGAGGCAGGAAATCGGGCATTAAGCCCGAGCGGCGAAGAAGCTCTGGATTTGGAATCGTTGGCGCTATTAACAACCGCTGAAGATGACAATGACCCTCTGAGACCATTTTCAGCAACGAGCGCTGCCGCCGCACAAGGTTCCAGAATGGCCGCAATGTTGAAGTCAGCTTATCCGGATTATTGGCCTGAAACTATTCGTGCCCTTATCGTCCATTCAGCAGAATGGACCCCGAACATGATTGATCAGTTGAATGGCGTGGATAGAATGACGGATCGATATGACATGCTGCGCAAATTCGGCCACGGCGTTCCAAGTATTGAAAGAGCGGTTGCTTCTGCTGAAAATCACTTAGCACTTGTTTCGCAAAATGAAATCACGCCTTTCAGCGTGGTAAAAGGTCAAAAGAAGTTTGGTGATTGTCATTTCTACAAATTGCCTCTTCCAAAAGACATTTTGGAAGAGCTTGGGGAGCAAGATGTAAGGTTAAAGGTTACGCTTTCCTATTTTGTCGAGCCTAATCCAGGACGATATGCCTCGATTGATGCTCAAAGGTATCAGTCTTTTGGTCTTAGATTTGATCTTAAGCGTCGACTGGAAACTGAACGAGATTTCGTTGAACGCCTTAACGCACTGGAAAGAGATGATCCGTTGGGTGCTGGTCCGGCTGGTGGCGACAATACCGGTTGGCGTTTTGGTCCCAACAGCATATCTTGTGGTTCACTTCATTGTGACGAGTGGGTTGGTCCCGCAGTTCAATTAGCAGCTCGTGATGTTATTGGCATTAAACCTGTCTCTGGATGGTGGCGAGACTCTGCTAAGAATGCGAGACGATCCAGCCGCTATTCTCTTATACTTACGTTGAGCGCTCCAGGGCAGCAAATTGATCTTCACACTCCAATATCCAACATCGTTGAGAACCGAACTGAAGTCGAAATAGAGTTCGATTAATCGTAGCAGGGGTTTGCATAGGGCGGCGGCAAGCCCCCCTTGCCTAACTGCAGGTGAGCATGAGTTGACATCGCTCAGGCGAAGCGCATGTTGTCAAACATGCACAGCTTGCGTGAAGCGTAAAAGCGGGCAAAAGCAGCAACTTTAAACTTCAGGCAACAGAACTTAACAGTCACTGTAAGCAGACAAGCGACGCATATAGGGGTTTCATTGATAAAGTCCATCGACGTCGGGGTGACTAACCATGGATTAAACTCAACAAAAAAGAACGCCGAAGTCTCATTTCGTTCTTTTTGCCTGCGTTGACAGCTTATTTGCAGGTAATCTGCTTCCGTGCTGCCGCTTCGTGTGAATGGGAAGGATTTACCCAAACTTTACATACTCATTACATACATGAAGACAGAAAGCGGTGTAAGTCATTGAAATATATGGCGCACCCGAGAGGATTCGAACCTCTGACCTCTGCCTTCGGAGGGCAGCGCTCTATCCAGCTGAGCTACGGGTGCTGAAGAGTGGTCAGCTATAACGGAATGGCTGGGAAAGTGCAACGGGAAATCGAGGCCTCGTGACTACCGGCGACAGCGGTTAGCCATATTTCCGACGCAGAATTACGCCATGAGACACCGAAAGCGCTTTATAATCACGCGGCATCAGTGATAGAACCATAAAAGTGAATTTAATTTACATTGTTGTGGTTTCGTATGCGTGTCCTTCCTTCAAAGGCCTTGAGTCTTTTTTCCATCTGCTTTTGTGTTCTTTTCCTTAGCTTTGCGATGGCCGGAACCGCTAATGCCATGCAAATTTTCGTCAAAACACTAACGGGAAAGACCATCACACTTGATGTGGAGTCAGGTGATTCCATTGAGAATGTGAAAGCAAAAATTCAGGATAAAGAGGGCATTCCCCCGGATCAGCAACGGCTGATTTTCGCAGGAAAAGAGCTAGAAGATGGGCGTACCCTTAACGATTATAATATTCAAAAAGAAAGCACGCTTCATCTCGTTCTCAGGTTGAGAGATGAGGCTGATGAAGGAAAAAAAGATAAGCAGGAACAAGCCGTTAATCAGGCCGCATCAAACACGCAGGTTGCTTTTAACGTAAAAACCGTCCGCTACCGGTTCCAGAAATTTAATGCTGGCGGCGGCTTTTCAAGACCCGCGACCCCGAGCACCCCGACACCTGGCGGCCCAAGTGCGCCAACGAATTCTTCTGGCAATAACAGCGCAAATTTCACGTCTTTTTCGAACTCATATGATGACCATCATATGAAAACGGATTTGGCAAGCTTTGCCTCCCTAATATCCTTTGATACATCCGAAACACCCGTGGCAGAGACAACTGCATCCGGATCAAAAGCCGTCACCTCATCACCGCTCACCATTTGGGGGCAAGGCGGATATCTATCGCTGGAAAACGATCGCAATACCGCCAGCGAAGACAATCGCATGGATGGTCACGTCTGGGGATATAATCTAGGCGCAGATTATCGCCTCACCGATCAATGGCTAATGGGCCTGGCCCTTGGATATACCACCACCGATGTAACAACTGATTTTAATGATGGAACCTATGAAGAGGATACCTTCTCGGTTCTGCCATACATCATGTATAAACCAACTGAGAATCTCTCCCTCTCCGCGGTGATGGGATACAGTATCGGACGAGTAGATCGGACGAAAGATGACACCGACACCGGAGATACTGATAGTGAAGGATGGTTTGCCAATCTTCGCGGCTCCTACGAGCATCAGTTTGAAGGCGTCCCCTTATCCTTAAAAGGTAAGATGGAATTTGAGGTGGGCCGCAAAACCCTGGATGCCTTTACCTATAGCGATGCAACCGCAGAAGCCAAATCCATCTCCGATACCCAGCGCCTCTCCCCCGGTGTGGAAATGGCCTATCGCTTTGATCTGGAAGATTTGCAGGTAGAGCCTTTTGGCGGCGTTGAGTATGTGTATGATTTTGGCGATACCATCAATGGGGACGAGGATGCGTATAACCTGTCAGCGGGTTTGCGCCTCAACTCCAAGGGATATGGGCTTTCCGGATCTTTGGTTGCGGAAAGAACAGTGGGTCGCGATGATTATCAGGAGTTCTCCATCTCTGGCCTGATCGCTTATGGCTGGCAAATCGATGATCGCCGCGGCGATGCCCTTGGTATGGCGATGCCATTTATGAAATTTGACTTCGATGAAGAAGAAGGGGCTTACCTGAACACAGGCCTCAGTTTCAGAAATGCCATCGGTAATCTGTCCGCCGATTTAAACATCGGTCAGTCTGAAATCAGCACTTTTGGCGGCGCGAAGCTCACCCTCGCGTTTTAAATTCAGGACCCGCGCGTTGACATAACCCTGATTTTATCGCGGTTTTGGGTGCTGTAGGTGGCTTCCGTTACCCGGTGGGCAAGTTGGCGACCGGAATGTGTGGTGTTGGTACGCTGCATGGCCCGCTCTCGCGTGCGGCGATCGAACGCCCGGCGCTTTTGCATCATTCTTCGGCTCAGGTCTTCTGACATCATGAGCTTCCTCCTGTCCAGTAGATCAGCCAGTATATCACAACTCTCTAACAAATAAAAAACCGGCCCTCTTCAGAATGCTAAGGGCCGGTTTTCTATAGTCTTATTTGATCTAATGATTACTCAGGGAAGCGGACTTCCTTACCGTTTTTAAAGACGGTGCGCAGGTTCTCTGATTTTGCCGCCATATTGATATCTGCGGCTGGATTTCCCTCGACGATCAGCATATCAGCTTTAAAGCCTTCTTTGATCTGACCGCGATCTTCAAACTGCATCAAGGAATGGCCAACGGATGTTGCGGCCCGCAGGCTATCCATGTTGGACATGCCACATTCCACCATATAGGCCAGCTCCATTGCGTTTTCACCATGCAGGTTGAACGGTGTTCCCGCATCGGTACCCATGGCGATCTTACCGCCCGCTTTATAGAACATTTCAAAGCTTTCGATATGACGGTCATAAACCCGCAGGGATTTATCAACCGCGCTTTGCGGAATGCCTTTGTCCTTGTTGTTGATAATGTTTTTGACCGCGGCCAAAGTTGGGACCAGATAGGTTCCCCGCTCCAGCATCGCATCCAGGCATTCCTGATCCATGAAGATGCCATGCTCAATGGAGGTGATACCCGCATTAACCGCGTTCATGATGCCTTCGGCACCTTGCGCGTGAGAGGCGGTTGTCTTGTGGAAACGACCTGCCTCATGAACACCAGCCGCCATTTCTTCGGCGCTGTAATGCGCATCTTCAGGATTGACACCCGGTGTCATCACCCCACCCGTTGCCATGATTTTAATCAGGTCACTGCCGGCATGAACCTGCTCGCGAACCGCTTTGATCACCTCATCGCATCCATCCGCGACACGGCCATATTTATTCCCATGACCACCCGTCATACAAATCATGCGACCAGATGCCATAATGTTTGGCCCAAGAAAACGACCGGAATTACAAGCATCGCGAATTGGAAATTCGATATATTCCTTACCACCGCAATCGCGAACGGCTGTAATACCGTTTTTCAGGTTTGTCTGAGCATTTTCAAGAACCCGCAGCGCAAGTTCGGATGCGCTAGCAGCGGTAACGCTGGCATGTGGATTGGCCTCGCCGCGATAAATCAGATGCACGTGACAATCGGCGATACCCGGCATCAATGTGCCGCCCCTTGTATCCACAACATCGCCCTGATAATCAGCGAATTTCTCGGCCGGAGCAATTTCCTTGATGCTGTCATTTTCAACGAGGACAGCCATGCCTTCTTTCAGGTCGTTGACGCCATCAAACAGCAAGCCACCGCGGAACAGTGTGGTAGTCATGATCTTTTACCTTTACAGATGTTGGTTTTTTTATTATGGGAAGCACCCATTGTTTTATTTCCAACAACTTAAACACAAAAGATGCAGACAGTCCAGTTATCCACGTGAGGAAGTCATTTGCAGGAACGCGTCTTCCAAATCCGGCTCTTCTGTTGACAGATCAGAGATGGCAAGTCCTGCGGCGCTCACCTCGCTCAGGATATCTGTGATCGCCACTTCACTTGGGGCGTAACTGACCGTCAGGCGGCGTCCATGAGAGATGCTGGCATTAAATCGGGCCAGACTATCGGGCACTTTGTCGATATCTTCAGACAAGGTCAGATTAACCGTTTTCGCATCCAGCTTGGAGAGAAGATTTTCCGTCCGCTCACAGGCAACAACCTCACCATGATTGATAATGGCAATCTCATCGCACAACTCTTCGGCTTCTTCCAAGTAGTGAGTTGTCAGAATAATCGTCGTGCCCGCTTCGTTAAGCGCCCGGATATATTCCCAAAGCTGCTGACGCAGACCAATATCCACACCTGCTGTTGGCTCGTCCAAAATGAGGACATCTGGGTTGTGAACCATAGCTTTCGCCACAAGAAGGCGGCGGCGCATCCCACCGGAGAGTGTCCGGGCGTAGCTTTCCGCTTTGTCGGCAAGGCCCATCGCCTCCAGAATTTCCATGCTGCGACGCTGTGATTTAGGAACGCCATACAGGCCCGCCTGAAATTCCAGCACCTCACGCGGGGTGAAGAAGGCGTCCAGGTTCAGCTCTTGCGGGACAACCCCAAGGGCCCGACGGGCAGAGCGCATATCCGCCTCAATATCAAAGCCGCAAACCTCGGCAGTACCGGATGTTTTATTGACCAATCCCGCCAGAATATTGATCAAAGTGGACTTACCCGCCCCATTTGGTCCCAAAAGACCGAAGAAGGAGCCACGCTTCACTTTCAGGGAAACACCTTTCAGCGCTTCCTTGTCAGGGGCCTTGCCCTTGCCTTTGTATATTTTGCGAAGATCGTCGACTTCGAGCGCATATTCAGCTGAGAGGCTGCTGGACATGGATCACCTTAATTGTTGAGGCATGCAAATTCGCACATTTCAAACTTGCGAAAGCACGGGCATTCGATATCATCCGGGCAGATGTACCATCTTGTTTGATGCAACACTTAAGGTGTTGGGCGGATGGATGCAAGTTTTGTTGATAGAAACAGGAACGGAACGGGTCATGAGCGCACCTGAAACAATCGAAGTTACCAGCATGAAAACCCATTGTGACGGCGGCAAAGGCGCCTTGGGTCACCCACGGGTTTACCTGAACCTCGGCAACGACAATAAAGTTGAATGCCCTTATTGCAGCCGTCTGTTTGTTCTGAAAGAAGGCGTTAAAATCTCCGACGCCCACTAAGCCCGGCCAATTTTCACCAGCGGGCACAGATCAACAGAAGGATAAGTTATGAAGGAAGCCGACGTTACCGGAGATCCGAACCAGAAGCATCGCGTCTATCTTGTGGACGGTTCCGGTTATATTTTCCGCGCCTATTTTGCCATGATCCGGGGTCGGGGGCCGATCACCCGATCCGATGGCACCCCAACAGGGGCGGTGCTCGGCTTTTCTAACATGCTGTTCAAACTGATCCAGGATACCCAACGGGATGATCGGGTCAGCCATCTGGCGGTTATTTTTGATACCAGCCGGAAAACTTTCCGAACGGAAATTTATCCGGAATATAAAGCCAACCGTGATGCTCCGCCGGAAGATTTGATCCCGCAATTTCCGCTTGTCCGCGAGGCAACACGTGCCTTTAACGTGCCGGCCATTGAAAAAGCGGGATTTGAGGCCGATGACATCATCGCCACATATGCCCGCCAAGCCCGCGAAAAAGACATGGAATGCGTCATTGTCTCTTCTGACAAGGACTTGATGCAGCTGGTGGGTGGACCGGTGACCATGCTGGATCCGATGAAAAACAAACCCGTTGCCGAGCCGGAAGTCTTCGAAAAATTCGGCGTTGGCCCGGACAAGGTTGTGGATATTCAGTCCCTCGCGGGGGATAGCGTGGATAACGTGCCTGGGGTGCCGGGTATCGGGATCAAGACAGCGGCTTTGCTGATTAATGAATATGGTGATCTGGATACCCTGCTGGAGCGGGCCGGTGAGATTAAACAGAAAGGCCGCCGGGAAAAGCTGCTGGAACATGCAGATAAAGCCCGGATCAGCCGTGATCTCGTTCGGCTGAAAGACGATGTGGAGTTGGAAATCCCGGTTGAGGATCTGAATATCAAAGATCCGAACGTTGAGGACCTGACCCGCTTTATCAAAGAAAACGAGTTTCGCCAGCTCAGCAGCCGGATTGCCTCTTTTTACGGGCCTGAGTTCGCCACAACCATTCCGGCAACGAAACCAAAAACCGAAGCCGCCCCGAGTGATGCCATTGCCGCACCGGTTCTGGATTTCTCCAAGCTGGAGACCAGCTACAGCACTGTCACCAGCGAAGCAGATCTGGATAAATGGATCGCCCAGATCAAGAAAATTGGCACCGTTGCCGTCGATACGGAAACCACCAGCCTGAACGCCATGGCGGCGGAACTTGTGGGGATTTCCCTATCCGTTGAGCCGGGTAAAGCCTGCTACATCCCTGTTGGGCATGTGGGTCCCAAAATGCAGGGAGGCTTTGACTTTGGCGATGGCGGCGATGCCGCAGGGGACGCAGAAGGCCGCCCGGAACAGCTTGAAAAATCACTGGTGATCGCGAAGCTAAAGCCGATTTTGGAAGATCCGGCAATCCTGAAAGTGGGTCAGAATATCAAATATGATATGACCATTCTGGCAAATGAGGGAATTGATGTCAGCCCAGCTGATGACACCATGCTGCTCTCTTATTGTCTGGATGCGGGTCTGCATGGTCACGGCATGGATGAACTATCCAAGCTGCATTACGATATTGCGCCGATCCCGTACAAAGAAATCACCGGGACCGGCAAATCCCAGATCAGCTTTGCCGAAGTCCCGATTGACAAAGCGACAGATTACGCGGCGGAAGATGCGGATCTGACTTTGCGCCTGTTTAAAACCCTGAAGCCACAGCTTTTCCGCAAAAAAGTTACCTCTCTCTACGAGACAATCGAGCGGCCGCTGGTTCCTGTTATCGCCAAGATGGAACAGGAAGGGGTGAAGGTGGATGCCGCCTTTTTGAGCAAACTCTCAGAGGATTTTGGGGAACGCATGGATGCGTTCGTTAAAGAAATTCATGAGTTGGCGGGTGAAGAGTTCAATGTTGGCTCCCCCAAGCAGCTGGGAGAAATTCTATTTGATAAAATGGAGCTGCCCGGCGGTAAAAAGGGTAAAAACGGCGCCTATACCACCGATGTAAATGTTCTGGAAGGTTTGGCCGCAGATGGGGTGGAACTTGCCGCAAAGGTTCTGGAGTGGCGTCAGCTTTCCAAACTGAAAAGCACCTATACGGATGCCCTGCAGGCGCAAATTAATGCCAAGACACAGCGCATTCACACCTCTTTCAGTCTTGCCGCCGCCGCAACAGGCCGTCTCACGTCCAGTGAGCCGAACTTGCAGAATATCCCGATCCGCACCGAAGAGGGGCGCAAGCTTCGTCAGGCATTTGTGGCCGAAGCTGGAAATAAACTGATCAGCGCGGACTATTCGCAGATTGAGCTTCGCATTCTGGCACATATGGCCAATATCGAAAGCCTGCAGCAAGCATTTGCAGATGGCATTGATATTCACGCAAAAACGGCCTCACAGGTCTTTGGCATCCCGCTTGAGGGGATGGACCCGATGATGCGCCGCTCTGCCAAGGCGATCAATTTTGGTATCATTTATGGCATCAGTGCCTTTGGCCTTGCCCGTCAACTGGATGTGAGCCGTACACAGGCTCAAGGCTATATTGACGCCTATTTCGAGCAATATCCCGGTATCCGTAAATATATGGATGAAACCAAAGAGTTCGCTAAAGAACACGGATATGTGGAAACACTGTTCGGGCGCAAAGTTCACTTGCCGGGCATTCAGGATAAAAATGGCGCTCGGCGTAGCTTCTCAGAGCGGGCGGCCATCAACGCCCCAATTCAGGGAACCGCCGCAGATATTATCAAACGCGCCATGATCCGCCTGCCCGATGCTTTAAAAGCAGCTGATCTTAAGGGGCGTATGCTACTACAGGTCCATGATGAACTGATTTTCGAGGTGCCGGAGAGCGAAACAGACGCCACTGCCGCCGTGATCAAAGAGGTCATGGAAAATGCCGCTGCGCCTGCCATTGAGATGGCTGTGCCGCTGATTGTGGATGCAGGTATTGGTGATAACTGGGGCGAAGCGCACTGATGGGCGATGGCCATCCACATAGGATACAACGCCCATGATTGCAGTTCTTGAAGTTATCGGCCCGGTTTTCGCGCTTGTGGGCCTTGGTTACTTCAGTGTTATGCGCGGGCTGTTCCCCACATCCGGGGTTGGCGGCCTGATCAGCTTTGTGAATAACTTTGCAACGCCCTGCCTACTGTTTCAGGCAATGCTGCACATTGATTTTCACACCGCGTTCAAATTCACCTATCTGCTGTCCTTTTATGTGGGGGCCTTCTCGGCCTTCACGGTATCATTCCTGATCGCCAAATATGTTTTCAAGCGACCGCCTGGTCAGTCGGTTGCCGTGGGCTTCTCTGCCTATTTCACAAACACCGTGCTGCTTGGCCTACCGATTATCCAGCGTGCCTACGGGGATGAAGCGCTACCGAACTTATACGCCATTATCGGCTTTCACGCCCCGCTATTGATGAGCTTTGGCATGCTCGCCATGGAGTTTGCCCGCCGCGACGGCACCCCCATGAAACAGGCCGCCCTTCAATCCCTGGGCCGGGTTGCTAAAAACCCGCTGCTGATTGGTATTACTCTTGGGATCCTGACGAATATGAGCGGCCTATCCCTGCCCGGCGTCATCGATGATGCCACAAAGATGCTGGCAACGGCAGTATTGCCAGCCGCGCTCTTTGGTCTTGGGGGCGCGCTTAATCAATATAAGCTTCGCGATAGTGTGGGGCAGGCGCTCATCTCATCCTCATTGAAGCTGATCCTGCATCCAACCATTGCCCTGATCCTCAGCCATTATGTGTTTAAACTGGATCCCTCTTTGGTAAAGGTTGCCGTGCTGACAGCCGCCATGCCTGCGGGCCTGAATGTCTATATTTTCTCAACCTTCTATAACCGGGCGACAGATATTGCCGCCAATACGGTGCTTTGCAGTACCGTATTGGGTGTGATCAGTATTTCAGGATGGCTTCTGTTTTTGGGATGGCTGCTTTAAGCGTCAATAATCTTCGTCGGTCATCTCAACAACGCATTTACCATCCACTTTTCGGTCCAGAACCGCTTTCATCGCGTCTTTAAACCGGGAAAGCGGATAGCGTGCCCCGATCGTCGGTTTCAAGGCCCCCTTCGCATAGAGATTAACCACCCCTTGCACCATTTTATCCAGCTCTTCGATGTGATCATGGCGATGCCCCCCCGGAGACCAGCCGAAGAAATGCCCCAGATTAAATCCCATAACGGAGCCGTTTTTGAGGAGCAGACGATTGGCTGGAATATCCGGAATGGTGCCTGAGGCATATCCAATGGTCAGAACCCGCCCCTCCCACGCGAGAGCCCGAATGGATTGCAACATCACATCACCCCCGATGCTGTCATAAACAACATCCGCACCGTGCCCGTTAGTAATTTCCTGAACCCGAACGCGAAAATCTTCATCGCGGTGATCAATGACATAATCTGCACCATGCGATTTGGCCGTATCGCAATGTGATGGACCGCCCGCAACCGCTATCACCTTTGCCCCCAGCGCCTTGCCGATTTCAACGGCAGCGACGCCAACAGCACCAGCCGCCCCATGAACAACAAGCCATTCACCGGCCTGCAATTTTGCCCGGCGCACCAACGCCCCGTATGACGTTGTATAAGAAAGAACCATCGCCGTCCCTTCGGCAAAGCTCATTCCATCCGGCATAAGATGGCAGCATGTCTGATCCATCAGATTGTAACCGGAGAGACCCCCGCTATCCACATTACACATAACCCGATCCCCAACCTTGACACGCGTCACATCAGGGCCAATCGCATGGACGATGCCGGATGATTCAGTAATGGGAACAAAAGGGCGTGGTGGTTTCCGCTGATATTTGCCGGCAATTGTCAAAGAGGTCGCAAAACTGACGCCGCAAGCCTTTTGCTGAACGACAACCTCACCGGAGCCTGGATTTGGAATGGGTAAGTCTTCTAGGTTGGCAGCCGTTTGGTAATCACCAAATTCATGGACGACAATAGCACGCATGGGTATCTCCTTGTTCCCTGTGGGCAGAGCTTTTTGCAAAGAGTATGCCCTGCCACAGAGATAGGAGCAAGCTTATCCCACTGCTTTTACGCGGGTGAGGAAGCTATCAATCTGGTCTTTAAAGCTACCGGTCGCCCGGCGCATTTCTTCGGAGATTGAGCGCACGTTAGAAGAAGACTGACGGCTTTCTTCCACGCCATTTCGGATCTGCTCAACACTGCCCGCGACATCGGTGGCCGCATTAGCTGCCTGCTGAACACTACCGGAGATTTCACCCGTTGCTGCGGATTGTTCCTCTACAGCGGCGGAAATGCCCGTTGTGATGTCATTGTTACTGTTAATCTGCTTGCTGATCTGATCCAGCACCTCAACAACCGCACTTGTAACAGACTGCATTTCACGGATCTGCTGACCAATCTCCTCTGTCGCTTTAGAGGTTTGATTGGCGAGGGATTTCACCTCTGATGCCACAACGGCAAAGCCTTTACCTGCTTCACCAGCGCGTGCAGCCTCGATGGTGGCGTTCAGCGCCAACAGGTTTGTCTGATTGGCGATATCCTGAATAAGATCCACAACCGTTTCAATTTTCTGACCCGCTGTTTCCAAGTTGCGAGCATGACCAACGCCTTCACCGGCACTATTCACAGCTGTTGTGCTGGCAGACGCAGATTGCTGGACCTGATGAGAAATTTCGCGGATAGAGGCAGACAATTCTTCGGTTGCAGAGGCAACGGCCCCCACATTTTGCGACATGGACGAACACCGACCATCAACAGTCTCCGCCAAAGAGCCGTTCTGTTCTGCAAGATTTTCCATCATGTCAGAGGCACTCATCATTTCACCAGAAACAGATTCCAGTACTGACATTGCATCCTGTACCTGCTGATCAAATTCGGCGACCAATGCGTTCATCTCCGCCGCTTTCTTGGCTTCAGCTTCACGTTCACGCTGCAAGCGTTCGGCCTCAGCCTGCTCTGTCTGACGCTGACGGGCCAACTCTTCTGCTTCATGTCGTGCCTGCTCCTCGCGGGCGCGCTCATTCTCTTCCTGCAATCGTTTATTCTCGATGGAATTGGTCTTGAACACATTAACCGCGGTTGCCATGGCGCCAATAATATCTTTGCGCTCAACACTTGGAACCTCGGTATCCAGCTCACCTTCAGCAAGACGGTTCATGGCCCCTGTCATTTTAGAGATCAAACCACTTAAGGCGCGGCTGCACAACAACCCCGACATCATAAGGCAGGTTTGCCGCCTCAATCTGGGCTTTAAACTCTTTATGACGCTCTTCCATGCGGCCGATATATTTTGGATCGAAACGAAGCAGGAAGTCTTTCTCGTGGCGGCGCATCATCAACATGGTGACGGTAATTTTGTCGTTTGCATACTCTTTGAGCAACTCTTCCACTTTGTGCACACTGTTACGTAGAAGTCCTTGAAGTCCAGATTTCTCATCTTCCCCGACAACACGAACCTGCTTCACCAGGTTTACAAAGTTTTCGTCATACGCCATCACTTGGGCTTTCAATTCCTCAAGCTTGGCTTTATTTTCTTCGGACGAAATTTGCGCGATTAAAGAGTCAAGAATACCAATCGCATCAACAATCAGTTCAGAGCGCTGTTCAACCAAGCCCGGTGTGCGATTATGAATGTAATCTGTTTCAATTCTACGGGCACTCAAAAGGTCACGGTCAATTTTAACCAGCTTGGCATCAATCGCCCGAAACAGTTCCATCTGATCGATAGAGCCGTTATAGATCCTCGAGTTAAAGAAGAAGATGCCCGCAATGACGATGAGGCCGACTACAGTTGTCACAAATGGGACAGACAACTGAACTTTAAAGGACATGCGAGAGAACATAGCTTCCCCTACTTCAATAAATACAAGATACGGTAGGGTAATCTATGGCCCGAAATAGATTAACATTAGGTAAATTTAATTATTAATTATATATGTCAGGTTTATAGCGCGATGGCATGATTATCCCAAAGCAGCTTTGTCAAGCTAGATGTTTCATGAGGCAAGTCTAAAATCTCACCTTGTCCGGTAGAGGCGATAAAGCTTTTATCAAAAGGGCTTACTGCACAAATATCCGCACTTTCCAGCACCTGTTCCAACTGCCGCGTGCGTCCATCAAAAATCAGCACCACCCCACCCCGCGGGGATGTCACAGCCACCTTGCCCGTCTTCAGGTTGCAGCTAACTGAGCCGCCATAATTATGCAAACGGGCTGTTAATCCAGCTTCCAACTGAATCATTTGTGGCTGATCCATGCCGCGGCGGTGATACCCGATTATATCCGTTATCTGCTGACGGGAACCTTGGAATTGCCCCGCGAACCAGATGGTCTGATCCGGCCCTTCAGCCAAATGTCGGATGGAAAGCTGATGCAGCTCATCCGGCAGACGCGCCTCTTGCAATTTCTCACCACTCTCTCGATCCAGATAACTGAGGGAGGGGGTCATATCAAAGAGGTTCAGCTTCTGCCGCGGGAAGTCCGGATGCGTCGCAATCCCGCCATTGGCAACCGCAATGGTTTTCTGATCCTGCATCAACACCAATTCATGGGGGCCAATTTCACCGGTCTCATATTCACCGATACGCACAAAATTCCTTGCCGCATCGTAAATACCGATCACACCCCGCTCGCCCTCGAAATCATTTTCTGTCGCGTAAAGGATGTCCCCGTTCGGCGCAAAAATACCATGACCGTAAAAATGACGGTCCGCTGCAGGGTGAATATCCCGGATAAGCCGCCCATCATTTAAGCCATACAGACGGATATAATAACCGGGCCGACGCGCGAAAACGGCAAGCGTCTGACCATCAGGTGACAAAGCCAAGCCATGACCACGTCCCTCCAACAGGAATTCTCGAAGGATTTGTCCATTAGCATTATAGACCGCCGCCACATAGCCATTTCCTGATTTGGCAGTGCCAGCAAATCTCGCCCCGGTTTCAGCCGCTACCGCCCATTTTGCGGGACCAGCCATTCCGATAAGCGCCAGCGAACCCGCTGTAAATTGTCGCCGATTAATCACCATCGAGAGAGTTAAACCCCAGTTGAAGCCCTAATGCTTCTGGATATTGCTCGCTTATGATATTGCGCACCCCTTGCAAGGGGAATTGCACATATCCAAGCTGCTCGTAACCCTCCGGGTCTTTCAACAGATACGGCCAAGACAGTTTTTTGGACGATAAACGATCAAACACACCTGCCACCTGACGCATTTCAAATTGCAGGCTATTATTCAAATGTGAGGCATCATCTGCGATAAATTGATCCAGATTTAGAATGTCCATCAGCCTTTTGAGAGTGTTCAGGTTCCCCTCAAAATTCTGTAAAGCTAAATCAGATCGCCAGAAAGGGGCCCGTTTTCCGCGCGACTTCTCTATGGATTTCCCAAGGCTACTCCGGATTTTACTCTCTTCCAGTATTTGCAACAGCTCGGCTGGCATTCGCAGGATGTCCTGCATGACTTCGGCATCACTGCGATAAAGCGGGTTATCAGCGTCAGCCTTCTCCAACACTTTAGCGAACCCCTCACCCCCTTGCCACTCGCCCAATACTTCACGCGCAAGGGTATGAATGTTGGTCGCAATGCCCCGCACCATTATGCAGCGCGTCCCCTCAGTAGCGAAAGCCACTGTTTTGTCCTTATCCCCAGACAGGAGCAAATATTCAAGAGCCGGCAGGCCTTGCACCGCAACACTTGCATGTGAGAGACCGTTCATGGTCTCTCGTACCTCATCCGACTTACCCGCCAGCAGGCGCTGCACCTGCTTTAACCCCCGAGAGCGCGCATCTGGCCAAAAGAAAAGTTTTTCAAACCGATTTTTCGACCGGACTGGCCCCATGCGGATCAGTTCCGCTTGCGACCAGCTGCCTACCAATGCTGTGAAATGGTTCGTCGCCGCCCGGTAGCGATCTTCGTCAGGGGCCGCGCATAGCGCCTCAGCCGCCGCCTCCATATTCTCAGCTTTTGCGATCAGGTCTTCATAAGTCGGAATAACAAAGTCTTCAGCATATGCCGTAATGGCAGGCGTAAAATCTGCCGCCCCTGCAGCGCTTGGCAGGTACAGTCCAGTTGCGATCAGAAGGCTGAAAATGATTTTTTTCAAAACGTGTCCAATTTTTGTTACAGCGAATTCAAAAAGCGGATCAGGGCATCCCGCTCAGATTTTGGCATAGAAACAAACGCCTCTTTGGCGGCTTCTGCCTCACCGCCGTGCCACAAAATAGCCTCGGTCAGGTTGCGGGCGCGCCCATCATGCAACAGATATGTGTGCCCACTGACCGTCTCCGTCAAGCCGATCCCCCACAGCGGCGCAGTCCGCCATTCGCGACCATTTGCGGATCCAACCGGACGTCCATCGGCAAGCCCATCCCCCATGTCATGCAGCAGCAGATCCGTGTAGGGCCAAATCAGCTGAAAAGCATGTTCTTTTTGCACCGCGTCCCGACGGGTCACAAATTTAGGGATGTGACAGCTGGCGCATCCAGCGCCATAAAACAGCGCTTTGCCTTTTAAAACTTCTGGGTCTTGGACATCCCGGCGCGATGGTACAGCCAAATTGCTGGAATAAAACGCCACAAGCTCCAACACAGGGTCCGGCGCCTCTGTATCCCCAAGTGTTTTTTGAACCCCTGTGTCGGCGTCAAGACAAGCTTTCTGATTTTCCGTGCAATCACCATAGTGACGCCGTGCATCGGGAGAGGAAATCCCGATATCCCCCGCAAATGCGTCAGCGGATTGCGCCCGAACCGACGGGGTCGAGGCTTTCCAGCCGAAACGACCAATTTGGCGGCTCTGGTCATTTGCCTTGCCCACCCAACTAATCCGCCCGGAAATACCATCACCGTCCTTGTCATCCGGATCGGCAAGCCGCATCAGATCCGCAGGATGAATGGCTTCCAGAAGGCCAAGGCCGATCATCGGCGGTGCAACACGAGGGGATAGCATCACATCTTCGGCCACTGGACCATATGCCAAGTCGGCGACCCCATATGTTGGCTTTCGAAGTTTCACAACCTCACCGCCCGCCAAAGTAACGGGGATCTCTTCGTAAGTGATTGTCATGCGCCCTTCAGCCGGAACGCCGGGGATGGCCATATCCTGAAACTGGCCGCCATAGGTGGGCTCTTGAATAAGTCCCAGCTCCCCATTTTCAATTTTCTGCCGCTCTTCTTCGGTCCGCGGGGGGACAGAGAGACGCAAGAACATGGAAATGGCACTATCTTCGGCAGATTCAGGGGGGTGACCGCGACCATCCTTCAAATGGCACCGCTGACAGGAGCGGGCATTAAATAATGGTCCAAGACCGTCTGATGCTTTGGTTGAGGAGGGAGAGGAAACCCAAAGTTTCCGAAACAGGCCGTTCCCCAGTTTAAACCGTTCCTGTCCCTTAAAACTCAGATTTGCGGAATGGGCCGAGAACGCGTTTCGATCAGCGGTTCCGGTGAAAGTGGCCGCGCCGCCTGACATATTTTCAAAGGCTTCCGCCTTGCTAAATTGCTGGGCAGATCGAATAACAGCCTCAACCCGGGCCTGATCCTTAGAGGACAGGTCCGATCGCTCCATCGCAACGAGAGGGGAGGCAGAAAACACAAAAAAGGCGACCCCAGCCAAGGGGACAACCTTCAAAAGACGCAACCAATTTTTCATTTGCTCAAACCGGTTGGGGATCATCCGAAAATGATCCCCTCGCTGATTAGTTAAAGACAGCGCTTGGGTTATCCAAGCTATCAGAACCTTCAATTTCCAAAGCTTTCAGACCCAACAAAGACACAACCCGTTCAATTGAGCGTGTCTGATTGATCAAGTCATCGATAGCAGCCTGCACAACAGCATTACCTTCGACATTTCCTTCACCGATCATCTGGTCATAAGCCTCGATGCTTTCCGCACGAGATTTCATGGCAGCCATAGAAACAACTGTAGCTTCCAGCTTAGCAATCATTTCACTGTCGAGCCCTGCGTCTTTTGCGCGCACCAGGTCAGAAAGTGACGGGCCGGAGACAACGGACCCGTCAAGGCGCTTGTAGCGACCTGTATACACATTGCGAATACCGATCTGATCGAAATAATGAGAGTTATGAGTGTTGTCAGAGAAACAATCATGCTCCTCTTCTGGATCTTTCAGCATCAGACCCAGCTTCATTCGCTCACCAGCAAGCTCACCATAAGAAAGTGAGCCCATACCGGTCAGCATTGCGGAGATAGCCGATTTTGGATCCGCCATCAGAGATTTGCGGGCTGCGCCGCCTTCGGCCCAGTTAGCGAGCATTTCTTCCAAATCAGCAACCAACAGATCAGCCGCCGCAGTCAGATAAGCCGCCCGGCGGTCACAATTACCGCCGGTACAATTCTTTGGATCAAAATCAGTGTAAGGGCGATTACCTGCGCCTGGACCAGTTCCATTTAAATCCTGCCCCCAAAGCAGAAACTCAATGGCGTGGTAACCAGTTGCCACATTGGCCTCAACCTCTTCTGCCTCGTGCAACGTATCTGAAAGCAACGCTGGTGTGATATTTGTGGCATCCATCATTTTGCCGTTCACGGTCAGCTTTGGATTGGCGATCACATTGACGGTATAGAGCGAATTTGCATCGGATTCGCTGCCATAGCTCTGATCCACATAGTCAATCAGACCCTCATCCAGTGGCCATGCATTTACCCGGCCTTCCCAATCGTCAACAATGGCATTCCCAAACCGGTAAGCTTCACTTTGTTGATAGGGTGCACGTGAGACAACCCACGCCGCCCGCGCCGCATTCAGCGCGCCTGCAGATGGGTTTGATACGAGTGCATCGATTGACGCTTTCAGAGCTTTCGCACTGATCAGGCTATCTTCATAAATCGCTTCAGCCACGTTGGCATAAGTGGCGACAACGGCTTTCTCCTTGACAGTGTCAGCGGCGAAGGATGTACCTGCCACGAGGGTGGACAGCAAAAGCGATGTTCCAAGCGCCTGCTGAATAGATTTTCCAAGTTGCATCGAATTTCTCATTTCTGTTTGGGACAGAACAGGGCGCACAAGGGCCACCCCATCCTTTGACAAGAATTGGCTCCATCTTGGTAATGCTTTTGAGAATGACTTGCAAGTTAGAAATTTGATAACATCTGATCTTTACTCTTTTATGTATAGAATAATCTAATTTATACTTGCCTAGGTTTTGAGAATGGATTTTGAGGGTTGAAGGCCATATGCGTATTCAGAATAGTCAACCGGTTGAAGCCCCCTTTTTGGCGGCAGTGGTTATTCCCACCATTGTCCGGCCAAGCCTGAAACGGGCGGTCCGTTCGGTTTTTAATCAGGACACAAAAGGAAAAATTCAGGTACTGATCGGCGTGGATAAATGCCTTGGCGATCCCGCAATCCTTGATGAGTTGTTAGAAGAAGCACCAGACCATGTTTGCGTGACCGTTGTTGATCCGGGTTATTCAACGTCAGTCCGGCATAATGGTGTTCATTCCGCAACCGATGGCGGCGCTATCCGAACTGCCCTCAGTTTTCTGGCCAACAGCCAATATGTCGCCTATCTGGATGACGATAATTACTGGGCAAATGATCACATCTCCAGCCTTTTAAAAGCCATCGACGGGGTGGAGTGGTCCTGTTCACTGCGTTGGTTGGTGGATGAAGACACAGAAGAGCTTTTGACCGTTGATAAGTGGCATTCTGTAGGGGTCGGAAAAACAACGCTGACCCATCAAAAAGACGGATTTGCCGACCCCAATACCATCATGATCGATAAGCTGGCCTGCGCATCCTTATTACATAATTGGTCAACCGAGTATTTTTCATCACCCGGTAATTCAGGTGCGGACCGTTTATTTTCAAACTCACTGATGAAATATCGGCGACATAGACCAACGGCGAAGGCCACCTGTTATTACATGCTGCGCCGCGATAACATTCTTTGGAGTTACATCAAAAAAGAAAGACGTGCACGGGCGCAATCCGCTAACGCGCCTGCAAAAGATCTTCAAAATAGCTGATGGTTTTCTGAAGCCCCTCTTCAAGAGGCGTTTTTGGAGCCCAATCCATCAGGCTTTTTGCCTTGGAAATGTCTGGACAGCGCTGCAACGGGTCGTCCTGCGGCAACGGTTTATAGGTGATTGTTGACCGGCTGCCTGTCAGGGCAATGATTTTCTCGGCCAATTCACGAATGGAATATTCCTCTGGATTACCCATATTCACGGGTCCGACCCCGTCTGTCTCCAGCGCCATAAAACTCATCATCCCCTCAATCAGATCATCTACATAACAAAAAGAGCGAGTCTGACTGCCATCACCATAAAGGGTAATCGGTTCATTATTCAGCGCCTGAACAATAAAATTGGAAACAACGCGCCCATCATTTGGATGCATATGCGGGCCATAGGTATTGAAAATCCGCATCACCCGGATGGAGAGATCATGCTGCTGCTCATAGTCATGAAACAGAGTTTCTGCGCAACGCTTCCCCTCATCATAACAGGCGCGGGGACCGAAGGTATTCACCCGTCCGCGGTAGCTCTCCGGCTGTGGATGAATTTCAGGATCCCCATAAACCTCGCTAGTGGAGGCTTGCAGAATGCGGGCTTTCACCCGTTTGGCAAGGCCCAGCATATTGATGGCCCCATGCACACTGGTTTTCGTAGTTTGCACCGGGTCAAACTGATAATGCACGGGCGACGCGGGGCAAGCGAGGTTATAAATCTGATCCACCTCCACATAGAGCGGGAAGGTTACATCATGGCGCATCAATTCAAAGTTCGACGCATCCAGCAAAGATGAGATATTTCGCTTGGATCCAGTAAAGAAATTATCGGCACATAAAACATCATAGCCGCCGGACACAAGCTTGGCGCATAGGTGAGAGCCCAAAAAACCTGCACCACCTGTTACCAGTATTTTTTTATCAAACATGCCGCCCCGTCCGGTTGATTACCCCATAAAATATACTCTTCTTATAATAACGACAGTTAAAAGAAAGATTTACAAGAGAAGGGTATCTGGTAATATTTTTTCGCTCGATTTGGACAATTGTGTCCGTCAGGGAACACGGTAGGACGTCATGTCTGATCCGGGACTGCCCCCGCAACTGTGAGCGCGGAGCCACCTCATTAGGCCACTGGAGTCCCAGAAATCTGGGCACCGGGAAGGCGAGGATGACGGCGACGATGCGCGAGTCAGGACACCTGTAGAGCACGACATACGGCGGCAACGCCGCCCTCATTGCACGGTGGGTGCAGAATTAGGAGTATAAAATGCATATCGAACCCGGCGTCGTCTCTGGCGCAAAAATGGGTCTTAGCCTGGCAACTGCAGGCGCATCCTTTGGCGTTCTTCTGAAATCAAGTTGGACAGCTATCAAATCACAAGGCCTTGTCTCGCTGGTCCTGAGAAGCCTGATCGCTACCGTTCTCGTTTTCAGCTTCTTTGAAGTGTTGCCACATCACCCCATTGGCGTGTCCGAAGTGCACTTTATCCTCGGCTCTACCCTGTTTTTGATCTTTGGCCCGGCCGCAGCGGGCATTGGCCTCGCGCTTGGCCTGCTCTTGCAAGGCATATTCTTCGCGCCATTTGATCTGCCCATGTATTTTGTCAATATCACAACCCTTCTGATGCCATTGGCTTTGGTTTCCGTAATTGCCAAGAAAATCATTCCGGCCAAAACCGCCTATAAAGATGTCACTTACAAACAGGCACTGGCTCTATCCACTGCTTATCAGGGCGGTATCGTGGCTTGGGTTGCCTTCTGGGCACTGTATGGTCAGGGCTTCGGCGCAGAAAATCTCGCATCCGTTAGCTCTTTCGGGGCAGCCTACATGATCGTCATTCTATTCGAG
>JAEPMY010000095.1 GCA_017643685.1 Sneathiella sp.
GCGCTTCTACCTGCTTTACCGCGGATCAATTCCGCTGCATCCGGGTTTTTCTTCTGCGGCATGATAGATGAGCCGGTTGAAAAGCTGTCGGAGCATTCAACAAACCGGAACTGCGCACTGGACCAAATCACAATCTCTTCTGCCAAGCGAGACAGATGCATAGAGCAGATCGAAGCGAAGCCCAAAAACTCAAGCGCAAAATCACGGTCAGACACCCCATCGAGCGAGTTCGCTGTCGGCCGATCAAAGCCCAACGCCTCCGCTGTCATTTCGCGGTTAATCGGGAAAGATGTACCGGCAAGCGCAGCGGATCCTAGCGGGCATTCGTTCAGACGTGCCCGCGCATCTTTAAGGCGGCTCCGATCACGGGCAAACATCTCCAAATAAGCCAACATATGATGGCCGAAAGTGACTGGCTGTGCCGCCTGCAAATGCGTAAAGCCTGGCATTACTGTGTCAGCTTCCGCTTCAGCTTGTGACAACAGCGCCTCTTGCAGGTCTTTGAGTTCACCATCCAAATGGTCCATCGTATCCCGAACCCAGAGGCGCATATCCGTTGCCACCTGATCATTACGGGAGCGAGCGGTATGCAGACGACCTGCTGGATCACCAATCAGTTCGCGAAGACGGGCCTCAACATGCATATGAATATCTTCAAGGGCAGGATCCGTTTTAAAATTCCCAGCCTCAATCTCACGAAGAATTGTCCTTAAACCCTCTTGGATTTTCTCGCAGTCTTCACTTGAAATGATACCCTGCTCTCTCAACATGGTAGAGTGGGCCAAGGAACCGGCAATATCCTGTTTGTAAAGTCGTCGGTCGAAATCGATGGAGGCGTTAATACGTTCCATAATTTCGGCGGGACCTTTGGCGAATCTGCCACCCCAAAGCTCATTTGCACTCATGTCTGTGGGCTCTCTTTTAATAACTGTTGAACCAGAATTACGATGATGTTGAAAAAAATACCAATCGCAACATTTCTTGCTGTGCTTACATTTACAGGGCTTGGCCTCTCCACATCAACCGCTTTCTCCCAAAATCTGGAGAGTTATCTGAAAGGCGACATGAAAAATGTCACCCTTTTAGAAAACCCGAGAGAATTACCCAAAATTTCCTTCAAAGACGGAGATGGAAACACTCGATCACTTGGCGAGTTTGAAGGGCAAGTGCTGTTGGTGAATTTCTGGGCTACGTGGTGCGCCCCATGTCGAGAGGAAATGCCAAGCCTTGATAACCTGCAACGCGAGCTGGGATCAGATGATTTTTCCGTCCTCGCTATTGGACAGGATCTACAAGGTATTGAGAAAACAAAGAAATTTTTAAAAGCTCTCAAAGTTGAGCATTTAGATGCCTATAACGACAAAACAGTGAAATCGGGTCGCGCTTTCGGTGTTTTTGGGCTTCCTGCAACCCTGATCATTGATCGAAACGGCAACGAAGTTGGACGACTTGTCGGTCCGGCTGAATGGGACTCAGATGAGGCGATCGAGCTTTTAAAAGCCGTGATTGATCAATAATCACTTTTTGGGATTTGTCTCATCCGTTGATTTCAAACCCCGAAACTCCCTTTCAAATCGCTCCCGATTGACTTTATCAGCATAGCTTTCGGGAGCTTGATTTGTTTTGCGATACTGCAGCCACAGCCGAAAAACCCGCTCCACCAGATAACTAGCCAAGAAAAAGAAGGCCGCCCGCAGTAAATCCAGAAGAATCAGATCACGCCCGAGGCCCGGATCTTCTTTGTGCAGTCCGACAAAGTAAGAAACCAACACAAACACAGCCAGTCCGCCAAACCCAACAAAACCTGCAAGCCGACGATGCACCCCAACGGCCCAAGGAAACAAAATCAAAGCCAGAAAGACAACGGCGTACAGAACCGACGACCAAAGTTCGGGGCTAATGGACATAAAAGAGAACTCCCGTAATGTTAGGAATAGACTAACCCTTGATGGCCGACAGGGCGACTTCTACCATGGGGCGAAGCGTTTTTTCTTCGGGACGGCATTTGCCCATAACCCGAACCCCTTGCATCACACCTACAAAAAAACTGGCAAGGTCTGCTGCATCACGATTGTTTACAATGTTTCCATCGCGCTGCCCGCGTGCAATCAATTCCGCAATATCCTGTTCCACCTTACCATAATATTCGCCCACAACTTTGGCGCATTCCGGATCGTAGGAGGAGCGTTCAACCGTTGTATTGGTGATAAAGCACCCGCGCTTTTCTGGATCTTCCAGCGTGCGATACATAAAAGCGTAGAGGTAATCAGTCAGGATTTCAAGGGCATTACCCTCTTGCTTAAGCGCGCTGCCACGAGAGAGGGATTTTTTCGTATATTGGTCAAGGGCTGCAAGGAAAAGCTGATGTTTATCCCCAAAAGTATCGTACAGGCTACCTCGGTTAATTCCCATACTATCAACCAGATCCTGAACAGAGGTCGCCTCATAGCCACGCGCCCAAAAGGCTTTCATGGCTTTCTGCAAGGCTTCTTCTCTATCAAAACACTTCGCGCGTGGCATCAGCGGACCCGACCAGATGAAATCATTTCACTTCTGTTACATAAACATTCACATAGCCTCTGACAAGGCTTTCAATCCTTCTTTATAAGTTGGAAAGGTTAAAGAAACACCCAATTCCGACTTAATCCGGTGGTTACTCACCGTTTTGTTATCATTATAGAAACTTCTCGCCATTGGGGAGAGATCAGCGGCCTCGAAATCCTGATAAGGAGGCGGATCAACCCCCAAAAGCTCCGCCGCATATGTGACCACATCCTGCGGCGGTGCCGGATGGTCATCTGCAACATTGTAAATACGACCCGGATTTGGCTGCCGCATGGAAGCCGCTAATATTTGAGCAATGTCTGCCACGTGAATACGGGAGAACATATGCCCTTCTTTGACAATCCTGTGCGCCTTGCCCTTTTTGAGAGAAACAAGCTGGTTTCGACCCGGGCCATAAATACCGGGGAGCCGGAATATATGAAGCGGCAAGCCGAGCGCTTCCCACGCCACTTCTGCATCCACGCGCCGCTGCCCCCGTTTTCCTGACGGATTTCTATGCGTCTCTTCTGTTGCCTCACCACCACCAAGGTCACCATAAACCCCTGTCGTCGACAGATACCCCACCCATTTCAGATTTGGGAACTTTAAAAAATCTGCTGCACAAGGTTCAAGGACCGGGTCGCCATTTTCCCCTGGAGGGATGGAGAGCAGGATATGAGACACATCCGGTGCAACCTCAAGCAGCCAATCAGGTCTGCTTACCCCATCAAACGGTTTTAAAACGACGTTAGGCGGCAGAGTGTCCTCGGCCGCCCTTACATCACGTTTGGTTCCAATAAATTCCCAATTAGGGTTCTGCCGGGCAAGTTCACCTGCAGAAAATCCAAAACCAAAAACAAGAACTTTCGTAACTTCCATCATTGGAATGTTATTTCACGTCCCCGCCTTCTTGTCCAAGAACAACTGTCGCAGAAAGATAACGCTTTTGAGAAATAGGCATCTGCGCCCCGCTCTCACCGCCGCCGCTATAAGACTGATCGGCGGCGCCGCTCATCTCCGCCATCATCGCCTTGGCACGAGGCTGCGCCATCAAACGAGGCCCCGGCGAACCGGCTGGCAGGAAATCCACCATTCGGACACGGTATTTTGCGCCATCGAACGCTTTGTTCAATCTAGCCGCCTCTTCTGACGCAAGTTTGTAGATATTGGTGCGCAGCTCCCCCATCAATGCTTCACGCTCTTCAAAAGAGGGGGTGAAATTCACATAAGAAACACTGGCTTTAAATCCGGGACGGCTCACTTCTTCTGCCACATCCTGCAAGCTCGCCACATGCTTCTCAGCCACCCGCGCCTGTGCAGAGACATACCAACGGTTCAAACCTGTTTGATCTTTGGATTGACGAGAAGACGTCACATGCCAGTTCGCATCAGCAGCCAATTTTTTCAGTTTATCCAGGATTTCCTGACGAATTGCACCAGCGCTTTCTTTTTGCTGTACAACATTAAACTGAATACCAACCTCAGCCGTCTCTGTCGTTACCCAACCTTCGGTCTGCAGATTAAGAACAACCTGATCTTCCGTAGGGAAGAAATCGCGATCTTCTGCCTGCGCTAAAGCTGGCACCATCAGACCGACGGCAAACAATGTTGCGAAACCTACAGTTTTCATGAAGACACCTATCGTTTTAATTGTGTTGGCTTTTAGACTTAAGAGTAAATTTAGACAGATTTATGTCAGGATGAGACCTCTTTTCAGGTGAAATATGGCGCAAGAAAGATGTTGGTACAGGGATGCCCATACGCTTATATATCATCCAGCAATCCAAACAGGCGGACCAGAATGGCAGTGCATCTGAAACATATTATCCTCGCATCATTAGTGGCAGGCAGCGCAATTATGACACTTGCTCCCATTCCAGCCGCAGCGAGAAACGACAAGGAAGAATATGAGGCCTGCCTGAAGCTTACAAAACGCGAGCCAGAATTTGCGTTTGAGTCCGCCCTTGCATGGCGCGATCAGGGAGGAGGCTTTCCGGCCCGCCACTGCGCAGCCGTGGCGCTGGTTGAAATGAAAAAATTCCATATCGCCGCATCGCGCCTTGAAAAACTGGCGCAGGATATGCGAGATGCCGGATCCCCACTGGTGATCACAATGCTTATCCAGACGGCTAACGCGTGGCTATTAGCAGAAGATTATTCCCGTGCGAATGCGGTGGCTACGGCTGCACTTGAATTACAGCCAAATGATGTCGATCTCCTTATCGACCGAAGTCGCATCCTCGCCGCAGCAGAGAACTATCAGGACGCATTTAATGATTTGGATCTGGCAATCCGGCTTGATCCCACCCGAGTAGATGCCCTGATTTATCGGGCAGCGGCTTGGCGTCACCTTGGCAATAATGACAGAGCATTTGAAGACGCAGATCTGGCTTTATCCCTGTACCCTGATCAGGTTGATGGTTTGATTGAAAGAGGGATCATATACCGCCTGAAGGGGGAAAATGACAAGGCACGTGCCGATTGGCAACGGGTTCTGGAGATAACCCCAAATAGCCAAGCGGGAGAAACCGCCCGGCGCAACCTTGAAAAAATGGACGTGAAATAACCCCTTTAATTTGGGACTTTCAATGCCTCCAGATAAGTCATGAGTGAGGCTGGTAGTTCCGGATCAGATTGAACTGCAACTCCAACCCGGCGGTTCAGTGAAATATCCTTTAGCGGGCGCGTCACAACGCCCGCTCGCTGCCCAACACAGCCTATGGGCATGAAGGAAATTCCAACACCTGCCGCAACCAGTGAGACAGCCCAATCCTCTGATGGGGCTATGGCCGCTATTTCCAAAGACAGATCCGCATACTGGTCCATAAGCACACGATATTCGCAATAATCACGATGGATAATTGCTGCATCCCGCAAATCAGTAATGTCCAACTCTGAAGGTAACGTGAGTGGATGATCAACAGGCAAGACAACCACATAATCCTCTTGCCATAGAGGATAAAAATCAACCTCCCGCCCTATCTGACTTTCCGACAAAACCTGAATATCTGCAGGTTGATCCAAGCCCACTAGTCTTAGTTCTAATCCCGGCTCCAGATCTTTTAGCATTCGGAAAAACTGCTCCATTCTGACGGTGTCCAGTGAAGCCTGAAGGCCAATAATCAACGGCGACCTCTTATCATTCCGGCGAAAACTCCCTTTAATTGCCTCCATTCGTGACAGCATGTCCTGTGCAAGAGGGTACAATCTCCGACCGGCTTCAGTAGGGGTAACCCCCCTCTTGTGACGAAGGAACAAGGGTTCTGACAACTCCTCTTCCAAGGCAGCAATGGCACTGGAAATTGAAGGTTGTGCCACATGTGCCCTTTTAGCGGCGGCAGTTAAGTTTTCCTCTTCAAATGCCAGTGAAAAGTATCTTAATGATCGAATATCCATAGTTTTTATCTATCATAATTAAATATATAAAATATTTTACCTATGATTTGATATTTCCTATCTGATGACAAGCAAATTTTAAAAA
Source organism: Sneathiella sp. (assembly GCA_017643685.1). Lineage (GTDB taxonomy): Bacteria > Pseudomonadota > Alphaproteobacteria > Sneathiellales > Sneathiellaceae > Sneathiella. Next base: position 6,026 of record JAEPMY010000095.1, read on the forward strand.
AGGATCAGGAAATATGGCTGCTTCAGATATTTTTATGACAGGCGGAACCGGGCTGATAGGACGCTGGACCGCAGCCCACTTAACAAAGTCAGATCATCGCGTCTTTATCCTTGTTCGCGGAGCTGCAGGTCGCCTAAAAGATTTTCAGAAATGGATCGCCGATCATGGCGGCAAACCAGATCTCATCACCTTTATCGAAGGGGATTTAAGCAGTCCCAATGCAAGTATTTCAGAAGCAGATAAAGCCCGCCTCTTAAATGTAGAGCGGGTTTATCATCTTGGTGCTTCTTTTGACTGGGGTCTTAAAAAAGAATTTGCCCGCAGGATCAATGTCCAAGGGACAGAAGCAATCTTGGAGCTGGCCAAAAGCCTGCCAAAGTTAAAACGATTTGTTCTTGTCTCCGGATATATGGTGGCATCAGCGGAACGTTGGGCTCCATTTGGAATTGAAAAACCAGATGGCCTCAAGGCAATGACCGTCACCAACCCGCAAATTGCTCGTATGTACAGCGAACTGGGGTCCTATGAAGCATCCAAATTAGAAGCTGACATCCTGACACGCCAATATTGCCAGGATAATAATCTGCCGCTGACCATCATTAATCCGTCCACCGTCATTGGTCATTCAGAAACGGGGGAGCTGGATCAGACACAAGGTCTCGGTGCCATTATTCAATCCGTTTGGAAAAAGTTCTTTAGCGCAGTGCCCGGTAAAAAAGAAGATTGGATCCCCTTAATCAGCATCGACTATGTCAGTGAATTTCTGGCACGTTCCCCAGAACTGGCCGACACCTTGGGTGCTGAATATACACTCCTCGATCAGGCAACACCTCGCTTTGATGAACTTGCCAGCCTCATCGCGTGGCATATGGGGCGCACACCACCCGCGCGGCATATCCCAAAAGCGTTGATGAAATTTCTACTCAACTTAGGTCTTGGCAAGATCATGGGAACAAGTGCGGAAAGCCTCTCATTTTTGGAGCCATTTCACTTTGACACTGCGCCTGCAGAGCAAATTGCAAAGAAACTGAACCTCGCCAAACCAGATATTCGGCAAACAATCCTTAAAACCGTTGATCAACTAGTCGTGACGCATTTTGGTGAAGTGCCCCCTGCATTTCCCGTTGGACAGTTTAAATATCACGAAATCGCGGGGACGCGGACCTTAGCGGGTGGCGATTTCAAAGCTGCGGATCATGTCCTTTTGCACGGATTACCGTTAAATTCCGATAGTTGGGCGCCGCTGCTTCAGGACTATCACTGTAATCCACTGCTCGCAGATCTACCCGGCGTCAGCCGGTCCACCAGCCGTTTTGACGTAAACCCATCAGAGTGGGTCAACTCACTTTGTGATCAGTTGGAGCATCCGCCCATTATGGTTGCTCATTCCCTTGGAACAGCATATGCGCTTGAGTATGCGGCAGCACATCCAGACCGTGTCGCCGGCCTGGTTCTAATCGCACCGTATTTCCTACAAAAGCCTAAGGCCCGTTCGGTCAAATTCCGTTTTTCGGTGGATGATGTAAACGCAATGCTTTCCGATGCGAAACCCGCAAAAAATGCTGCCGTCAGCAGCACATTTCATAACTTCAAAATTCCGGGAATGGTGATGCGAGCCGGTAAAATATTGGCACAATCGCGCAAATCTTCCCATCGATCGAAGTATCAGGGTCTATTGGAGCAAGTAGAGGCGCCAATCCTCATTATTTCGGGAAGCGATGATCCTCTAGTTGAAACTGTGAGCAATATTCCTGTGATTGAATTGCAAGGCGGGGGGCATTACCCCCAACTCACGCATCCCACAGAAGTTTCCAAATTAATTGAGGAGTTTACCCAGTCGATTAATTCAGACATGCGGCAAATCAGCGCCTGAGTTTTAACCTCAAGCCATCTCTCGATGACGGAGGCCCTGCAATGCGGATCGATAGCCAAGTGCTTCAGCAACATGGTTACGGCCTAGGGTCTCAGCCCCTTCGAGGTCGGCAAGAGTACGTGCGACTTTTAAAACTCGATGATACCCCCTTGCTGACAGCTTTAGTTTAGCGATGGCGTCTTGCATCATCCGCTGACCACTTTCATCCAATACCGCAACTTTCTCAAGGATTTGCCCCTCTGCCTCTGCATTTGTTCGAATGGGTTCATCCGTCAGATTGCGATACCGTTCTTTTTGGAGGGTCCGCGCACGCGCAACCCGGCTTGCGACCGCATCGCTATTTTCGCTGGGCGCCGGTAAAGTCAAATCCATCGCGCTCACCGCTGGTACATCTACAAATAAATCCATCCGGTCCAGCATGGGGCCGGAGATTTTATTCCGATATTCCAAGGCACATTTTGGGGCACGAGCGCAGGCGAGTTCCGCGTCATCCAGATGGCCGCACCGGCAAGGGTTCATGGCAGCGATTAGCTGAAATCGCGCCGGATAGGTGACATGCGCATTGGCCCGCGCCACAACGGCACGCCCGATCTCCACGGGTTGACGAAGGGCCTCTAGCACCTGCCTGTTAAATTCTGGCAGCTCGTCCAAGAAGAGTACGCCAAGATGCGCCAGTGATACTTCTCCCGGTTTCGCCCGGCGCCCTCCACCAACCAATGCCGCCACGGACGTCGAGTGGTGTGGATCGCGGAAAGGTCGCGCCCGGCTGAGCCCTCCTTCTTTCATTTCTCCGGCGATGCTTGCAATCATGCTGACTTCCAGCGCCTCTTCAGGGTCAAGAGGCGGCAATATTCCCGGAAGCCTTGCGGCCAACATGGATTTTCCTGATCCCGGCGGGCCGCTCATCAGCATGTTATGCCCGCCTGCTGCTGCCACTTCCAAGGCACGTTTTGCGCTTTCCTGCCCTTTAATATCCGCAAGATCCAGATATTTGGGTTCGGACAAAATATCTCCTTCAGGGGGCGGCGACAAAACTTGGCTCCCTTTGAAATGGTTAATCAAAGAAAGCAGATGGTCTGGTGCCAGAACTTCCAATTCTCCAGCCCAACGGGCCTCACTACCACACATTTTTGGACAAATCAGGTTCTTCCCTTGAGATACAGCCTCAACCGCGGTCGGCAAAACGCCCGACACTGCATTACAACGCCCATCCAACGACAGCTCACCCAGAACCAGGTATTCTTCCAACTCTTCTGGTGGCAGAACCCCCATCGCCCCTAACACCCCAAGCGCAATGGGAAGATCATAATGCGCGCCCTCTTTGGGTAGATCAGCGGGCGCCAAATTTACGGTTATTCGTTTTGGTGGAAGGCCAACACCAAGGGCTGTTAGCGCAGCGCGAACGCGCTCTCGGCTTTCTGCGACCGATTTATCCGGTAGCCCCACAATGGTAAAAGCAGGCAGACCGCTGCTCATCAATACTTCGACTGTGACGGTTCGAACCTGCATCCCCTGAAAGGCAACTGTAAAAACACGCGCCTGCATAACTCCCCCTCTCAATCACTTGAAGGGGAATGATAGCAGCTATTTCGGGCGCGTTAATCTCTCTCCGCGCCCAAGAGTTTTAATAGGATTAAATCAGAGCTTTGCTTCAATGCAGTCCCAGATTTCCGCTTCCAGTTTCACGTTATTGAAGCGATTGATTTCCTGAATGCCGGTCGGGGAGGTAACATTAATTTCGGTCATGTAATCACCGATCACGTCGATACCGACGAAAATCAAACCCTGTTCTTTCAAAGAGGGTCCGATAATCTCGCAAATTTCCTGCTCGCGCGGTGTCAGTTCGGTTTTCACGGCCTGTCCGCCCACATGCATGTTGGAACGGCTTTCGCCTTCTTGAGGCACACGATTGATCGCACCCACCGGCTTGCCATCCACCAAAATAATCCGCTTATCGCCTTTACGCACCTCAGGCAGATATTTCTGGATGATCATCGGCTCGCGATAAAACTCATTAAATAACTCGTGAATAACGGTCAGATTTTCATCTTCCGGCTTCAGATGAAACACACCAGCGCCGCCATTTCCATAAAGTGGCTTGATGATGATGTCTTTATGCTCTGCCCGGAACGCTTTCATTTCCTCAAGATTGGAAGAAATCAAGGTTGGCGGCAGCACTCCATCAAAGTGAGTGACGAAAATCTTCTCCGGCGCATTTCGAACACTGACCGGATCATTCACAACCAATGTCTTAGGGTGAACCCGCTCCAGCAAATGAGTAGCCGTGATATAAGACATGTCAAAAGGCGGATCTTGACGCATCAGAACCACATCAGTTGTCGCAAGATCGAGACGTTCCGCCGCACCCAGCGTATAGTGATTTCCGTGCTCGTACCGCACCTCTAAAGGACGTGCGGTTGCTATGATTTTACCGTCTAAAAATGACAGATCCTGTGGACCATAATGGTAAAGCTTGTGCCCGCGAGCCTGCGCTTCGAGCGCAAGGACAAAAGTACTGTCCCCCTTGATATCAATGCTTTCGATCGGATCCATTTGGATTGCGACGGTCAAACTCATGGCTTTTTCCTAATTCTTTTATGTTCCGGACACGCCCGGATCAAATGTAATCTCCGCCTGCATTTATGCAAGCTAAGTTATGCAGATGCTGGTTTACGTTTAGGCGAGTCTTTGGTAATGACGTGGCTGATAATCTTCCGCACACCAGAGATGTCACGAGCATGCAGATAAACCCGCTCAATTTCACTGGCATCCTGCCCAATACCAAACAAATACACGACCCGGTTCACTGTATCGATTGAGTAATTAATATGCTTTATTGAGGTATCTTGCAGTATACGCGCCTTCAATTTTGCTGTAATCCAACTGTCTTCCGTTGCATTTGTCAGGGTATTTTTATCATCCACCTGCAACTCATTGATGACTTCCCGAACCCCTTCGATGGACCAGATCAACTCCGCGACCCTCTCACGGTCTTTTGAATCGGGAACTTCTCCTGTGACCAGAACACGTCCCTCAATAACGGTGGTGGAGACATCGACAAACAGGCTTTCACTTTCTTTGAACAAAGCGTCCACAATTGAAAGTTTGATTTGGCCATCTTCAACCGCATCTGCGACAGAGCGCTCTTCTGCCATCACAATACCAGCTGCAGCCGCACCGCCAACCGCAATTCCGACAGGCGTACAGGAAGACAAGCTCCCCAACATCAACAATCCAGAAACCAGAACAGCAACAAACTTCATTCCAAACCCTCATTACACGGCTTTTGGGCGACTATATCCCCTGCCCGACATTCAATAAAGAGCTGCTTTCCTACCACGCGTTTTTTATATGCAGTGGCCAGTTCAATCCTTTTGTCACGATCATCGCATCAAAACGAACATCAAAAGACTGATAGCGTCGATGCTGAGATAGATACATTTGCAATGCGTTGGAAATACGGCTTTGCTGGTGGGCGGAAATCGCCTCCAAGCCGGCTTCAACACCAGATCTTTGCTTCACTTCAACAGCCACGATGGTTTTACCTTTTCGCGCAATCAGATCCACTTCTCCCAAAGGTGTTCGAAATCCATGTGCCAACACACGATAACCTTTCAAGCGCAGTATCCAGGCCACCCAGCTCTCGGCTCGGCGGCCACGATTTTCGGCCTGTTTCTTTTTCTCGGTTGTCACGCCTGACAAAATACTGCCCCAGTTTTCTGTTTTGTTTCGTCTAGAATGACACTATTTCCTTGCCGCTCCAAGCCCCATGCTTTTAGACTGCGGCAAAGTCTGTTGCGGAGAAGGAGCCAACCGGTGCGTCTGACATTTCAAGGAATGAAAAAGCCAAAATCGGTTATCAATCTACTGATTGCCGCCTCTTTGGTGGGGCTAACCGGATGCCAGACGCTAGGCGGTAGTCAGTCACAAACTCAGACTGCGTCTCCCAAACAGGAAACCCCAACTGAAGAACAGATCGCCCAGCAAGAAGCAGAGGCCCTCGCCCGCGAGAAGGCAGAAGCCGAACGCCTGTTGGAAGAGCAACGCCGCGCGGCCGCGGAAGCAGAGGCTAAAGCACAACCCGAACTTAAAGGGCCGTCGCTCTCTCTTCGGCCTCCTGAAATTGAGCCAGAGGAACGCATTGTCCGCATTGCGATTTTGCTGCCGTTGTCAGGGCGATATGAGAAAATTGGCAACGACCTTCTAAAAGCGGCTTATATGGCCGTTTTTGATCAACAGAACACCCAACTGCGTCTGCAACCTTATGACACGCTTGGAACTGCCGAGGGTGCGCAGAGTGCGACAACTAAAGCCCTTCAAGAAGGTGCAGAAGTTATTGTCGGCCCACTTTTCTCGGATGCGGTAAAAGCAACTCGAGAGACCGCGGCGGGCCGGGTTAATGTGGTTGCCTTCTCTACCGACGTTACGGCGGCAGGAAACGGTGTCTATCTTCTGGGGCTCACCCCGCAGCAGCAAATCGAGCGGGTGATGAATTTTGCTTATCGGCAAGGACTGTCTAAATTTGCAGTCATAGCACCTGAAACCCCCTACGGAGACACAGCCGTTGCAAGCCTTATGGGGACAACCAAACGCCTTGGGGTGTTTCTAACAGATATCACACGCTATCCAGCAAATCTGCAGCCCGGATCTGAAGAGCTACAAGAAATTGCCAAAGATATCGCTAATTACGAGCAGCGGGCATGGCAACTGAAACAAGCCATCAAAAAAGTTGAAGCCAGAGACGATAAAGACTCTAAAGCTGAGCTGGCTCGTTTGAAGAAATTGGACACCTTGGGCGACGTAAATTTTGAAGCCTTGATTATTCCAGAGGGAGGGCAGCGTGTTCGTGAATTGGCCCCGCTGCTGTCATTTTATGATATTGATCCCCGCAAAGTGAAATTTATCGGAACGGGCCTCTGGGCAGATGCCAGCCTTGCATCGGAACCTGCCCTTGTCGGTGGGTGGTTTGCCGCCCCTTCTCCAGAGCCATCTAGGCAATTCCTTGCCCGTTTTGAAAGCACTTATGGATATGTTCCGCCGCGCATTAGTAGCCTTGCCTATGACGCGTTGGCCCTAACAGGTCTACTTGCGACTTCGGCGGATGAAGATAAATTCTCGAAAGAGCTTCTGGAAGATCCTGATGGATTTGCAGGATATAACGGGATTTTCCGCTTCCTTCCATCTGGCCTGGCGGAGCGTGGCCTTGCCGTTATAACAGTAGGTCAGCAGGATCTGGAAGTGCTGGAACCGGCACCCACCAGCTTTACACCGCTGATTAACTAAGCAAGTGCCCAAGCACGCTATTCAACACAAAGCGTCCATTTTCAGTCGCGAGCAATCGGTCTTTTTCCTTCAAAAGAAAGCCTGCCTCCACTAACCGGCACAAGTTTTCTTCGGGCACAATTGTGTCAAACGGACGCCCAACAAGCGCTTCAAAATTGGAAAACCAAACCCCTTCGCGAAGGCGTAACCCCATCAGCAATAGCTCTTCGGCACGCTCAGTCTCATCAAAAACCTCGGTCTCTATTTGAGTGCCGTGACCATGTTGCTGAACCGCGGCAAGCCATTTCTCCGGTTTTTTAATTTGTTCAGTCGCAATGCGTCCCAATGAATGGGGCAGCCTTCCATGCGCACCGGGACCAACCCCTAAATATGCACCATACCGCCAGTAAGTCAGGTTATGCCAGCACTCTGCGCCCGCTTTCGCGTGATTTGAAATCTCATAAGAAGGAAGCCCCGCCAAAGCACAGATGTCTTGAGTCACCTCATACATCTCCTCTGCGATCTCGTCCTTGGGTAAGGTAAATTCCCCACGTCTCAAAGATCCCGCAAACCCCGTATTGGGTTCAATTGTCAGCTGATAAAGGGAGATATGATCCCCTGCCAAAGAAAGCGCTGCGTTTAAGTCCGCTTTCCATTCTGGAACGGTCTGATTTGGCAGGGCATAAATCAAATCAAAGGAAATATTGGGGAAAATCTCGCGCGCAAGCTCAATTGTCTGAAGTGCTTCTTTAACCGAATGCTCCCGCCCTAAAAACCGAAGCGCTTCGTCTTGCAAGGATTGCACACCCATAGACAACCGGTTGACGCCGACTGCACGGTAGCCTTTGAAATACTCTGCTTCAGCCGAGGTTGGGTTGGCTTCCAAAGATATCTCAATATCATCCGCCAATGTAAAGCGGGACTTGACCCCCTCAATCAAGGCGCCGAC
>JAEPMY010000149.1 GCA_017643685.1 Sneathiella sp.
AAAATACATCTATATTTCTTTCTGCTGTTATACCTTTTTCCCAATTATCAACATGCGATTTTCGCTTTTTCGGAAGCTTCTTTCAGACGCTGCAGGGCCATTTTATCGCCGCGCAGGTCAATGCCATTTTCTTTCTTAAACTCATCAGCTAGGTATTCAACCAATGCCAGGTCGAAATCTTCACCACCGAGGAAGGTATCACCATTTGTGGAGCGAACTTCAAAGACGCCATCACCAATTTCAAGAATGGAGACGTCAAAAGTACCACCACCAAGGTCAAAGACTGCGATGGTCTGGTCTTTTTTGTCCATGCCATATGCAAGGGCAGCTGCTGTTGGCTCGTTGATGATCCGGAGAACTTCCAGACCCGCAATTTTACCGGCATCTTTAGTTGCCTGACGCTGAGCGTCGTTGAAGTAAGCGGGAACCGTAATAACAGCCTGAGTTACATTTTCACCGAGGTAGCTTTCTGCTGTTTCTTTCATCTTTTGCAGGATGAATGCAGAAACCTGACTTGGGGAATATTTCTCGCCGCGGGCTTCTACCCATGCATCGCCATTATCAGCTTTGACGATGTTGTAGGGAACCATCTCACGGTCTTTTTGGGTTGTTTTATCGTCAAAACGACGACCGATCAGGCGCTTAATTGCGAACAATGTATTTTCTGGGTTTGTAACAGCCTGACGTTTTGCTGCCTGACCAACCAGTTTTTCACCGTCTTCCGCAAAGCCAACCATAGAAGGTGTTGTGCGGGCGCCTTCGGAGTTTTCGATAACTTTGGAGTCCTTGCCATCCATTACAGCGATGCAAGAGTTTGTGGTACCAAGGTCAATACCGATTACTTTAGCCATTTTATCCTCTTCTCTATTGGCAGATCACAACAGCCATTGAATGCACCGTGGTGATCCCCAGGATTAAATTACAGTACTTATCTGACGACTATATAGGTGTGTTCCAAAGTCAGTGCAAGGATGCAGCACATAGAATCTGCAGATTTTTTTGCAGAGGCGAAGACGTTTCAAAGACATATTATGGAATGGTAAATAAAGGAGGTGGGTGTCTTCTATATCAGAAGCTTTTCTTTACCTATTTTATGGCCTCTGCTAATTGAAACGAACATTCCAATTCCCGTCCAGGGGGCTTCATGTCCAATAATCCTCATTCCGGCAGCGCGGCAAATGTGACGCTGACCGAAGAAAAACGCCAAATGCAGGGCCTTATTGGTGCGCTGGGCGCTTTCATTTGCTGGGGGGTGTTTCCACTATATTTCAAGATGTTGGACGGGATTCCAGTCTTGGAGATTTTGGCTCACCGGATCGTTTGGTCTCTTGTCCTTGTTGGGCTTATCATCTTTTTCACCCACCGGTTTAGCAAGGTGCTGGAAACTTTATCTGATCCACGCACACTGATGTTGTTTTTCGGCTCTACTTTGATGATTGCCATTAACTGGACAGTTTTTGTCTGGGCGGTGACATCAGGTCGTGTGCTGGAAGCCAGCCTTGGATATTACATCAATCCGCTTGTTAATGTGATGCTGGGTATGCTGTTTCTTGGGGAGCGAATGAATAAAGCCCAGACGACAGCAATCTTGCTGGCTGTGGCGGCCGTTTTATTGTTGTCGTTCAAGCTTGGGGATGTGCCTTGGGTGTCTCTGGCTATGGCTTTTTCCTTTGGTTTTTACGGGCTACTTCGTAAGAAGGCGCCAACGGAATCTGCTGTGGGTCTAGCTGTAGAGACAGCAATTTTAACACCGGTTTGTATTGCTTATATTGTCTATCTTGCCATTACCGGTACAGGCGGGGCGGGCGGCGCCTTTTATGATTTCAGTACCAATATGTTGTTATTGGGGCTTGGCGCTGTAACGGCACTTCCTTTGATTATGTTTTCTTTCGGGGCCCAACGCCTTCGTTTATCTACCGTCGGGGTCATTCAATATATCGCCCCGACATTACACGCGATTTTGGCTGTGTATGTGTTTGGGGAAACATTCTCTCAGGATCGGCTGATCGCGTTCGGGCTGATCTGGATTGGTCTTCTGATCTATACCGTTGATGGATTTAGAGGGCGCGGAAAAGCCAAATAAAAAAGCCGCCAATATTGGCGGCTTTTCATTTTGAACATGTTATCTATTAAGCGGTTTGATCAACGGATGGCTGTTCTTTTTTCTGACCCCCTTTGGAAACACCAACAAGGGCCGGGCGCAGTAAGCGACCAGAAATGACGTAACCAGCCTGAACAACCTGCAGAACGGTGCCGCTTTCAACATCCGGATTTTCGATTTCGAACATAGCCTGATGGAAGTTAGGGTCGAATTTTTTACCCTCGGCTTCGATCTTTTCAATTTTGTGCTTTGCGAGCGTATTTAAAAGCTCGCTATCGGTCATTTCAACGCCGGTCAGGATGTTTTTGACATTTTCATCTTCACGGGCTTCTGCTGGAACAGCATCGAGTGCCCGGCGCAGATTGTCAGAAACAGACAGGACATCGCGTGCGAACTTTGTCACCGCGTAGTTATGGGCGTCTTCTTTATCTTTTTCTGCACGGCGACGGATATTTTCCATCTCTGCCATGTTGCGAAGAAGCTTGTCTTTCAGTTCAGCAATTTCAGCCGCCTGCTGCTCTTCAACAGAGAGGACTTCCTCTTCTGCTAATGCTTCTTCAGCGTCAGATAGAGCATCCATAGCACCGCTATCGATATCGCCCTGATCTACAGTTTCCAGATTTTCCTGTTCAGGGTTTTCAGAATTCTGGTTTTTGTCACTCATCTTTTCTAATCCTCAAACTGAAACTTAATCCAGCATTCGTCCAATAACTTTTGCCGTATAATCCACCATCGGGATGATCCGCGCATAGTTAAGGCGGGTTGGGCCGATCACGCCAAGTGCGCCCACCACCTGTTTACGACTGTTCTGATAGGGAGAGATAATCATTGATGTGCCAGAAAGCGAGAAAAGATTATTCTCTGACCCGATAAAAATACGGACACCTTCTCCTCCTTCAGCTAATTCCAGCAGTTTTATGCCTTCTTTTCCCGCTTCCAGAGTGTCAAAAAGGGTTTTGATTCGCTCCAAATCTTCAATTGCTTGGACGTCTTGAAGCAAATTGGCATGTCCTTTGACGATCAATGTCTCGCGGCCACCCCAACTGGCGATGCCTTTCTCCACCAGGTTGGCGGTTAGGTTGTCCAGCTCCGCTTCATGGGAAGAAATCTCGCGATGGATTTCATCTTTCATCTCAGAAATCGTCTTACCGCGAAGCCTGTGGGTTAGATAGTTGCTTGCTTCACGCAATGTCGAAGGATCAAGATTAGCAGGGATTTCGACTGTCCGATTTTCAACTTGTCCATCTGCTGTCACCATAATGACAAGAGCCTTTGCCCCTCCAAGATACACAAACTCGATTTGCTTGATTGGACTGTCACTTTTGGGGGCCAACACCAAAGAGGCACAATTGGAGAGACCAGAGAGCATGGAGCTTGCCTCACCTAGCACTTCATCAATATTTTTTCCCTCTACAGCGCATCGGCTATTGATGTCTTTGCGCTCGGCCTCGGTCAGATTGCCGATTTCTAGCAGGCCATCGACAAAAAGCTGCAGCCCTTCCTGTGTGGGTAATCGCCCTGCCGAAATATGCGGAGCGTATAAAAGGCCGGCATCGGTCAAGTCTGCCATAATATTGCGAATGGAGGCAGGAGAGAGCTGTAGATTTCCCACACGCGACAATGTGCGGGAACCAACCGGCTCTCCCGTCTCCAGAAAATTCTCGACAATCACCCGGAAAATATCGCGGCTTCTGTCGTTCAGTTCCCGAATATCCATTGTTCACCTGCGTCCTTCATTCAAGGCTCACTTTATAGCATGAAATTTAGTCATATGTAGTAAAGGGCGAGCCTTGCGTCAATTAAGGGGAGACGTTACAAGGAGGCAATATTAAAACATGCAAGTATAGACGAAGGAACAGTCATGCGCCCATCAGGAAGAAAGCCCGCGGATCTGAGAGATATTATCCTGGAGCCGGGCTATGCAAAGAATGCGGAAGGATCCTGCTTTATTAAGGCTGGTGATACCCATGTTCTGTGCACAGCTAGCATCGAAGAGCGGGTTCCACCATTCCTTCGCAATACAGGTAAAGGGTGGGTCACTGCTGAGTATGGAATGCTTCCACGCTCTACAGGTAGTCGGATGGGCCGGGAAGCGGCGCGCGGCAAGCAACAGGGACGTACCGTAGAAATTCAGCGCCTTATTGGCCGTTCCCTTCGGGCGGTTGTTGACATGGAAGGCTTTGGCGAGCGTCAGATTACTGTCGACTGTGATGTTATTCAGGCCGATGGTGGTACCCGTACAGCTTCTATTACCGGTGCATATGTCGCTTTGTATCAGGCATTTGAGAAATTGGTGGAGCAGGGTAAAATTCTTGAGGTTCCAATGAAATCTCAGGTGGCTGCTGTTTCTTGCGGAATTTACAACGGAACGCCAGTACTGGATCTGGATTACCCAGAGGACAGTAATGCGCAGGCTGATGCAAATTTTGTTTTGTCGTCTGATGGTCGGATTATCGAGATTCAGGGAACTGCGGAAGAAGATCCGTTCACCGAAGCGCAGTTCACGGCTCTGTTTGATCTCGCCAAAAAAGGCGTGAAAGAGCTGTGTGAGAAGCAACGTACGGCGCTTGGGATTAAGTAATATGGCACGGCAATTTGAAGGATCTGAACTTATCGTCGCCAGTCTTAACCCGGGTAAGGTTCGGGAAATTGGTGAATTGCTAGCGGACTTTGGCGTCAAACCAATCTCTGCTGGGGAGCTTGGCTTGCCTGAGCCGGTAGAGGATGGAGATACCTTCATTGCCAACGCTGAGATTAAAGCCATAGCGGCAGCCACTGCCGCTGGCAAAATCGCGCTGAGTGATGATTCTGGTTTCGCTGTTGATGCATTGAACGGTGACCCGGGTATTTTCTCTGCGCGCTGGGCAGGGCCAGGTAAAGACTTCAGTGTTGCGATGCAGGCTGTGAAAGACAAGCTGGAAGAAGGGGGACAGCCTATCCCAACGCCAGCATCTTTTATCTGTGCGCTCTGTCTCGCTTGGCCGGATGGTCATACAGAGAGCTTTGAAGGTAAGGTAACAGGCCAATTTGTTTGGCCTGCACGCGGGGAAAAAGGTTTTGGCTATGATCCTGTGTTTGAGGCTGAGGGTATGGATATCACCTTTGCGGAGATGGAACCGTCAGAAAAGCATGCGATCAGCCACCGGGCTGATGCCTTCCGTCAGTTAATTGATGCCTGCTTCAAAGGCGCATAAGGCCCCCGATCCCGGTTTCGGGGTCTATTTCCATTGGCCCTTCTGCCGGAAAAAATGCCCCTATTGCGATTTCAACAGCCATGTTCGGGAGGCTGTGGATCAGCGTGTCTGGGCGGAGGCGCTGTTGGCAGAGCTTGGTCATTATGCTGATCGGGTAGGTGCACGAAAAGTCACCAGTATATTCTTCGGCGGCGGAACCCCTTCGCTGATGCTGCCTGAGACAG
>JAEPMY010000160.1 GCA_017643685.1 Sneathiella sp.
AGTGGGCCCGTAGCTCAGTTGGTAGAGCAACTGACTTTTAATCAGTGGGTCACAGGTTCGAATCCTGTCGGGCTCACCAAAAAAATAACCCCCCGGAAATTTTCATCTCCAGGGGGTTTTTTGTTGGCCTGTTTCCGTCTCCTATTCCAGCATCAACTCCGGTAACCAGGTTGACAGTTCCGGAACATAGACAATCAGCAGAAGCGCCGCGATATCCATCACAATAAACCAGGTCACACCTCGGAAAATTGTCTGGATGGGAATGGCGCTGCCAAGGGCACCTTTAATCACATAAACGTTCAACCCAATTGGCGGTGTCACCAACCCGATTTCAAGCAGCTTGATCACGATAATACCAAACCAGATCAGGTTCATATCCGCGCCCGTGACAAGCGGCAAAACAATCGGCAGCGTTAGAAGCATCAGCCCAATTGATTCTACGAACATTCCCAGCACCACATAAATCAGCGCCACACCGAGAATGATAAGATACGGATTTCCGCCCGTAATGGAGAGGACAGCATCTGCAAGCTCGTTAGGAAGCCCTGTAAGCGCCAGAAAACGGGTGAAGAACAAAGTCCCGATCAAGATGGCAAAAATACTGGAGGTACCAACCACGGTGTATGTCAGCGCCTGCCAGAAGGCTTTAAAGGTGAACTGACCTCTCAATACAGCGATCAGGGTTGCAACAATCGCCCCCATGGCCCCCGCTTCTGTCGGCGAGAAAATACCTGTAAAAATTCCCCCAAGCACCGCAAAAATCAGAAGTGGCAACGGCCACACCTCTTTCAACGCGCTCAGCTTTTCGGCAAAACTGTATTTAGGTGTCCCGTCTGCTGTGCCGCCCATCAAAGCCGGATTAGCCCGGCAGCGAAGCGCAATCATACCAATGTAAAGCCCGGCAGAAACCAGCCCCGGAAGGAAACCAGCAATAAACAGCTTCCCAATAGAGACTTCAGCATAGATACCATAGAGCACCATCAGAATACTTGGTGGGATCAGCGACCCCAGTGTTCCAGATGCCGCAATCACGCCGCTGGCAAGGGATGGATCATAACGGTATTTCAACATCTCCGGCACAGCGATGCGCGCCATTGCAGAAGAAGTGGCGACGCTGGAGCCTGAGGCAGATGCGAAAAGCGCACTTGCGGCCACACCTGTAATTGCAAGCCCTCCTGGCAATCGGGAGAGCAAAACCTGCATCGCCCGGAACAGACCATTGGTAAGGCCCGTAGTGGTGCAGACATACCCCATCAACAGAAACATCGGCACCGCAGTCAGCGACCAGTTTCCGATAAAGTCAAACGGCACGCTGGAGATCATTCCAGCGCCGGCACGCCCACTGATCAGCAGCATAATGCCGCCAATAGAGACACCCCCAAGGGCGACCGCGATCGGCACCCGAAGGGCCATAAGAACAAGCGTCAAGCAAACGCCGCCAATACCAATTACCATCGAACTCATGTGGCAGCCTCCACTTCATGACCATCTTCTTCTACGCGGCCTGTTTTGACGGCGCGGATCGCGTGCAGCAACATCAACACCACCAGCAAACCACTGCCAATTGGCAGGGCCCAGCGGCTCGGCCAGACATAGAACAGGAAGTTCGCCATGACGGTTTCCTGCTGGCGGGTTGCCTTTATGGCATCCAGAAATGTCTGATAGCAGAAAAAGCCATAATAAAAACAAGCCAACATCATACCCGCCACATAGATCCAAACCTGTAATCTTGCTGGAAATTTGTTGAAGAAGAGATCAACGGCCAAATGTTCCCGGCGCTGCTCCACAAGCGGGAATGCCAGAAATACAATACTGACCATGTAATAATAAGAGACGGTCTCAAGCGTGCCTTCGATCGGCTGGTTGAGGAAGAATTTGCAGAACACATCAAGTCCCACATGCCCCATCATTAAGAGAAGGAACAGTTTACAAACTACGGATAGCCATTTGATTATAAAAGCGATACCCATTTCCGCACCACTGGGTGTGTGCGGATGGCCATGAGAGAACATAATACCCCCTAGTCATCGTGACAGTGTCAGCTTGGTGACTAGTCCAGCTGACTGTGCAGAAGTTTTTTCCAATAATCACGGATCCCCTCGAAATAAGCGGGATCCTGACGGATAACGGTCTGAATGCCCATACCGCGCATCAGACATAATGTCGTATTCAAGAGCGTCTGAATTTCATTAGATGACATTTTTTCATGAGGGAAAAACTGCATCCAAATCTCGTTCAGAGACTCATGGAAGTGAAGACTGACGGGGATAACAGCTTCGCGCAGTTTATCATCCGTCCGGGCACTCGACAGGAAATCGATGGTAATCATGAACAGCCGTCCAGAGAAACGCTCCCAGAGGAAATCAACGAGTTCATCGATCGTTTTCTCCTTACTGGCAAAGGCTTCTGCCTCACGTCGGATCAAAGCAATTTCATCTTCCAGCAATTTTTCAATGGCCGTCGCGATCAACTGCTCTTTCACCGGGAAATGATGCAACATCGCCCCCCGCGACACCCCTGCCCGTTTCACAATTTCGGTTGTTGAAGACGCCTGTATGCCACATTCATAAATCTGGTCTAAAGTCGCCTGCAATACCTTGCGCCGGGTGTTTGCAGATCGCTCTGCATTTTTTGTTGGGCGTGTTGGTGCGTTCATAATTCCTACCTGCAAAGTGGAGGGCGCAGAACGCCCTCCCTTAATTAATATGATTAATCCACAC
The DNA here is from genome assembly GCA_017643685.1 of Sneathiella sp. Taxonomy (GTDB): domain Bacteria; phylum Pseudomonadota; class Alphaproteobacteria; order Sneathiellales; family Sneathiellaceae; genus Sneathiella. The sequence continues at coordinate 2,721 of JAEPMY010000160.1, forward strand.
CATAAGTTTTTGGATCAACTTTGTCATATAAATTGGCCTGAATAATTGCGGCCAGCGCGTCTGCGTTACTGCGATCCGCGCCTTCATAAAGTTTTTCCCACTTCTTCACATAACCATCAAAAGTACCAAGAATTTCTTCCGGGTTTTCGATACCGTATTTGTCAGAAGCTGTTTTATAAACCTGCGTCAGGTTCTTCTCAGCGAAAGAGGAGATGGATTTCAGCATCTCATCTGTTGGCTGATAAACGCTGACACCATGCGCTTTGGACTCGTCCAGTGCTTCGGTTACAGCAGCCGCATACCCCACATAGAGATTTGCCATGGATTTAGCGTTTGCTTTAAACAGAACCGCACGATGCTCCGGAGATAGCTCAGACCAGAACTCCTGATTGAAGCCCCACATAGGACCGGACCAGTAAAGACCAAGTGGTGCCATTGTTGTATGTTTTGCAACGTCCCAAAGGCTACGGGATTTCAGGTCGCTCGCCACATTAACGGCACAGTCCAGAGACCCTTTTTCAACACCTTGATACATTTCGCTGGACGGCACATTTACAGGAACCGCACCAACTTCTTCTACCCAACGAGACATGGCCGCACCAGCCGTCCGCAGGCGCTTACCTTTCAGGTCTGCCATGCTTTTGATAGGCTCACGGCACATCAGGTTATATGGCTGCGTGCTGTATCCGCCCGTGTAAACCATCCCCGCTTTCTGCCACTGATCTTTGGCTGCCTGATTATTCATATTAAAATCAGTTGCCGCAGAAATCATTACAAGCGCGTCACTGTAGTTCAGGCCCATTTCCTGAATAGCGTTTGTGATTGGCAATTCGGCTGGCGTGTATGTCGCCGCGTGGTAACCAACGCTAACGATGCCATCCCGAACACCCGACATGCCAGAACGCGGCGGAAGCAGAACCGTTCCGGTAAAGACTTTAGGTTCAAGTTCACCACCGCTCAGATCTTTCACAATCTTCGCCCATTCCAGATATCCATATTGGGCAAGTGGGTGAGTGTCCGGGAAAAAGATATTTGCTTTAAATTCTTCTGCGGAAGCCGCCCCTGTAAATGCACTGGTGGCCAACATGGCACCAGCAACAATGGTTTTTGACAGTACTTTCATTACTTACTCCCTGTTCATTGGAGGTTACATAAACTGTTTTAACTACTAAGCAACTGATTAAATTGCGTTTTTAAATACCTGGCCTTCTTTCATCACCAGCTTTAGGTGACGGTCCGGGTCCTGCAAGACACCGATATCCTCAAGCGGATTTCCGGATACGGCGATCATGTCGGCATAAGCCCCCACGGTGAGCTCACCCACGAGACCTTCCATCTGAAAAAGCTCAGCCGCAGTTGTTGTGGCCGAGCGAATAATCTCAATCGGAGTTTGAAAGCGGCTGCGAATAGCAAATTCATTCAGTTGATGACGGTGCATGGCACCCAAAAGGTCTGTGCCGAATACCATTTTCACGCCCTTTTCATGGGCCCG
>JAEPMY010000059.1 GCA_017643685.1 Sneathiella sp.
CGGCGATGGCTGTTTACCGGACTTGGATTTATCGGCGTCGCCCTCGCGAGTAACGTGCTGAACCTGTCCGCTGACAGCTTTGACCTCAGCATTGGATACGGGCTTTTAGCGGCCACTGCTGCAGCGGCACTTGTCTTTCAAAATCGTGTCCTATCCCAGACAGAGCATACAGCAACCATTATGCTCTATATCGGGCTTATCACGACCTTGGGCGCGCTTCCCGGCTTTATTATGGATTGGAAAGATATCGATTTTCAAACTATTGGCCTTCTTACCCTCGCTGGCTCCCTCGGCACAATCGGGATGATCCTGACGGTGGAGGCTTATCGAGTGGCTGAGGTTTCTGCGATGGCGCCTTTTCCTTATCTTCGGATCGTTTTCGCCATTGCCGTCGGCCTTTTCCTATTTGGGGAGGCCCCCACCTGGCAAACGTTAGCGGGGGCCGGCCTGATCGTTTTCTGCGCACTCGCTGTCCAGAGAGCTGAACCAAAACGGCGGGGACTTTCGTCCCCATACCGATAAGCTTACGGCATATTTTCCCGTTCTGGCGCAGCCTCAAAACTTGTCGGCAATCGATAAATAGCCTTTGCGATACCTTTTATAGCCTTTGCTTCCAGCTTGGCTTCTTTTCCCGGCAACAAAGTAATGTTCTTGGTAACTCCCAAATCATCAAGCTGATAAGGAGTTCCAAACCCATACTCCAAATGCCCCCGACCGATAATTCCCACAACGAGATGATCGGGGTTTTCTCTCAAAGCATATGAAATGTTGCAAGCAAAAGCCCGGTCCCATGTTTGTTGCGCCCGAATAAAACGGGCTCTGCGTGCATCGGCTTCTTCACCCTCTTTCAGAAAAATACTTTCAGGCCCAGCAACCATCCCAAAGAGATACTTCTTGTACTCGGGCAGCGCTTCTTTAGATGGCGTCAAGCCATCCCGCTCCTCTTCTGGAATAGCATCCCAACCTTCCTTGCCAACGCGGGTAACAAGCGCGCGATAACAATTCAAGGCCAGCATAGGTATGCCCATCTCCCGGCAATAGTTAAAAATCGGCATATAAAGTGCCGGATCAAACCCCCAAACATCACGCCATTTTACCTTGTCCAAAAACTCATCGTGGCTAAGACCACCTTCGATCCATTCATCAAGAACGGGCTGAGCTGACTTTGGAAACATCTCAAAACCGACCATAACTTTATCCCGCCGCCCTCGGATTCCCGCGATTATCGCCAGTTGCCAACGGTGAATATCATACTGATCATGTGTCTCCCCAAGTAAAACGCTTTGGGCATTCGCAGCTTCCGTCATTACCGCGGCATGATCCTGAACATCACCTGTTTCAGGATCTAACCAAGTTGCGACAGGATGGTCATATTGGATGTCTAACATTCTGAATTCACCTTTCTACGTCGTTTTGTTATTGAACTATTTAACCGCGACCCTCAGATCTAAATGACGGACGGGGTTAAGGCCTTTCGGCGCGCGATGGGAGATCACAATAATAGTCATATCAGGGCACATCTCGCGCACATTATGGAAAATCTGCTGCTCAGCACCTGGGTCAATTGCGCCTGTGGCTTCATCTAAAAACAGCCAATCAGGTTTGTTAACGAGCACACGCACAAATGCGAGACGTTGCCGCTCACCTCTCGAAAGCCCCTTAATATCAACGGCTTCACCTTTGAGGAATTTTTCAGCCAAATTTGGGAGGTTCACTTTATTGAGAAATTCGGCAAGCCTTTCATCTGAGAGTTCCTGCGCCGGATATGGATAGCAGGCCGCCGCCTTCAGGTCGTCTGTCGGCAGGAATGGCTCCTGCGGCATAAAGAGACGGCGGGAATTTTGAGGAAATTGAATGTTTCCCTCTGCGCATGGCCAAAAGCCCGCCAGCGTCTTGAATAACGTACTCTTGCCTGTACCCGATGGACCAGAAATCCAGACATGCTCCCCTGCCTCCAACATAACCTGTTCGGGTAAATCCAGTTTCCGCCCCTCAGGTGTGTGCAACTTCAAACCGTCACCTTTCACCGAGCTGGTATCATTTTCCAAATACGAAACAGTATTGAGGCCCTGCTCAACTCTATTCAAACCATCCAGAAGACGCCCCAACCTGCTGGTAGTTGCCGCAAATTCTGCCAACCGATTATAGGCAAAGATAAACCAGGATAAAGTTGTCACAACTCGCTGGAACGCAGATGCGAGCTGCATCAGACCTCCCAACTTTACGTACCCACCAAAGAATGCAGGGAGCGCCAAAAGCAATGGTATTCGTAAAATAGTGAAAGAATAGGGAGTTTTGAAACAACCGAGCAAAAACTCCCTGAAAATTAACCGTTTCCAGTTTTCAACGATCCCGTCTAATCGGCTTTCGAGATGACGTTTTTCAGCATCCTCACCCTTTGCCAAGGCGATAGCGTCCACATTTTCTCGGACCCTGATAAGGCCGAAGCGAAAGTCGGCTTCACGGCGCTGTTGCATGAAAGAAAGAGATTTCAGCGGATACCCTAGCAAATGCGTGAGCCCACTCGCCAACAAGACGTACAAGAAAGCTGCCCAAACCATATATCTCGGGATTTCCATCTCTAATCCAAAGACAGAAAATGCAAGTGGAAAGGCGGACAAAGACCATAACAAAGCTATGTAAGAGAATAGCCCTGTCACGGAAGTGATTAAATCCTGCGTTTCCCGAATAAAGGCTTCGACAAACAGACGGCAATCTTCAGCAATCCTCTGATCCGGATTATCAATATTGACGCCGTTAAAGCCCATCTGTAAACGCCAGAAAGTTTTCTCGGAAAACCATCGATCCAACAGGCGGTTTGTCATTGAAACACGCCATTTCATCACCAGGCTTTTACGAAGATAATCAGAAGCAAGGGATAAACTTGCATATACTCCGATCAGAATACCAAACACCCCAATCTGATAGATCGCTTGTTCCGCATCAAAGGCTTCCAATGCACTATAAAAATCGTTGGTCCAACTAATCATACGGATAGAAACTGGAATGGAGGCCAGTTCCAGCCCCAGGATCACAAAATAGAGCAAAACGCCAAAGCGGCCCTCCCAAGTGAGGCCACTGAACCGCAAAATGGACCATAAATGCCCAAAGAAATTTTTCATAAGAACCCATCAGCCAGCAGGGGCTGAACGCCCCTGCCGAGTTAATTAGAATGTATAGTTGAGGCCGACTTTGAAAGTTCTACCCGGTGCAGTTTGGAGCTCAATCGGATTGACACGCTTCACATCATCGCTGCCATTGATGGTGAAACCGCGGGTATCGGCAGTGAAATAGCGAGTATCAAAAATATTATAAATACCACCACGCAAGGTCATTCCGGGAACAATCTCGTAACCGCCAATAAAATCAAAAGTTACATAACCGGATGGTTTAAATTCAGAAGAAGGGTCGGAAACATCATGCGCACCCGCCTGGAAGGTACCAACCAGCTCCAGGTCAAGCCCCGCATCCATATCTTCATACCGAATGCCGGTAATCGCTTTGAACGGAAGAGCGCCGTTATAGGTGTTTTCCACGCCCCCATCAATCGTTGTTCCCTCTTGATAAGAGAAGGCAGCACGTGTGGACCAATTTGGGGTTACTCGATACCCCATGGAAGCTTCGATACCATATAATTCCACCTCGTCGACATTATCGTAAGTCAAGACAAACGTGCCACCAGGCAGGCCAAAATCTGTAGGATCAGCACCTACGAAATTTTGAATAAAATCCTTATATTTTGCGACAAATCCGTTGACCGAAAAGTACCCTTGATTTCCAAAATCCCCTCGGAAGCCGACCTCGTAACTCTCAACGCTTTCAGGTTTCAAATTTGGGTTGGGGACCAGTGCAAATGACGGCAGGCTGTCCAATGACTGGAAAAGTTGCTGCGCTGTTGGCATCTTGAAGCCTTGGGAATATCCTGCATAAACAGAATAGGTGTCCGTAATATCAAACAGTGCACCCAGCTTCAGCTGCAGATCAGTTTCCTGAATTTTTCTGGGCTCAGCACCCGGAACTAACTCATAATCGGCGTCTGTATTTGGATCAATTCCGTAGTAAGCAAAACGAGCCCCCGGAATAAGCTTCAAACGCCCTTCAAAGAAACCGATCTCATCCTGAACGTATAGATCGGCCCGAGTGGTCTTTGCATCGGCAAAGTTAAAACCGCCCGCCCGCGCAACTGTCGTGGTGCCCGCCGTAATGTTCGTCGTCGTATCGACACGACCATAATCTGTTGTGGTCACATCTCCATCAAAACCATAGGTAACGAGATGGGTTGTGCCACCAAGGTTAAAACTGCTTTCAAGCTGAAGATCAGCTTCCCAAAAAGCTTCTTCATACTCCTGATTTTGAAGTCGGCGCTCCAGATCGCCGCTACCATCAAGTACGCGCAAGCGGTCACTTGATCGATCAATGCGCTGCGGCGAATAAGTAACCTGCCATTTCACACGGTCAAGCCAGTTGAGCTCTGGCGACCAGTCTTGATCAACTGAAAAACGCCACCGTTCCACATGCTGCTCATGAGTATCTGACAGAATGTCCGACACCTTGGACCCCATGCTGAGCTCTTCACCTAAAACTGAGTTTTTATCGACATTAGTATCGCGATCAAAATATTCGGTGGTGACTTTAATCTGATTGAGATCAGAGGGAGACCACACCAGCTTTGCCAACAGATTGTTGGAAGAGATATCTGTTGGATCAAACTCATCACACTGAGTGGCTTCAGGGTTTCTTGTACAGTTTTGAACCGCATCTGCGCCTGTCCGGGCATTTGACAGTTCAACTTCTTCGGCATCCCGCCGCGTGTAGGAGATGAGCGCCTCTAACTTTGAGTTCAGGCGGGCGGCACCGGATACGGATTCAGTTAAACTGCCATCCAACGATCCGTAATTGAAATTTGCGGTCCCTCCGACTATCTTGCCCCCAACGAGATAGTCAGATGGATCCTTGGTTACAAAATTCACGGTACCGCCCAAACCATCACTCCCCCAAAGAACAGATGAAGGGCCGCGAATAACTTCAACTGCTTTCACGTTTGAAGAGTCGACAATGTCTCGGGTAGAATCTGTGATCCGCTCAATAGTGCGGTTGCCATCTACGAGGACCTGCGTGCGGTTCCCGCCTACACCCCGAATTTGAATTCCGCCTGAGCTGTTAAAAGGGTCTGCACCTGTTGTCTGTTTTGAGACTTCAATCCCTGGTTCATACCGAAACACATCATCAATGACATTATCCATCCGGCGATCCAGTTCCTCCCGGGTCACGCTGGTGACGTTACCAGCAGTCTCTAGGAGCGTTTTCTTCTTTCTATCTGCCGTCACCGTCACAGGTTGCAGCGAATTCACTTCTACATCTTCCGCTAGTTTTTTCGTCTCTTTCTCAATCTGTTCCGCTGTTTCCGTGTTGTCAGTCTCTTGCGCCATACTGATAATCGGTGCCAGCAACAAACAGCATGAAAGACCAGCTCCAAAAAACTTAACCCCAGACATCCTTATTTCTCCATCCATCTCGAAGACATTTCTTCGAACCCGGCAGCTCAGAAACAGGGCTCACTCAAATGCAATTAATAACTATTCGCATGTAAAATCGACTCAGTTAATAATGATTCTTATTTGGAATATCAAGCGGGAATTCAAAATTATCGAATTTTCTTTTTATTTAAGCATTTGTTATATAATGGTTATTTAAATCAATATGATTAGAAAGCCACCTAATAAGATACGTAAAATCACTTAATTATCAGCTTTCTAATTAGTATTCTGGAGCTTATCCTTCGCGGATAATTGGGTTTCTCAAACTTCCAATTCCGGTAATTTCTACTTCGACCACATCTCCATCCAAGAGATTAGGTGCTTCCCCTTCTGTCCCCATCCAAATCACATCACCGGGATAGAGCGTGAGATATTTAGTCATCCGCACCAGAAACGGGACGATTCCTGTAATCATGTCATTGGTTGCAAAGCGAATTTGCTCTTCCCCGTTTAGTCGAACAATCGTCGTCATATCCTCTAGCGATACATCCGTTTCAATCCAGGGCCCCATCGGTTTAAAGGTATCAGTGTTTTTAGAGCGCCACATGCTGCCATCTGATTTCTGCCAATTCCGCTCTGAGATATCATTCCCAATCGTGTAACCAAAGATCGCATCCATCGCATTTTCCGCAGTCAGGTGTTTCACCTTCTTTCCGATGACCACAACCAATTCCCCCTCGTAATTGACTTTATCTGTCGCATCCGAAGGGATGATAACCGGACTTTTATGAGGGGTCAGCGCATTATTAGCGCGGTATCCAATATCGGGGGCATCTGGGACGCTGGCCTTCATTCCGATCGCAGTCGCCATTTTTTCTTTGTGAGTTTGGTAATTCAAGCCAGCTGCATAAAATGTTCGCGGCTCAACCGGGATATCCAGTTCTAGATCAGATAATTTGTAACGATTTTCCGTCTTTTCATAAGCCCCGAAGATAGAACCGCTCAGCTCAACGACATCCTCCCCTTCCACAATTCCATAGATGCTGTCTTCACCTTTGATAAACCGGACAATTCTCATCACACTTACTTTCTTATTTTGATTAATTTCGGTGTCCCAGAACGGAACAGAAGGGCCCTCTTTTATAGTGGAAATCCGTTCAACAACCAAGCGGTCGGCGCTCTAATTTTCTTGACTTAAATGCAATTAAGACCTATTCGCACTTAATCGGAGGCCGTCGTAAGTAATGTATAATTCATCCTTGAACAAATCCTGGATCGACATCTATCTGAACAACAAGTCTCAGATTGAATTGTTTTTCCGACAACGGATTGATAACCCCGAAGACTGCAAGGATTTGGAGCAGGAACTGTACATTCGAATTCATAAACTAGATCCGGATAAACAGGTCGAGGATCGCCGCGCCTACCTCTTTCGCATTGCCCATAACCTGATTAACGACCTACTGCGATGGCGACAACGAAGTCATTATCAAAATACAGAAAATGACGCGCTGCAAGAAGTTCGAGATGATACCTATCGTGTTGACGATCAAGTATCAGACAGGCAGCGCCTCGCCCTTCTTCGTGAAGCAATAGATCATCTCTCACCCAAATCGAAAGAAGTGTTCCTTCTTAGAAAAGTGGAAGACATCCCAAACCGAGAAATCGCAGAACGCCTTGGCATTAGCCAGAACATGGTGGAAAAACACCTTCGAAAGGCATTAGGGGAATTAAAAAAATATCTCTCCGACAAAGAGAAAATTCAGCATTAAACCTCCTCTTTTCAAACAAGGGAACGTCTTTAAAACAGTGCCAGTAAAATTCATCTGCTGGAAACCGGAACGACAACTTAAATGATAACTGAGCAACACGAAAAATCAGTAATGGACTACACCGCAGAGCTTAGCGGACTAAGCTTGAGCGAGCAGGCTGATTTTTGGGTTATCCAATTAGACAACCCAATGAGCGACAATCAAGAAATGGCGTTTCGCTTATGGCTGCAGGCAAATCCAGCCCACCGCCCGGCGTATGACGAAGCACGCCAAATTTGGGCTTTAGCAACTAACGCTGCCTCAACATATTCCAGATGCGATCAACCGAAACCTGCTGGCATGACAAAACCAAATAAATCGCGCGTTGCTGGCCTCACAGTTGCTTTGATGGTTATCCTGTTAACCTGTCTCTTTTTCCTTCAAAATCCACTCCGCTCGGAGGGCGCACTCCAAACAGCTTATAACAGTTTTAGGGATATAGAACTGGCTGATGGCTCCCATGCAGTATTGGATGCCGGCAGTGAAATTCGTATCAATTATTCTGCCAACGAACGTGTCGTCACGTTGAAAGAAGGCGGCGTATTTGTTGATGTCGCCCCAAATAAATCACGCCCTTTCATTGTGAGCGTCAACCAGTTCAACGTCCGTGCTGTTGGAACGGCTTATAGCGTTGAATTACTGCAAGGCAATCTCGATATTTCAGTTCATGAAGGGGTTATTGAGATCCTGGACCCAGATCATGCGACACAAGCCCCCATACGTCTGCAGGAGGGTCAAAACTGGTCATTCAACATGGGCTCGAACACAGCAGAGATAAGCGAAAATATCTCTGTCGCGGATGCTTATTGGCGCAAAAGGCAACTGAAATCGGAAGACCAACCGCTTGGAGAAATTCTCGAAAAACTCAGCCGTCATATTGGTGAAAATGTGCTTTGGGTAAACTCGGAAATACAAGCGATAAAAGTCAGCGGATTATTCCAACTGGATAATTCTGACTTTCTATTAGACGTTTTACTGAAAAAATATGGCATTGAAAAATATGAACTTTTTGGGAAATCTGTATTTTTTCTAAAAAAATCATAATTTCGACCTCCTGTTTTGAACACCTTCACCGTCTCTTTTGAATGTAACTAATAATTAATTGCAAAAAAAGAGACGTCATCGATGTTCCGTACCTTGTTCAGCAATCAAGCAACCACCGCTGCCACGGTTATTTCTTATAAATCTCTCTCCTCCTCTCTCAGTCGCCTTGCACTACTGACAGCTTTGGCCTTATCCACACCGGTAATGATCTCTTCAGCTTCGGCGGAGAGCCTCTCCAAACAGTCCTATGATGTCCCTGCGGGAAAGACACAGGCTGTGTTGGAGACGATCGCTTCGCAGTCAGGCATAAGCCTCATCTTTGATGAAGACCTTACGGAAGTGAGCTCGAACGCAGTTAAAGGAGAATATGACCCGGTTGCAGCGATGAAACTGGTGCTGTCAGGCAGCGGGTTTGAACTTAAGAAAATTAATGACACCACTTACAGCATCGTCCGCCGTGTCAGCGCGGCACAGCCTATCGAATTAGAACAGGTTGTTGTGACGGCAGGTCGCGCAAAACGGAATAGCCGTGCGATCCCTGCATCTGTTGTTGTGATTGATGACGAGCAGATTTTGCAGCATATTCAAGGGGGCGGAGACACAGCCAGCCTCATTTCGAAATTTGTCCCCGGCATGGCATTTTCAAACCAGACCATGTCAGGAGCCAGCCAGAATTTTCGTGGCCGCAGTGTTCAGGTTCTCGTAGATGGCCAATCCCGAAACACGCCGCTTAGAAATGTCTCTCGCACATTTACGGTCATCGACCTAAACCAGATTGAAAGAGTTGAGGTAGTCCCAGGTGCCCGTTCTGACTATGGCAATGGCGCCACCGGCGGAACCATCAACTTCATCACAAAACAAGCAACCGATGAGCATAAGATCACCGTTAAGGTGGGAACATCTGCTTTTACAGAAAATGTCGGAAAGTCCATCGCACCAGAGTTATCGGTAACAGCTACTGGAACTGAAGGCATGTTTGACTATTCCGCTATCCTAAGTGCTGAGATGACACGGGATGCTTATACAGGCGACGGAGAGCTTGCCCCGTCCGATCCACTTATTGGCCAAGGTGGTTTGGATAACACAAAGAATTTCAACCTGTCCCTGAAAGGTGGACTGAATTTCACTGATGAAAAGCGCTTGCAAGCATCCGTGAATATCGTCGAGAGAAATCAGGATCCAGAATATTTCACGGACTACACAACAGACCCTGTTTCTGTAGACACGTCCTCCCCTTACCAAGGCGAGTCCATTCGGGAACGCTCCCAGTATTTCTCACTCGATTACAGTGATACAGAAACAGCCATTGGTGACCTTCAAGCCAAGCTGTATGTGGATAACATCAACAAACGCTTCGCCTACTCCCCCATATCTGCAGCAAACCCGGCCGTTCCCGCATTCCCGGGAACTACGACGCCGGACCCCGATGGCCAGTCAGAGATTGAAACACGCCGCATTGGGCTTCGCCTCACAGTGGATACCAACCTTGATGAGCTCAGCGATGGCATGAAATTCACATGGGGCGGTGATTTAAGTTATGACGATACACAACAGAAGTTCCAGGACGGTCAGGACCGTATTGCCCCAATGAGCCAAGTTGGAGCTGCTGGCTTCGGTCAGATCTCTGTACCGTTTAGCATTTTTGAATTTACCGGCGGCGCACGGTTCGAATATTTTGAGATGGATATCGACGACTTTATCCGTCCGGCTTATGCCTATCAGGTGGCACCAGCCACATTTGTTCAGGTACCACAAGCAGCCGTTACCGGTGGCTCTCACACCTATCACGAAGCCGTCTTTAACGCGGGCGTTGTTGCTCATTTAAGTGAACCCGTTGATGCTTTCGTCAACTATAGTGAAGGCTTCTCCATTCCTGATGTGGGTAGTTTTACTTCCCGCGCAGGTTTTGGTGGCATTCCAACCGATTTCTCTGTCTTTTCACCAAAGGCAAATGTGGTTCGCTCTCTTGAGGGTGGACTTCGCTACAACAAATTCGGTGTACGCGGGGAGATCTCTGCTTATGTCACGAACAGTGATTATGGCACCACCTTTGATCTTGCAACCAATTCCCTCTCTCAGCAGGAGGAGCAAATCTGGGGCGTTGAACTCTCTGGTTCCTATCCGATAAATGATTGGCTCAGCATCGGCGGTGTCGCCTCCTTTATCAAAGGTCGCTATGACACTGATGCGGACGGAGAGCTGGACGCAGACTTGCCGATGAACCGGATTCCATCTGAAATCAGTACATCTCTATACGCAGATATGTACTTCTGGGAAGATTTGAACCTCCGCGTTACCGGTAACTATGCGGGTGGTCGGGATGGTCGTGATGCAAACGGCGATTTCGAAGTTGATCCCTCTTTCACCATGGATGTCTCCGCTCGTTATCCTGTACTTGAGGGAGAATTGGCTTTAGGGGTCACTAACCTGTTTGATAGCGATCAGAAAAATGTCACAGCAACAGCAGTACGCGGATTTCCGATCACCGAATATGGCCGCCGTGTGGCCATCAGCTATACCAAAACTTTTTAATCAACCAGGGCGGCGATCTTCGGATCGCCGTATTCATCATGTTTAAATGGTCTAAACCAGCGCCGCATCTTTATGAAATGCAATTTGAGGGTGCACTCACACCCGAAGAACAGATTGAATTTTTGGATGTGCTTGATAGGGTGTCTTCAGAAGACACCCCTTTTGTCATTTTAACCCTCTCTAATGGCAATAGCCCCCTGACACCGGACAATAAAAAACGCATGAATTTCTGGTTCAAGGATAACAAGGAATATTTGGCAAAAATGTGCATTGGAACAGTTCGCGTCCAACCCGGATTTGGAGACAACCATTATGAAGGGTCAAACCTTCAAAAAGGTATGCCATTTCCCCTCTATGCACGCGCTGACCGCGATACAGGTTACGCACTCGCCCTTCAACTCCTAGAAGAAAATAAAGACTAATCACATGATCCGCAGCATCCCTAAGTCGCGCTATAGCATCTTTGTGACATTAATCGGCCTCTATGTCATGCAGGCGATCCCGATCTATCTATTTGGGGCTGCTTTACCTGTTATTTTACGAGACCAAGGGGTTAATCTGGCAACAATTGGATCAATGGCACTTCTATTTTTGCCATGGGTCTTAAAATTCTTATGGGCCCCTTATGTAGATCGCTGGAAGCCACCTTTCCTTGGACCGCGCAAAGGATGGATCATTCCAACCCAGATGCTAATCTGTGGCATGATTGTTTTCATGGCCCTTATGGACCCACGGGACAATCTATTCTCCATATTTGTCATTGGCTGTGTCATATCCTTTTTGTCTGCAACACAGGACATTGCCACAGACGGATATGCCGTTGAATTGCTGGAAGAGCATGAACGACCGATCGGCAACGGCATCCAGGCAGGCAGTCTAGCAATTGGCGTTATTCTGGGCGGTACTGGAACGCTGGTACTGTATGAATATGTCGGATGGACATTTTCTATCTTAATGGCAGGCGGCGCAGGAGTTCTCTTTTTGGTTCCTGTATTTTTTATTACTGATCGCACCAAGCATTTAACTATTCACGATAAGGAAAGTGTCAGCAAAGCGTCTTTAATGGCTTTTTTGAAAAGACCTGAAGCCCGGTTTGTACTGTATTTAGTTCTGGCCTACCGCCTGAGCGAAGGTTTCATCAAAGCGATGGAACAGACATTCTTGAAAGATCAGGGGTTGTCTTTATCGACGATTGGGCTTGTCTCCGGTGGGTCGGCTGCTGTTGTGGGTCTGGCAGGATCTGTTCTTGGTGCCTATCTTGTGCGCCGGATGAAAGCAGGGCCTTTTCTGGTTTTCTTGGCGCTCGCCCGTACCCTTGTATTTGTGGGCTTCAGTGCCGCGGCATATACCAATGTACAAGACGCAAACATCCTAATCGGACTGGCTGTTTTAAACACCTTCGTTCGCTATATGGAAATCGTTGGGATTTTCAACTTATGTATGATGGTCTGCCATAAAAATCAGGCCGGCACTGATTTCACCATTCTCTCCTGTGCCAATATATTCGTGTATATGTGCGGCAGTATGATGAGTGGTTTTATCGCAGATCTTTATGGATATGCTTTTCTATTTTCTCTGGCAACGGTTCTATCATTTGCGGGGGTTATTCAGGCCCGTCATTTCGTGCGACATAAGCGTTACGCCAATCTCACCGCTAACTCAATTCCTAATGCAGCGGTAAAGACTTAACCTAACTTGACATCGGACGGAGAGATCCCAAATCGCCGTTTGAATGCCGTAGAAAAGTTGGCAGGGCTGGTATACCCCGCCAAGAAAGCTGCCTGAGCAATAGAGAGACCCTCCCGCTCCAATGCCGTGCGGGCGGTAAGCAATCGCCGCTCCCGGATGTAATCCATAATTGTCATGCCATAAACATGCTTAAAACAGGATTGCATATTGCTAATACTGAACCCTAACTCCTGAGAAATAAGTGGTAGCGTCATCTCTCCAAGATTTCCGTGTTCGATATATTCGCGGATACTTTCAGCCCGGCTCATCTGCTGACCATGTGCTTTACCCCGAATGTCATGAGAGCCCACACCGTCTATGCATTCCAGCGCCTCTCCCAGAATTTCGAGCGCCCGGCTCTCCCGCCTAAGATAATGGATCAATGGATTATCGTTATTTGCAGCTATGATCTGGTTGGTAAGCGTAATCACACGTTTGGAAAGCTGCCATTCGTGAACCTGAAAAGGGTCTTCAAACAAATTGGCAACTGTAGAGCCAGCCTCGCCGGCTTCCCTCAGAAGCGCTTTTATCCACTCGCCTTCTACCGAAACATTTATTTTTCGGATGCGTGTACCTGCGGTGACTTTACGCCGCCAACAAACCGGTTTCCCGTAAGCCCAGAGGAACCCCCTTGGCCCACTAGCCGCATCCAGAACAAAATCTTCCCCATCCATAGACCAATCCACATGCCCCTCCAGCAACACACAGACCGTTAGCGCTGGCTGAAGATGGGCTTCCACCACCATATTCTCAACCTCAACGGTATCACTGGAATGAAGATCAATGGCATTGACGAAGCGATCACAGTTGAAGTGGCCTTTAAGAACTGTTCTCTCTCCGGGAGGCTCGATATTCTCATCGCTGCCAGATGCTTTCGACATATCATAAAGCGCACGCTCCGTTATCGGTTCGTCATAAGTTAGCTGCTTTTTATGCAGCAAATCCTGCGCTCTATCCTGAGCCATCAATCACTCCTTCACTATGGGATGGTCCCCGTTATCAAAAGGGATCCAGACAATTGAACCCTAATCGCCCTGTGCTGAACCCCGTCAGTGGTTGCGCAAACGATAATTGTGTTTTTGCAAACACTTCTCATCTGGCTTGATCCAATTTTTTTGATATTAAGAATTATTCGCAAAAAAGTAAAGCCTTGGACGGCAGGAGTAAACATGTCAACAGGACGCCAGACACCTCAAGAGGTGGTCTCTCGCGGAAAAGTGGTTACGATGAAAACGCTTCTCCTTGCGAGCGTGGCCGCCATTTCGATCCCAACACTCGGCTACGCACAAACAACCGATAATGAAAAAGAAACCATCGCATTAGAGCCCATTTCCGTTGAGGCAAAAGCCGACGTTCTAACAGGCGGTATTCAGTTGGACGAAGACGAATTGGATCGTATCGCGCCGAAAGATATCAAAGATGTTTTCCGCCAGACGCCAGGCGCGACCGTTAGCTCACCAACCCCGATCGGGCAAAAAGTATACGTAAACGGTATCGAAGACACCAAGCTCACCGTTGATATTGATGGTGCGCGTCAAGTCACCAAAACCTTCCACCACATTGGCACTGCGATCATCGACCCGGAATTGCTGAAATCTGTAAAAGTGGAAACTGGGGTTGCTCCTGCAGACGCTGGACCGGAAGCTCTCGGTGGCTCCATCAGTTACGAGACCAAAGATGGTCGTGACTTCCTTGACGAAGATGAAACCTTCGGTGGCTATGGCAAGCTGACTTACAACACAAATTCAAACACCCTATCTGAAAATGTGGCTTTAGCCCTCCGGCATGAAGGGTTTGATGCCATCGCGTATTTCTCCCACGACAAAGGGGATAATTACGAGGATGGGGACGGCAACGAGGTTATCGGCACCAAAGCGGGTATGCGCACGGGCATGATCAAACTGGGCTATACAACACCCAGTGGATACCGCCTGAAATTTAAAGCAGATTACCTTCGGGATAGGGAGATACGTCCATCTCGTCCAAACTTTGGGGGTGCGGTCAACCCTGCCTGGACACCTGGTCTTGTTGATTATGAACGCAAATCAGCGACAATTTCTTTTAGCGACGATACGCCAACGGATATGTGGAACCCGGTGATTAGCCTCAGCTATACCAATGCCACTCTATTCGCAGATATTACCAACACCCCAATCGGAGAAGGGGCAGTTGCTGATATTACGACCATCAATGGTAAGGCGGCGAACACCTTTACCATTGACGCAGGAACCATCACTGCAGGTGCCGATTTCTATGTTGATGAAGGTACAGGCGGCAAAGAATCTGATTCAAATTACACTGAAAAAGTCTACGATATCGGTATCTTTTCTCAGGCTCGTTTGTCCTTAAGCGAAGAAGCTCGTGTCTCTTTTGGCGGTCGTCTCGACTACAATCACCTTGAAGGCAACGAAGGTTCCACATTTGATAATTTCGGGATCAGTGCCAACCTCAATGGTGAATATGACTTCACATCTTGGTTGATGGGTTACGGAGGTATCGGGACCGCATGGGGCGGTATTCCAATGACAGAGGTTGGGATTCAGAACTACTGGATTGCAATCGCACCCGGCGCGGCATGGAATTACGAGGGACTAGAGCCATCACGCTCCTATAACGCGAAAGTAGGTGCCGTTGTCGAACAAGGCGCCTTCACCTTCGACGGTAATCTCTTCTACACCAAGATCAAAGGCTCTCACCAAGTCTCCAGCAGCAACCGGGCGGATAACTCAGATCTCGTTTCATATGGTATCAACGCATCCGCCAAGTATAACTTTGGCAACGGCTTCGTGCGGGCGGCATACACCAAGGCTGAAGTTGAGGTGAACGGGGATGTGCCTGTGAGCACCGTTGCATACCAAGGTATTGTCATTGGTGATACATATTCTGTCGAGGCCGGTTATAGCTGGCCGGAATATGGGCTTCGTTTCGGAGCCACCGGGGAAGGCGCACTCGAAAATGATGATCCGGTAGAAAATAGCGCCGATAAACTAGATGCCTACTTCATCGTTGGGCTATATGGGGAGTGGTTCCCAGAAATGCTTCCTGGTGCATCCGTCCGCTTGGATGTTAGCAACCTCTTTGATACATCATATAGCCACCGGGCCAATGTCGGTTACGATTCAGGTAACTACACCCCGTATGAAGATCCTGGTCGGGCCTTTGTTATCTCAGCCAAATATGCGTTCTGATCCAACTCTAAAATTTCGAAAACTCTATGGAAGGCTTCGGCCTTCCATTTGCATTTCTGGAAATCACCCAATGACAAGAATTTTAATGCCGTTAAAACTCATATTAGCTGCCTTTATCTTCACCATTAGCAGCGCCCAAGCCGAACAAATCACAGTTACAGACCTGGCTGGCCGGACTGTCACATTAAACGCCCCGGTTCAAACAATGGTTCTTGGTGAAGGGCGCTTTCTTCCCTCTATCGCCATATTGGATCGGGACAACCCGCTAAAGCGTATTGTGGGAATGATGGCAGAATTTAAAAAGCTCGACCCTTCCACTTACTCTCAGTATCTAAAACACTATCCGAAAATTGACGAAATCCCACTTATCGGGAGCAGTGGTGCCGCCACTTTTAACATAGAAACGTCGCTCGCCGTTCGACCTGATGTTGCTATCTTCGGCATATCCAGTGGACACGGGCCGAATGATCGCAGCAAAACTGTATTGGATCAGTTTGAGTCTGCGGGCATTCCTGTTCTTTTTGTAGATTTTCGCATTGATCCGCTCGTGAACACCCCCAAAAGCCTCCGATTACTCGGCGATATCATGGGCCGAGAAAAACAGGCAGAAGGGTTTCTATCATTTTATGATAAGGAATTAGCCAAAGTGGCAAATCGGGTAAAAAGCATAGAAAACCGTCCAACCGTTTTCATGGAAAGCCGGGTTGGTCTTCGACCTGAATGCTGTGAGGCAATCGGAAGTGCCATGATGGGACGCTTCATCGAATGGGCTGGCGGTGTAAATGCTTATGGGCAACAGATCCCCGGCACCCACGGTATGATCAACCGCGAACACCTTCTGGTTCACCAACCAGACGTTTATATCGGAACAGCTATTGGTTCAGAAGAGCGTATGAAAACCACTCCGCAGTTTTTAGCGCTTGGGGCAAATACATCTCAGGCCGCTGCTCGTCAAAGCTTGCAGCAAGCTCTTACCCGAAAAGAGCTGGCTAGTCTAACCGCGGTTAAAGAAGGACGCGCGTTCGCGATCTGGCATCATTTTTACAACACCCCAATGAATGTGACCGCTGTTCAAGTCATCGCCAAATGGCTGCACCCGAATTTATTCGCCGATCTGGAACCAGAGCAAACTCTGAAAACCTATTTTGAAAAATTTCAACCTGTCCCGCTTGATGGGACTTACTGGGTTTCAGCCCGCTAACCTAAACGATTGTCTTGAAGTATGTCTGAGCTTTCTTCTCGCAGTCTGGCAGATCAATATCGGCGCTTTTCTTATCGCCGATATCTGTGGATTTGCCTGTTCGCTGCAACCATAATCGGGATCACTCTCTTCAACATCATGTCTGGACCCGCAGGCCTCGGTATTTGGGATGTTCTAAAAGGCATCTGGTCTCCAGATAGCCTCTCACCGACGGACCGAACTATTATCTGGGATTTCCGGTTGCCCTATTCCGTTATGGCCATCTGTGTCGGTGCCTGTCTTGGTCTTGCAGGGGCGGAGATGCAAACCGTGCTGAATAACCCTCTGGCAAGCCCGTCGACCCTAGGGGTTCTTTATGCGGCTACATTGGGCGCCTCAATCGCGATTTTGATCCAGGCAGCCCCCTTTGGCATTAGTCAAAATTATATCATTCCTGTTTTCGCCTTTTTAGGGGCGATTACCTCAATTCTAATGCTTCTTGGAGTATCTCGCCTATTTGGAGCGACAGCAGACACGGTTATTCTATTCGGGATTGCCATGGTGTTTGCATTACAGGCACTCATCTCTTTGATTCAGTTTGTCGCTGATTCAGATAGTCTTCAGCAGATCGTCTTTTGGACAATGGGAAGTCTTGCCCGTGCCAGCTGGGAAAAGGTGTTCATCATCGCCGCCGCGCTGGCCGTATGTGTTCCCTTCTCTGTGCGTCATATGTGGAAAATGACTGCGCTGCGAGGCGGAGAAGAATATGCAAAAAGCTATGGCGTATCTGTAGATCGCCTACGCCTTATTGTCCTGTTGCGCGTTAGTGTTCTCACGGCTGTCGCCGTTTCCTTTACTGGCGTCATTGGTTTCGTGGGTCTAGTGGGCCCTCATATTTCACGTCTTGTCTTTGGAGAGGATCACCGGTTTTATCTACCCGGAGCGGCGCTTGCAAGTGCCGTAATCTTAAGCGGGGCTTCAGTCCTTAGTAAAAGCATTATCCCCGGCATCTTGATCCCGGATGGCATTGTAACCGCCTTGATCGGCATTCCGCTTTTTCTTGCCCTTCTGATAAATCAGAAACGAAAGGGGCTGGTATGAAGCTTATCCTAAAAAACCTGTCACTGGGTTATGGCAAGAAAACAATCCTCCAGGATATCAGCTGCCCGGAAGTCACCCCCGGCTCTCTGATCGGTGTGCTTGGGGCGAACGGTGTCGGCAAATCTTCACTTCTGCGTTCTATCGCAGGATTTCAGGATTATAACGGAGAAGTTCTGGCGAACGGACAAGCCCTTCAAGCACTTCCCCAGAAGAAGCGAAGCCAACTGGTGAGTTATCTACCGCAAACCCTCCCGCAGCCAACAAGCCTAACAGCCTATGAAGCGGTGATCAGTGCCATCCGCGCTGTTCGAGAGTTTGCCCCCAACGCAGAAATCAACCGACTGACGGAACATGTATTTGATCAACTCGCCATTCGTCACCTCGCCTTTCAATCCTTAGCCTCCATGTCTGGGGGACAACGCCAGTTAATAGGCCTTGCTCAGGTCCTTGTCCGTAAACCGGAACTGCTACTCTTGGATGAGCCAACCAGCGCCCTTGATCTAAAATGGCAGATGAGTGTTTTTGAGGTCGTTCGAAATATGATTAGCGAACGCCAAGGAATTTGCCTAATGGCCATTCATGACATCAATCTTGCCATGCGCCAATGTGATTACATTCTTCTGCTGGCGGATGGCCAATGCCTCTCTTTTGGAGCCCCAAAAGAAGCAATGACCGCTGCACATCTTGAAAAAGCCTACGGCGTTTCTGGGCGCGTCGAATTTTGTTCCCAAGGAACGCCCTATGTCATCGCCGACACCATTCTTCATAAAAACTTAGTCTGAACTTGAAAGAGGTCCCCGTGCCAAGCTCTCATTCCATTCTGGAAACTGAACACGCCAGTAAATATCTCCAGCAGATGTGCAAGCATTTTGCGCATAAAGTTGACGCAATATATGACGCGCAAAAGGGTAATGTCGCCTTTCCTCCCGGCCCTTGCGAAATGTCGGCTGAAGATGGATTGTTGATAATCATTTGCAATTCGGATAGTGATGAGGGCGTCAAAGTTATGCAGTCCATCATCGACCAGCATATTGTGAAATTTGCCTGGCGAGAAAAGCTGGAAGCACTTAACTGGATTGACGGCCCCTTTAAGCGTTAAGGAAGACAAAGATGTTTGGTTTCTTGCCGGAAATGAATGAATTGGTTGAACTGATGAACGCGGGCGGCACCGTTGTTTATCTGCTTATCATTCTCTCCGTACTTGTGGTGGCTCTTACCCTTCTCAAACTGGTCCAATTTACCCTGACCGGCGTCTATAAATCAAAGGGCGCTGAAGCGGCGGTTGAACTCTATCGCCGGGGACGTTTTCAAGAAGCTGAACAGCTGCTTGACGGCAAAAAGGACATTAGAAGTCTTCTTGTCCGCAAGACCTTAAAGGGCCTTAAATCACTAAGCGGTAAAGACCAGCTGGATAACCTTCGCGAAGAAGTAACCCGCGATGCTGGCGTCCGTATTCGCCAGCTTCAGTCTTCACTTCGGTTTTTAGAGCTGGTCGGCTCCCTTGCCCCGCTGCTTGGATTGTTTGGAACCGTTATTGGAATGATCAGCGCTTTTCAGGCATTGGAAAATGCCGGAAACGAAGTGGATCCGTCAATACTTTCTGGCGGTATCTGGGTTGCGCTCCTGACCACCGCTGCAGGCCTTGCGGTTGCCATGCCAACAGTTACCATTTTTAACTATCTTGAATCCAAAATCGAAGGGTTAATCAGTCATTTAGATGACCTGATAACCCGTCTTTTTGTTGCAGAAATAGCTACCCCAAATGCGGGGACAGGTAATGAAAACGCTTAGTCAGCGATATCAAACCGGCAGGTCCCGGGCAAAGATAAGCCTAACGCCACTGATTGATGTGGTGTTCATTCTGCTTGTCTTTTTTATGCTCGCTTCAAACTTCCAGCAGGAACGCAATATCGAACTGACAACACCAGCGTCAGGCCCTGGAAAAAGAACATCGATCACTGATGACAAACCTATCCGGATCGACATTCAAGGGCAGGGACGTTTTCTGGTAGATGGCAAGCAAACTTCAATTGCTGACCTAACAGATATTTTACGTCAAACCCCCGCTCCAAAGCTCATTGTCGCCGCAGGAAATGATTCCGTAGTGCAGGATGTAGTTGCCTTTATGGATCTGGCAG
>JAEPMY010000017.1 GCA_017643685.1 Sneathiella sp.
AGAATTACCGCATTCGTTACTTCACCACGCTGGACATCAACAATAATGGTCAGGTGGAATTTGAAGAATATGTCCAGACAAACAAGCTGAGAAATTCAACAGCGAACCCAAGTGATCCTGTTCGAATTCCGGATGAATATAAGGATGCGGATACAAACGGGGATACAATTTTGTCTGCGGAAGAGTTCGCTGAGCAAGGTCGGCGCCGGTTCGAACTACTGGATAAAGACAAAGATGGTATGGTCAGTCGTGATGAGTTCGTCTCTCCCGGCCTATAACGTTCCAAAGTGCTAGAGGGGTAGCACTTCCTGCCCCTCGGCAACTTTCTTTGCTACTTTTGTCATCAATGTTGGCAGCGCGTAATCTCTGAAATCCTCTGGACGCGCCCAAACAGCCCAGTTTCCGCCAAATTCTGTTTCTGCCCGTATAATGTATGGATGCAGATACAGATGAAAATGGGTGAAGGTATGCTTAATCGGCGTTACTGTTTTCGCGCTTTTCAACTCATTCACCAGTCCTACATCTTCGGCCAAAATCTCTGCCACTTCAGATAAAATGTCGGCTTTATCCTCTCGCTCGACCCAGTCCGCAGATGGAAACTCCATCATACCACCCAATAGTCCAGTTTCTTCACGGCGGCGAAGCAAAACCTCTCCCCGCTCATTTTCAATCCAGAATACCGGTGCTCGTCTCGTTGGCTTCACTTTTTTGGGGGCTTTCTTCGGGAACTGTTCCATATCACCCGCCTCAAACGCCGCGCAATTCACTTGAATCGGACATTCATGACATAAAGGTTTTTTGGGCTTACAAATTCGGCTCCCCAAATCCATTAGGCTTTGCGCGTAGTCCCCTGGCCGATTGTTCGGTGTGTGCTGAGCCGCCAACGCCTTAATATCAGGCCTTGCGGCCGGCAATGTTCCATCAAAGCGATAAAGGCGCGTCACAATCCGCTCGATGTTACCGTCAATGACCACAGCTGCCTCATCAAATGCGATTGCGGCAATTGCGGCTGCGGTATAAGGGCCAATGCCCGGCAGGGAGAGTAAGTCTTCTTCAGTGGCGGGAAATTCACCGCCCCATTTCCGACAAACTTCTTCCGCACATTTATGTAAATTTCGGGCACGGGCATAATACCCAAGCCCTGCCCACTGGGTTAAAATATCATCAAGGGGGGCACAGGCCATATCCTTAACAGTTGGCCATAGTTGGATAAATTTTTCGAAATAGGGCTTAACCGTGACAACAGTCGTTTGCTGAAGCATAATCTCACTTAGCCAGACATGGTACGGATCATGATGCGGCGCGCCTTTGATGCGCCAGGGAAGATCCCGGCCATTTTCATCATACCAGCTCAGCATTGCATCGGCGACTTCAGTCATTTTTGCGTTACCCATTTAATCTTTATCCTGAATGCCCCATCTATATGATATTGAAGCCCTGAATTAAACAGAGAGGTCGCAACATTTGCGCAAAGTAGGGAAACAGGCAGGCCCCCGAGCGGTGAGCCAGTTTATTGGGAAATCCACCCGAGCCAGTTTGGTTCGGCGCGGATTTGCTCAAGCTGACATCCTCTCTAAATGGGAGAGCATTGTAGGCCCAACCCTAGCCCGTGCCTCAAGCCCCGAAAGGATGAGCTTCAATCGCCACAATAATCGGGAAGCGACCCTGAAAGTTCGTGTGGCCCCGGGCTTCGCGCCTGAATTCATGCAGTTTGAACCTCTTATTGTTGAGCGAATCAATAGTTTCTTCGGCTATAAGGCTGTTGGTCGACTAAATCTGGTACAAGCACCCGTAAAGCTACCCAAAAAGCCCGAAAAACGTGCCCTTCCAGAGCTTTCAAAAAGTGAGATTGATGCTTACGAGATTCAGCTCTCTGATGTTCGAGATGACGATTTACGGACACGTTTGGCCCGATTGGGCCTACGGATAAAAAATAAATCTGGCAACGATGAGTGAAGTTAACTCAATAAATTCAAGACGATAGATATCATTCACAAGTATATGAGAAATGTTTGAGGAATCAGAAATGAAAAGATATAATGAGACAACATCTAGTATGCAGGGGAAAGAATTGCCGATTTCACGTCGACATTTTGTGTCATCAAGCGCCTTAGCACCGTTCGCACTCGGCGCGGCAGGATCTTTGCTTGCTGGCACCGCCGCGGCTGCGGACGTCATGGAAATCCTTGAAGATGATATGGTACTTGGTGACCGCACGGCACCATTGGCTATCGTGGAATATGCGTCTCTCACTTGTGGTCATTGCGCTAACTTCCATAATAATACGCTGCCAAAGTTGGAAGAAGACTTCATCAACACCGGTAAAGCATACATTGTATACCGCGATTACCCTCTGGACCGTTTCGCTTTTCAGGCATCCGTACTCGCGCACACAGCCGGCGAGAAACTTTTCTTCCCTGTTCTGAAACTGTTGTTTAAAGAACAGGCCGCTTGGACATCTGCATCAGATATTACCGAAGCGCTCACAGCCATTGCCCGCAAAGTCGGGATCTCACAAGCCAAGTTTGAGGAAGCCCTGAAAGATGAAACGCTGGGCGAGCGGATTTTGATGGACCGTATGGTCGGCTCTAATGAATATGGGGTCTCGGGCACCCCTACCCTGTTTATCAACGGAGAACTCTACCAAGGCGATTGGGCGAATTATGAAGCCTTCTCCAGCGATTTGCAGGATATGATTAGCGCCTAAGAGGTAACAAGGGAGGGGCCGTGAAATTTTCTCAATTGCGTCTGTCTGGTTTTAAGTCCTTTGTGGAACCAACAGAATTATTGATTAAAGACGGTCTCACCGGCATTGTCGGCCCCAACGGGTGTGGTAAATCCAACCTTGTTGAGGCCCTTCGCTGGGTAATGGGGGAAACTTCCGCTAAAAATATGCGCGGCGGCGCAATGGATGATGTCATTTTTGCGGGCACCACCAGCCGCCCCCCACGGAACGCAGCCGAAGTTACCCTTGCGCTGGACAATAAAGACAGAAGCGCCCCGCCAAGCTACAATGAAAATGAAGAGCTGGACATTACCCGCCGTATTCGCCGGGAGGCAGGCTCAGATTATCGCATCAACGGTAAGGTCACCCGTGCCCGTGACGTACAACTGCTGTTCGCCGATATGGCAACGGGGGCAAACTCTACCGCGATTGTTAGTCAGGGTAGGGTTGGCGCACTTATCAATGCCAAACCAAAAGATCGGCGGCACTTACTAGAAGAAGCTGCGGGCATCTCAGGGCTTCATTCGCGGCGCCATGAGGCAGAGCTTCGTTTAAAAGCAGCGGAAGCCAACCTTGAACGCGTGGACGATGTTACAGGACAGTTAGAAGTGCAACTTGGAAGCCTGAAGCGCCAAGCACGCCAAGCAACTCGATACAGAAATATTTCAGGTCATATCCGCCAAGCGGAAGCACTCCTCTATTTGAAGCGACAGGAGAAGGCAGAAACTGCCCTCGCCGAGGCCAACAAAAAGTATCAAGAAGCCAGCCAAGCAGTAAGTGAACTTACAAGGCAGGTCGCACTGGCCCAAAATGCGGCCCTCAAATCAAACGAAGCCTTAACGCCCCTCAGAGAAACGGAGGCGGCGACAACTGCGCGGCTACAGCGCCTAACGCTTGAAAAAGAGCAGATTACGAACGAAGAAGAACGCCTACAAAAAGCCCGGAAACAACTCGAAGATCGCAAAACCCAGATTAAGAGCGATATGGAGCGCGAAAAGACGCTTGAACAAGAAGCCGAAGACGCACTGATAAAACTGGAAAAAGAAGATAAAGAAATATCTCAGCTCATTTCAGAAGGCAAACCTGCCATAGAGTTAAGAGCTAAAGATATTACCGCTAAACAGGATGAGGCCAAATCACTCCAAGCGGAGTTAGATCAGGCGACAGAGGAGCTTGCCGAAGAGAAAGCGAGACAAGCCTCTCTTGAGCAGCGTTTAAATAGCCTAGAGACAAATCTTGGGCGCCTGAAAGCACGTCGGGCTGATACGGAGAAAGAGCTTCTGGTTCTGAAAAACCAACTTGAGACGATGGAAAAAGCGGATGATAGCTCTGAAGAGCTAAAATCTCTCATCGCAGAAATTGAAGCTATTGCTAGCACCCTTGATCAACTGGAAGAAAAACGCCAAAACGCTGATCAGTCGGAAAGGGCCTTGAGGGAAGATCTTAGGCAAAAAGAAAAGGATCTCACAGCCACCGACACTGAAGTGTCAACGTTGGAGCGAATGATCCGGCAAGGTCAGGATGGAAACTGGCCGCCCGTCGCAGATAGCTTAAAAGTTAAAAAGGGTTACGAAACGGCCCTTGGTGCAGCCCTTGGCGACGACTTGGAAGCACCAACGGACAACACCGCCCCAACCTACTGGGAAAGCCGTGACATCACGCAGATCAAAAGTGATATCACGCTACCAACCTTAGATCAGTTTGTCTCAGGCTCTGAGGCCTTGAACGCACGACTGGCAACTATCCATGTGGCGAGCGATGAAAGCGAAGCACTACCGAATATTGCCAAATTGGCTGTCGGTTTTCGCTTGGTATCAAAGGATGGAAACTTGTGGCGCTGGGATGGGTATGTTCAAAAAGCTAGCGCGAAAACCGCGGCAGCTATCCGATTAGAACAAAAAAATCGTCTCATAGACCTTCAAAACACCCGTGAGGAGAAAGCACAACTCGTTGAAGCCAGCTCAGCAACCCTTCTGGAAGCCGAAAAAGAACTTCTTAAATTCCGCCAAGAAGAGCAAGAGCTGCGCCAACGCCGCCGCGACCTTGAGAAAAAGCGCAACCAATTGCAGGCAAAAGTGGCAGAGCATCAGCGTGCCTACAACACCCGAAAATCCAGACTGGATGCGCTCAGTGAGAGCGGCCAAACACAAATCCAGGAGATAGAGGAAATCAATCATCAGATTACCTCTGTCAAAACGGAATTTTTAAGCCTGCCGGATTTGAGTGAACAACAAGTTGCCTTGGATCGTCTTAAAGCAAAACTTCGAGAGATGCGTGATGAGCTTGGTGGCCTGAGAGCACGCCAAGACACAGCCATTCGGGAAATTGCCGTCCGAGAGGATCGTCAACGCTCCATCGCCTCCGAGAAGGAAAGCTGGCGGCGGCGGGTTCACAGCATGGCAGATCATTTCTCTCAGCTTGAAATCCGCTTTTCCAGCACCGAGCAGGAGATCGAAAACTTACAAAACAAACCGCAGGAGCTTGCGCAAAAACGCGGTGAGATTATGGATGAGCTAGCGCGTGCCGAAGGTGCTCGTGCAACCATCCGTGATCAAGTGGAAGAAGCAGAGAGTGTCAGAAGGCAATGTGAAAGTGCTCTTAAAGAAGCAGAGCATGCTCTTTCCCATTGTAGAGAGGAGCGTGTGCGCTTTGAGGCAGATAAAGAGCATTGCCAAAGCGATTTAAAGAATCTCGCGGCCCAGATATATGAAAAACTGGAATGCGCCCCTGAAAATATCCGCTCCGCTTGCGAAATCGAAGCAGATATCCCTATTCCGCCGATTAGCGATAGCGAACGTAAGGTTGAGAGACTCAAGAAAGAACGGGACGGCATGGGCCCTGTTAATTTGAGAGCGGAGATTGAGGCGGAAGAAGTTTCAGAGCAGTTAGAAACCCTCCAAAATGAACGCGCGGATCTGGAAGCAGCGATTGCACGCTTACGCCAGGGGATTGCCAGCCTCAACAAGGAAGGGCGGGAACGCCTGCTCGCGGCCTTTAAAAAAGTGGATGAACATTTTCAGGTTTTGTTCAAAGAGGTCTTTGGCGGTGGTTACGCCCATCTAAAGCTGACCGAATCAGAAGACCCACTTGCCGCCGGTTTGGAGATCATGGCAAGCCCGCCCGGCAAACGACTTCAGCTCATGTCGCTTCTGTCCGGCGGGGAACAGGCCCTCACTGCTGTAGCGCTTCTGTTTGCGGTGTTTTTAACCAACCCGGCCCCGATCTGTGTACTCGATGAGGTGGATGCCCCGCTTGATGACGTGAATGTCGAGCGTTTATGCAATCTTCTTGATACTATTTCGAAAGGTTCGAGCACCCGTTTTCTGGTAGTCACGCACCACCCGATCACGATGGCGCGTATGGACCGACTGTTTGGTGTCACAATGGCAGAACGTGGTATTTCGCAGCTTGTATCAGTAGATCTGACCCGGGCACAGTTGATGACAAACGAAGTCGCCTGAACAATCTTGAGGGCTGAAAACCGTCTGCTTTTCAGCAGAATATAAAAGGATCATATGAGGGTGTGTTTGCACCTTGACAGTCTGGTGGTCAGACCGTATGTTTCCCGCGCTTTCAGTAGGGGATCAGAGATGTCATTAATTTTTCGTGAAAAGAACGAAATATGACGGAACCAACCCCCGAACAGAAACAAGAATTTAAAGCTCGGCTGGAAAAAGCTCGCGAGAAACACGAAAGTGGTACTTGGGACGGGCGACTGAAAGTGGAGCGGACCGGCGCAATCGGACGTGCCTGGCGACTATCTGTTGAGATTATCGCCGCCTTCTTGGTTTGCGGTGGTCTAGGTTGGTATCTTGACCAATGGTTGGGGACACGACCGGTTTTATTGCTGGTGTTTGTTGCACTGGGTATGGTAGTTGGCGTCTATAACGTCTACAAAGTAGCCCGGGCCATGAACCCGGATGATTTTAAGGATTAAGGGGTCCGGGGAAATCTCGGCCCTTTTGGTGTGAACTTATTAAGGCGGGAATAGTATCGTGGCAGAAGGTCAGAGCCCCTTAGCGCAGTTCGAGATCAAACGTCTCGTTGAATTAAACGCTGGTGGATTGGATGTTTCATTCACCAATTCATCCCTGTTCATGGTTATTGCCGTTGCAGCAATCACCCTGTTCCTGACATGGAGCATGCGAGGCCGCGCCATGGTGCCGGGTAGAATGCAATCCATGGCAGAGCTCTCTTATGAGTTCATCGCCAACATGTTGAAGGAAAATGTCGGCTCCGAAGGCCGTAAATATTTCCCATTCATCTTCTCAGTATTCATGTTTGTTCTGTTCTGTAACCTGATCGGTATGATCCCTTACAGCTTCACAGTAACAAGCCATATCATCGTGACATTCGGACTGGCAGCGCTGGTTTTTGTAACTGTTACTCTGGTCGGTATCTTCCGCCACGGTTTCAAATTCCTGTCCTTCTTCGTCCCAAGTGGTGTTCCGGCGATTCTGCTGGTCATCCTGATCCCGATTGAAATCATTTCTTACTTTGTGCGTCCAATCAGCCTGTCTGTTCGTCTTTTCGCAAACATGCTCGCAGGTCACACATTGATGAAAGTTTTTGGTGCATTTGTAATTGCACTCAGCTGGTGGGGCGGCTGGTTGCCACTCGCCTTTATTTCGGCACTGACAGGTCTGGAATTCCTTGTGGCATTCCTGCAGGCATATGTGTTTGCAATCTTGTCCTGTCTGTACCTGAATGATGCCATTCACTTGCATCACTAAGTTTTTGTTATTATCCAACGAATAAATTGTTCTTGTTGAAAGAAGGAAGATTATCATGGAAGTAGAAGCCGCTAAAATGATTGGTGCCGGTCTTGCGACTATCGCTCTGGCTGGTGTTGGTCTTGGTCTCGGTAACATCTTCGGATCTTACATCTCTGGTTCTCTGCGCAACCCAGCTGCAGCTCCAAAAGTATTTGGTAACGTTCTGCTGGCCTTTGCTCTGACAGAAGCTGTTGCGCTGTTCGCGCTGGTTATTGCGTTCTTGATCCTGTTTGCATAAGAACTTCAACAGTCGTTGAAGTCCCTTAAACTCTAGGATTTTTAGGAACGGGTATGCCGCAGTTAAATTTTGCAGACTTCCCTCCACAGCTTGTGTGGCTGGCGATCAGCTTCCTCGTCCTTTACGTGGCGATGGCAAAAATCGCTGTGCCACGCATTGCCGAGGTGTTGGAAAGTCGACAGGACCGCATTGCCCGGGATTTGGATGAAGCCAAGCGCTTGAGTGAAGAATCCGACAAGGCAAAAGCGGACTACGAAGCTGCGCTGGAAGAAGCTCGGGCGAAAGCCCATGGCATGGTGACCGAATTAAAGGCCTCCATCGCTAAAGAGCAAGACGCCAGCCGGGTCGAACTCGAAGCCAAGCTTGCTGCCAAATCTGCCGAGGCGGAGAAGTCCATCGCGGCAGCCAAGGATGAAGCACTTTCAAATGTGCGTCAGATTGCTGGTGTTGCAGCAAAAGCAACTGTTTCCAAGCTTGTGACAATTGATCTTGCAGATACAGACGTAGATGCAGCGATCGAGGCAAGCGCAAAAGGGAGGGTCTAATGTTATCTGATCCTACATTTTGGGTAGCAATTGCCTTTTTGCTCTTCGTCGCCGTTCTGGTGTATGTGAAGGTCCCTGGTATTATTGCCAAACAGCTGGACAATCGCGCTGAGCGCATCAAGAACGAACTTGATGAAGCCCAGAAACTTCGCGAAGACGCCCAAGCAATGTTTGCTGATTACCAGCGCCGTCAACGCGATGCCCTGGCAACCGCCGAGGAAATCGTTGCGAAAGCAAAGGAAGATGCTGACATCATCCGCAAGGAGAGCGAAGCTGAGCTACAGGCTACTCTGACTCGCCGGCAGGAAATGGCAGAAGCCAAGATCCGTCAGGCAGAAGAGAAAGCCCTGGCAGAAGTCCAGAGCCTGGCAGTAGACGTTGCCGTCGCAGCTGCTGAAAAGCTCATGAAGGACAACATCAAGGCTAAAGAAGGTGGCGCCTTGATCGACCAGTCTATCAAAGATCTCGGCTCTCAGCTCAACTAAGCGACAGCCTGAATATCTAAAATTAAAAACCTCGCCGGACCGGCGAGGTTTTTTTTCGTCTTTATTCGACTATAAAGATGCGCCAATATCAGAGCATAAAAAAGCCCCCGCCAAAAGGCGGGGGCAAGTATTGGGAGCTCTGCTTTCGAATTTACGAAGCAGAGGATGTCCAGCGTAACACCGGTTTCCGGGCTGCGCTGGTTTCATCCAAACGCCGACGCGGTGCGAAACGCGGCGCCTGAGTGAAATGCTCCGGGCTCTCACCAGACTGTGCTTTGCTGATAAGATGCCGCATACTTCCAATGAACATATCCAATGTTTCCTTGCTCTCACTCTCAGTCGGTTCGATCAACATCGCTCCGTGAACAACAAGTGGGAAATACATGGTCATTGGATGATACCCCTCATCAATCATTGCTTTGGCAATATCGAGGGTCGTCACACCTGTATCTTTCAGCGTACTG
This sequence comes from Sneathiella sp., assembly GCA_017643685.1. GTDB lineage: Bacteria > Pseudomonadota > Alphaproteobacteria > Sneathiellales > Sneathiellaceae > Sneathiella. The sequence continues at coordinate 9,233 of JAEPMY010000017.1, forward strand.
TCATCAAACAACGCCTCATGCATACAGATGCCATCATATGGAGAATGAAGAAGGTCATTCAGGCCAACGCGAACATAGTTCGCGTTCAGAACAGCATCTTCTGCAATTTGCTTTAGGCCGTCTGCGCCGTGGCTGAGCATATAAGCCAACGCCCGAATAAACATGCCCATTTGACCATGGTTACCCTTCATGCGGCCAAAGCTATCCTGCGCATCACCTTCAACTTGTTCTTGAAGGCGATAGCCCTCCTCCCCTTTAACAACATAAGGGACAGGAGCATAAGCTGCGAGCGCATCAGAGAAGACCACAGGACCTGAACCGGGACCACCGCCTCCATGCGGTGTGGAGAAGGTTTTGTGCAGGTTGATATGCATCGCATCAACACCAAGGTCTCCAACACGTGTCCGGCCCAAGATGGCATTGAAATTAGCCCCATCACAATAGAAGTAACCACCAACACCGTGGATCAGATCTGCGATTTCCTTCACATCGTTTTCAAACAAACCGCAAGTATTTGGATTGGTTAGCATAACGCCAGCGACGTCAGGACCCAATTTTGCTTTAAACGCCTCGATATCCATACGACCATCTGGACGAGCCTGTACCGCATCAACTTTATATCCACAGAGTGCTGCGGTCGCTGGATTAGTACCATGGGCTGATTCGGGAACCAGAATGCGCGTACGGGCCTCCCCTTTTGCATCATGCGCTGCACGGATTGCCATAACGCCGCACAATTCTCCATGGGCGCCAGCTGCCGGTGACATGGCAACTGCAGGCATACCAGTAATGGTCTTAAGCCACTCACCCAGCTCATAAATGAGCTCCAGCGCCCCCTGTACTGTTTCAACGGGTTGCAGAGGATGGATATCTCCAAGCCCTGGAAGGCGAGCAGCTTTTTCGTTAATCCGTGGGTTATGCTTCATGGTGCAAGAACCCAGCGGATAGAAACCAGCATCAATGGAGTAATTCTGACGGCTAAGACGCACATAGTGGCGCAGCACTTGTGGCTCGGATAGATCAGGAAGGCCGATGTTGCCCTCTCGGGACAGACCACCCAAACGATCCGTGAATTCCTTCGGCTCAGGCAGGTCAACCCCCACACGGCCGGGCTCACCTTGTTCAAAAATCAAAGGAGTTTCAAGATTAAGTGCCTTGTTGCCTGTATAGGTTTCAAAGTTGTCCACTTCTCCATCCATCTCTTCAGGACGCGTAGGACGGCCAACATTATTCAGCATTGAGAACCTCCTTCAATCCGGCGCATAGCTCTTCGACATCTGAATCGGAGACTGTTTCTGTAACTGCGACCAGAAGCAGGTTGTCATACCCCTCTCCCGGCATAAGGCGCGCAACAGGAACACCTGCTAGAATATTTTTCTGCGCCAGCTTAGAAACAACCTCTTCCGCATTCATTGGAAGACGGAGAGTGAACTCATTAAAGAAACTGTCATTCAACAGATCAACACCGTCAATCGCGTCTAGTTTCTCTGCCGCTGCAACAGCATTGCCGTGATTGATACGGGCAAGTTTGGTAAAGCCAACCTCCCCAAGCAAGCTCATATGAATGCTGAAAGCCAGAGAACACAGGCCTGCATTTGTACAGATATTACTGGTCGCTTTTTCGCGGCGGATATGCTGCTCACGTGTTGAAAGGGTGAGCACGAACCCGCGCTTGCCTTCCTGATCCACAGTCTCACCGCAGAGACGGCCAGGCATCTGACGAACATATTTCTGCTTGGTTGCAAACAGGCCCACATATGGACCACCGAAGGAGAGAGGTACCCCAATGGATTGGCCCTCGCCTACGACAATATCCGCGCCCATTGCACCTGGTGATTTAACAGCGCCTAAAGAAACGGCTTCAGTAACAACAACAACGAGAAGCGCTCCCGCCTCATGACAGGCATCTGCGAGATCAGATAGATCCTGCAAACGGCCAAAGAAATCGGGATTCTGAACAACAACGCAGGCAATGTCTTTATCAATCTTACCGGCGAGATTCTCCACATTGTCTAGAGCCGGCTCAAGGCTCTCTGCGGAGAATTCGGTGAACTGAACGGTTGTCTCTGTCACCTCACGATAATGAGGGTGCAAATTACCGGACAAGATTGCTTTTTTACGGCGAGTTGCACGGCATGCCATTAAAACAGCTTCTGCACAGGCCGTTGCCCCGTCATACATGGACGCGTTCGCCACATCCATTCCCGTGATCATAGCTACCTGTGTCTGGAACTCAAACAGAGCCTGCAATGTGCCCTGACTGATTTCAGGCTGATAGGGCGTGTATGCTGTCAGAAATTCAGACCGTTGGATTAAGTGGTCGACAACTGTAGGTACATGATGACGATAGGCACCGCCCCCGAGGAACATTGGCGCATTTTGCGGCGACAGGTTTTTCCGCCCGAATGCACTCATCCGTGCATCCACTTCCATTTCCGTCATATGGTTTGGAAGGTCGAGAAGCCCTTGAACACGAGCACTCTCTGGAATATCAACGAACAGATCATCAACAGAAGAGACGCCAACTTTCTGTAGCATCTCCTGTCGTTGCTGCTCTGTATGAGGCATATAACGCATTAGCCGAGACCTTTTACATAATCCTGATAAGCTGCTTCATCCATCAGTGCGTCAAGTTCACCTAAATCCGCAACTTTCAATTTTGCGAACCAACCAGAACCTTCTGAATCTTCGTTGACCATTGATGGGTTGGCTTCCAGATCTTCGTTTACTTCAGTCACTTCACCAGCCACTGGTGCGTAGACTTCGGAAGCCGCTTTTACACTTTCCACAACAGCCAATTCGTCGCCTTTACCCATTTCCGCACCAACTTCCGGTACTTCAACGAAAACAACGTCACCCAGCTGCTCTTGGGCGTAGTTACTAATCCCAACAGTGGCAATATCACCGTCGAGGCTGATCCATTCGTGATCTTCGGTATATTTCTTTGTCATTTTCCCAATCCTGTTTAATCGCTTATTCGCCGCGATAATAACGTTGTTCAACAAAAGGCATCTTTGCCACTTTGGCAGGGCGTGCCTTACCGCGCACCATTAACTGAATTTCTGTACCAGGCTGGGACAGGGCAAAAGGAACATAGCCCATAGCCACTGGTGCCTGCAGAGTAGGCCCAAAACCGCCTGAGGTAATTTCCCCGATGATATTGCCATCCATATCTGCAATTTCTGTATGCTCTCGCGCAGGCGCTCGTCCCTCTGGTAGGATACCAACCCGTTTCATTGCGGGTTTTTCCGCAATTTCTTTCAAGATCACATCTGCACCCGGAAAGTTAGCTTCCTCGCGGCGCCGCTTCGCAATTGCCCAAAGCAATGTGCCCTGTACTGGGGTCGTCTTCTCGGTCAGATCATGGCCATAGAGGCAAAGCCCAGCTTCCAAGCGGAGCGAATCTCGTGCACCAAGACCAATAGCCTCAACCTCATTTTCTGCCAGCAATTTTCGGCAAATCATATCTGCCTGATCTGATGGCATTGAAATTTCATATCCATCTTCACCGGTATAACCAGAGCGGGTCACAAAACAATGGGCACCAAGGATTTCAAGCTCTTGGTACGTCATAAACGACATGGTCGCCACATCAGCGTTGAAGCGAGCGAGCACATCTGCTGCCTTTGGTCCTTGCAATGCGACGAGAGAGCGGTCACTCAGCACTTCTACTGTTGCTTCACCAGCTAGTCCTGATTTGAAAATTTCAATGTCCTGTTCTTTACAGGCTGCGTTCACCACAACGAACAAGTCATTTTTACGTCGCGTAACAATTAGGTCGTCCAAAATGCCACCAGCCTCGTTTGTGAGGAAGCTATAGCGCATTTGACCAGTTTCCAGTCCCTGTATGTCACCGGGAAGAAGTTTTTCGATGGATTTAGCGGGATCGGCGCCTTTAATGACAACCTGTCCCATATGAGACACATCAAACAGGCCTGCTGCCTCACGAGTGTGGAGATGCTCTTTCATGATTCCTGCCGGATACTGGACAGGCATGTCATATCCCGCAAAAGGAACCATTTTGCCACCTAATTCAAGATGCAAATCATAGAGAGCGGTGCGCAATGTCTGCTGAGGGTCGCTCATATATTTCACTCCATAAAACAAGAAAGTACGCGTCGCAAATAACCGCAACACGACCCCCTCTGTCTTATGAACCTGAGAGATTTTACCCACTGAGCGTCGTGGGCCTACCCCCTTCGGTGAGATAGCAAGCTATCTGCTTTCCAGAGTTACATCCTCCTGCGGTCCGGGTGCCTGAGAGTTTCCGGGGCGGTTGCTCCTTCGGCGATGGTTATCCATCTCTCCCGCAGGGATCATCTGAATTTCGGATTATCATAGAGCGAATAACCATTCTGTCAAATGGCTTCACCATAACTATTTCCTTCTACAACTTTTACTCTAGGTTTCTGGAAGTATGCTTACCAACCTTTAACTAATTTGGTCAATTATCTGAAAATCAAATACTATTATATAAGTGGTGGTGAAGTATGAGACCTAGTGTCCCGCTAACTGGAAATGAACGATTGCTTGGCGAAAAAGAAATTATCGTTAGCAAAACAGACCTGACCGGTAAACTGACTTATGCCAATAAAGCCTTTTTGGATATTTCAGGTTTTGCCGAAGAGGAAGTTTTGGGTGAGCAGCACAACTGCATCAGACACCCTGAAATGCCAAGAGCGGTTTTTAAATTCTTATGGGATCGACTAGGTGCCGGCGAAGAGGTTTTTGCCTATGTGGTCAATCAATGTAAAAATGGTGACCACTATTGGGTTCTGGCCCATGTCACTCCCTCAAAAGACCCTCAGGGTAATGTTGTTGGCTATCACTCCAACCGACGTGCTGTTGACAAAGCGGTTGTCGATAACGTGATCTCTCCTGTTTATTCAAGCCTATGCAAAATCGAAGGCGCAGCCGCTTCCCCAAAAGCTGGCTTAGAGGCGTCGATGGAAGCTCTTGGTGATTTTGTTGATGAAAAAGGTGGTAATTATGACCAATGGCTCTTCTCTCTTTAATGCTATAATTCCGGCCGCAATTGGCATTATTGGAACCGCCATTGTCTTTGTTTTGGCAGGATGGACTGGTGATCAAACGCTTCTTTCCATGATCCTTTACGCTGTAGCCTTCGGCCTCCCTGCAATTGCCGCAATCATATACTGGAAAAAAGTCAGTTCCGCAGTGCAAGAACGCGACAATATGCGCGCCATGCTCGTTGCCCGCGCAGATGAACTCTCAGGCGAGAGCTCCTCAGCGGATACCTCCTTGGCAGCTGAAATCAGTCGTACCACGGAAATCTGCAAAGATATCTGCAAAGGTAACTTCGAAAACCGTATCCGCCATATTAAACCTGGCAGCGACCTTGAAGAAATGCAGTGGGCCATTAACGAACTGGTGGACCGCACAGATGCCTTCATGCGGGAAGCTGAAGCCTCTATGGAGCATGTGTCCGAACAGAAATATTATCGCCGCATCCTCTCGATCGACATGATGGGTTCTTTCAAACGGACCGCAGATGCGATCAACACCTGTACCAATACCTTTAAGGATCGTAGCTTCCAGTTCAACGAAGTGATCGAGAAGTTTGAAAATGGGATTTGGGAGCTTTCCAACCGGATTTCCAAAACCTCTGATGAACTGCAAAATACGGCCGACACCCTGTCTTCCAACGCAGGCTCTACAAACACACAGGTTGAACGCGTCTCCAGCGCTGCGATTAGCGCCACGGGAAGTGTTCAAACAGTTGCGAGTGCAGCCGAAGAGTTATCTGCTTCCATCCAGGAAATTCACCGTCAGGTTAAATCTTCTTTGGAAAGCACAGGCACAGCCCGGACTACGGTGGAAGAGGGCAACCAAAAAATCCAAGGTCTTGCGGAAGCCGTCAGCTCTATTGGTGAAGTGGTTCGCCTTATTGAAGATATTGCAAGTCAAACAAATCTTCTTGCCCTCAACGCGACTATTGAGGCCGCCCGTGCTGGTGAAGCCGGTAAAGGCTTTGCTGTTGTGGCTAATGAGGTGAAGAACCTCGCGACACAAACAGCGAAAGCAACAGAAGAAATCAGCCAGCAAATTCTAGGGATTCAGGCAGCGTCTGGCGATGCTGTCCAATCAATGGAAGTCATCAACAACTCCATCGGGGCGATTAATACAGCGGTTGAGACTATTGCTTCTGCCATTGAGGAGCAGGGATCTGCTACTCAGGAAATCTCTCAAAGTGTGGTCAGCGCAGCGAATAACACTCAATCAGTATCCGAGCATATTGGTGAGGTTCGAAACTCTGCGGAAACGACGAACGAGACAAGTAAAACTGTTCTACAGGAAGCAAATTCGTTGCAGGAACAAACCCATAGCCTTGAAAAGAATGTTCTGGAATTTCTTAACGAAGCACGAAAAACTATCTAATTTGCTTCGGGAGACAGAAAAACCGCCCTTCGGGGCGGTTTTTTTATGCTCTATCGCTTCGCTTGGTTATATGCCATTTGCTCCTGGCTAAGCTGGAAACCAACGATAATGCGATAGTTACTACCCCGCTGTCCGCTCATAATTGGAAAGCGCTGTGACAGCTCTTCCTGAACTGCTCCGCGGCGACGTCCCTCAGGAACCACAACCGGGCTATCAAACACTTTCTTATTCAGTACTCGGTTATCACTATCGGCAACGGCGACAAAGAAATCAAAACTCTGCTCATTTGAAATCGCTGCGGGGCCTTTAATGGCGCCAACTCGCAAAATCAAATCAACCTCAACCCAAGCATAATCATCCTCGTAAACACATTCACCGCTCACAGGCGCAATAACGCCCTCATATTCGACATCCACAAGGTCGCGCCCCGGACCTTCTCGGAAAATCGTAATTTGATCTGCATAAGGCAAAACAGAGACTTTTGGGCAGGCGATAACGATTTCAGGCTCTGAAGAAAACATGTCAGTCTCGAACCCACCGCTACAGCCAGCAAGAAACATCAGGCTCCCACAAGCGGCCAAAAATTTGCTTTTCTTGAGTATCGTCATATGCCCCTCAGCACTCTTCGGGTGAAGTTCAGATCACTGGATCTGTCCCGACACTAGTCATTTGCTTGAATTTGATGTACTAATCCGCCAAATCTAAGATGCTCTCGGCAATAGCGCAAGCGCAGGCTTAAGGGAAGAAAATTTCTTCTTCAAACTGTGTCCTTATCAAGTGGATGAATTAATGGCTCAGGCGACAAAAAAATTATTACTGGCAGCACCTCGCGGCTTTTGCGCCGGAGTGGATCGCGCCATCCAAATCGTGGAAAAAGCCCTCGATAAATATGGAGCGCCTGTCTATGTCCGTCACGAGATCGTACACAACCGCTATGTTGTTGAAAATTTAGAGAAAAAGGGCGCCGTTTTCGTTGATGAACTCTCCGATGTACCTGAAAACGTACCTGTCATTTTTTCCGCCCACGGCGTCGCAAAGTCTGTCCCCGCAGAAGCCGAACAGCGAAAAATGTTCTATATTGACGCCACTTGTCCACTTGTCAGCAAAGTCCATAGAGAAGCAGAGCGTCACGATAAGGACAATATGGAAATTATCCTTATCGGTCACACAGGCCACCCAGAGGTTATTGGTACCATGGGTCAGCTGCCAGAGGGACGGATTCAACTGGTAGAAACCGTTGAGGATGCGGAAAATTTTGTCCCAAACAACAATGAAGCAGAACTGGCTTATCTAACCCAAACCACTCTTTCTGTGGACGAAACACGAGATATCGTTGCAGCTCTTCAAAAGCGTTTTCCAAATATCGCCTCCCCGAAGAAAGAAGATATCTGCTACGCTACGACAAACAGACAAGCCGCTGTCAAAGAGCTTGCTCAGCATTGCGATGGCGTTCTTGTAATTGGGGCTCCTAACTCCTCAAACTCTATGCGATTGGTAGAAGTCGCCCAGAAAGCTGGTTGCAAATTCTCAGACATGGTCCAACGGGCAACTGATATCCCCTGGGATCGGATGGCAGAGTGTAATGCCATTGGCATCACTGCCGGCGCATCCGCCCCAGAGGAGCTGGTTGAAGAAGTTGTTGAAGCTTTCCGTCAACACTATGACATTACGGTTGAAGAAATAACCACCAGCGAAGAACATATTACTTTCAAGCTGCCCCGCGTTTTGGAAACTGAATAAGAGCAATTGAATGGCCGTCTATACTCATGTCTCTGACGAGGCACTGGATCAGCTTCTGGAAGAATACAGCATTGGGGAGCTTCTCTCTTGCAAAGGTATCGCTGAAGGTGTGGAAAACTCCAACTTTCTGCTGCATACCAGTGAAGGTTTTTTCATTCTCACGCTCTATGAGAAAAGGGTGAACGAGGATGACCTCCCCTTTTTCATTGGTCTGATGCAACATCTTGCCGATAAAGGGTATGTCTCTCCCCGCCCAATTGAAAACAAAACTGGCCACGCCCTGACAGAAGTTGCAGGTCGCCCAGCAGCTATTATTGAATTTCTGGATGGGCGTTCAGTTGCTCGCCCAACACCGGATCATTGCGCACTTCTTGGTGAGAGCCTTGCGCATATGCATCAAACGGCGAGTGATTTCCACATTATGCGCCCAAATGGTCTGGGCATGGGTGCATGGCGACCGTTATTCGAAGCTGCACTTAGGGATGATGCCCGTGGCATGATTCGAGAAAGCGAAAAACAGGAAATTGAATCCGCCCTGAACTTATTAGAGGGGAATTGGCCTTCGAACTTACCGCAAGGCGTTATTCATGCGGACCTGTTCCCGGATAACATCTTCTTTCTAAAAAATAGAGTTAGTGGTGTCATCGATTATTATTTCGCCTGCAACGACTACCTCGCCTATGACATTGCTGTCTGTTTAAACGCATGGTGTTTTGAAAATGACGGCAGCTTTAACATCACAAAAGCTCGCAAGTTGCTGAGCGCATATGGAAAAGTTCGCCTAATTGAGAAATCTGAGCTAGATGCTCTTCCGCTCCTCTGCCAAGGCGCTGCGGTTCGGTTCTACCTGACCCGCCTTTATGACTGGATCAACCAAGTGGAAGGCGCTTTGGTAAAACCCAAAAGCCCAGAAGAGTATCTAAAGAAGATTCGCTTCCATCGAGATGTAAAAACGGTGCAGGATTACGGCCTATAACAGGCCGTGCTTCCTTAGTCGAACAGCGCGTCGATTTCGTCCTGCGAGATCTCTTGGCCGCCTGCTTGTGGACCGCTGAGAGCAACATCACCATCCATCTGCTCTTTATGCTCAACGCCACCAAGCTCACCCAAGTGCTCCTCACCACCGAGGATTTCGATCATAGTTTCAATGCGGTCTTCCACGAATTTCAAAGTACCAACAACTTTTGAAATCCGCTGCCCAGTGATATCTTGGAAGTTACACGCCTCGTAGATCTTCATGATGGACTGGCTAATTGCCTCAGTAATTTCCAGTTCATCTGGGTCTGTCGCATTGAGCTCCAGGCTCTCGTTTTTATCTTCGATTACCTCGATTGCTTCCAAAATAGAGTTAGTGGCCCCCTCCGTATCGGCAACCACGGCATCCAATTGATCGGTCATCGCATGGATTTTAGGGCCTTTGTCTTGGGATTTGATAGAAGAAATTTCTCGGCGAGTATCCATGATCACTCGGGACAATTCTTCCAATTCCTGTTTCAGCTCAGTCGCCTCAAGAACTTCCTTTTTGAAGCCCTCCAGCACAGTCTCGTCAATTACCGCTGTCGATTTTTGTGAAAAACCTGTGGCGACATCCTCTCGAAGGGATGAAATCGCGCCCAGCAATTCTTCATACTGCTCCTGACTAATACCACTCGCACCACCGGTCGGGGTTTCCCCTTCGGCATGCTGATATTGCATTTGCTTCAACTCTGCAGAAAACACTTTTTTAGGCATGGGCTCACTCAGGCTCCCGACCGACATATAAATTGGAACTAATGTAGAGGCATTCTGATGGGCCCAGCCTAACATTCAGTTAATTTTCGACAATTTGCACTTAATGCCATGGGCTGATGTGTTATAGAGACAGAAACGATCACGAGGTACTCAATACATGTCTTCAGCAGAAAAAGTAATTATCTACACAGATGGCGCCTGTTCTGGAAATCCGGGACCTGGCGGATGGGGCGCGCTGCTGGAATATAAAGGAAAACTGAAAGAAATCTGCGGCGGGGAGGCCGAGACAACCAATAACCGGATGGAACTGACAGCGGCTATTGAAGCTCTAAATTCTCTCAAACGTCCCAGCCAAGTTACATTAAATACGGACAGTAAATACGTTATGGACGGCATCACAAAATGGATGCACAGCTGGAAACGGAATAACTGGAAAACGGCCGCAAAGAAACCGGTAAAGAATCAAGATCTATGGATCGCCTTAGACGAAGCCATTGCCGCACATGATATCGAGTGGAACTGGGTAAAAGGGCATGCGGGTATAGACGGCAATGAAAAAGCCGATTCGCTTGCCAATCAGGGAATGAATGAATATCGGTAAAAAAGGGGGCCAGTCGGCCCCTTTCATTTTATGTATCTAAAAAAGCTTAAAGCTGCCCCAGAAGTGTTTCTGCATCTGACACCTCAAAGCCGCCTGTCTCTTCAAGGTTTAGCTGCTCGACAACACCATCATTTACCAGCATTGAATAACGGCGGGAGCGAATACCAAGACCTGCGCCTGAGGCATCAAATTCAACATTCATCGCTTTTGTAAACGCTGCATCTGGATCAGCAACCATCCGAACATCACCAGAATTCTGCGCCTTACCCCATGCGCCCATTACAAATGGGTCATTCACAGACAGGCAGTAAACCGCATCCACGCCTTTGGCTTTCAATGCATCCAAGTTATCAACGAAACCTGGAAGATGCTTGGCGGAGCATGTTGGTGTGAAGGCACCTGGCACCGCGAACAGCGCCACTTTCTTTCCACCAAACAGATCGCTAGAAGATACTTTTGAAGGACCGCTCTCTGTCATTTCCATCAAGTCGACAGAAGGTAATTTGTCACCGACGCTAATAGTCATTTGTCATCCCTATTCTGTATTAGAGTTATTTTGAATTGGAGAATAGCATACCTGACCTTTTGCGCCAGCCAAACAGTCTAGGCTGTGTGGTCTATCACTTGATCAGCACTCGCTCCTCCAGGGACATATCTTTATCCAGAAATGTCACCACAACTTCCCGACCTTCCAGTGGCTTGTCCCTATCGACAAGATCCGCTGTAATTCGGAAGATAGATTTACGGCCTGCCATTTCAATGACCGGGGGTGATATTTCAAAATAATCACCATCCTCTCCCTCTACAATCAGCATCGGCTGTTTCAAATGCGAATTAGCTTCAATAACGATTTCCAACTCGCTACTGTTAGTACTTGCCGCTGACACGGCTTCGATATGTGATTGGGAAGTGAAAAACGGAGGGACTGTATCACGGTATTCATTTAACAGCTTTGCGTGATCTGAAAGAACATCCGCCTCTGCCGGCAATGAAAGAGAGAGTGTCTGCTGCACAGGAACACAAACCTGTTCACAAACACCGTATGAAAACTCCAACGAAGCAGTTATGGGCTTGCCTGCCTCTTTCAAGGTCACACGGAGGGGGAAAATAACTTCAGATTTATATCCCCAACTTTGAATACCGAAGCTATCGAAGGAGTAAGGACGTGGCCATTCGACGGCAATTGATTGAATATTATCATTACCCTGCCATTTAAAAATCGGCGGTAGTCCGGACGATCCAGGACTACGCCAGTAGGTTTTCCACCCCTCTTGCATCTGAACTTGAACACCCAACAGAATTTCATGCTGACCTTCTGTCCCGATCCGTTCAGAAATCAGCCTGGTCCGAACCATATCTTCTGTCTGCCACTCAGATTCTGCGGCGCCCGCAATCAATGGCATGAGGACAATTGCCAAAGTATATGCCACAAAAATCCGAATATTTTGCATCAGAAGCTTCATTTTACGTTTCGCCACACCACATAAGATCAGTAAGCACATACGATTATATATGATGTGTAACTTCAATTACATGTCACAATCTGTTTATATGTTTGTATCCTTCGATTGCGGTAATCCTATGAGTAAAAATGAAACAAACGACGGTCACTATCTTGAAGGCAGCATCCTAATTGCGATGCCGTCCATGAGTGATCCGCGGTTTAAGAAAACAATCATCCTTCTCATTGCTCATAATGAAGAGGGCGCCATGGGAATTGTTCTGAACAAAAATATGGAAGCTCTCAGCTTCAGAGCCTTGCTTGAACAATTAGAAGTCGCCCATGAAAAAGATGTCGGCAACACACGAGTTCATTTCGGTGGCCCCGTTGATACGGAGCGAGGGTTTGTACTGCATTCAACCGATAAAGTTCACGCGACTTCAACTGTCGTCGGAGATGGCATCGCTGTAACCGCTACTTTGGATATGCTGCAAACAATGGCAAATGGTGATGGCCCAGAAAGCAGTTTTGTTGCCCTCGGCTATGCAGGTTGGGGACCGGGACAGCTGGAACAGGAAATCCAACAAAATGGATGGCTTATTGTTGATGCCGGTCCGGATCTGGTTTTTGGAGAGCAACTAGCTGGAAAATGGCAATCCGCCATAGGAAAGCTTGGCTTTGATCCGGGGCTGTTATCTTCTGAGATCGGGCACGCTTAAACTCAAACGTGTTGAGCATTACTACCGATCGGATCACCTTTTAAAATAGCAAACAACAGATGGTCCTGCCAAATCCCGTTAATACAAAGATACTGACGCGCATACCCTTCACGGCTGAAACCAGCCTTTTGAAGCAATGACGCACTTGGCACATTTTCTGGCAGACAAGCGGCTTCAATTCGGCGAAGCTGATAGTCGTTAAATAGAACAGGTAACAAACCTGTTATAGCCTCGTACATATACCCACTTCGGATATAAGGAAGGCCTGTCCAATAACCCATAGTACCCGTTTGTGCGACACCCCGGCGGACATTTCCAACGGTTATGCTACCAACAAGTTTGTTATCGTCTCTTCTAAACAGGAAGAACGCATAGCCGGCATCAGCACGGGCATCATTGCTGTAACGTCTAATCCGGTCCCGAAAACTGCGTTGGGTCAGACAGTCAGATTGCCACACCGGCTCCCATGGAATGAGATGGGGGCGGCTCTCTTCGCGTACTGACGACCATTCTCCCCAATCTTCTGGTTCGGGCGCCCGAATGTACAACCGCTCCGTAAAAACGGTCTTTGGCCTTCGGGTCCCGAGAAGATTTTTAAGCACCTTACCCTCGCATATAAAAACGCGACCTTTATATCAGTCGCCTCTTATGCAAATCTTGCCGCAAATCGATCATAGGTTTCAAGGTTTTTGATAGGGCCAAGGGCAGCTACCGTTGGGGTCACGCCAATGAAAAGACGCTTTGCAAGGTTTTGGACCTGTTCCAACGTCACATTATCTATCTCTGCTGCAATCTCGGCTGCAGGGACAACCCGATCATAGATCAAAGTTTGGCGGGCATGTACTTCACACCGAGCAGCGGGGCTCTCCTGCCCCATCAGCAAGCCAGCCTTTTGCTGCGCACGAGCCCGGTTCAGTTCTGCTTCGGTAATATCTTCGGTAGATTTCTGCAATTCGTCTACCAATACCGCTGCAAGGTCCGCAATCTGCCCCTCTCCTGTTCCCGCATAAACCGAGAACAACCCCGAATCCATAAAAGATGAGGAGAAAGAAAAGATGGAATAACATAGACCGCGATTTTCACGCACTTCCTGAAACAGACGAGACGACATCCCCCCGCCTAGCAAGGCAGACAAAATTTGCACCGCGTAAAAATCACCATCCGAATAAGCAAGCCCCGGAACAGACAGAGCTAAATGCACCTGCTCCAGGTCACGATTCTCCCGATAGTCACCGCCCTGATAATCGGCAGCATCCGCGTTGCTCGCACCTTCGGTTGGTAAATGATCGAACATTTTCTCTGCAAGCTCTACCATCTGCTCGTGCTCAACACCACCGGATGCGCTCAAGACCATCCGCGGCGCACTATAGCGTGCACCCATATATCCAGAGATCATGTCACGGCTAAAGCCCCGCACCCGCTCGGCAGTTCCAAGAATAGAACGTCCTAGCGCCTGATCAGGGTAAGCTGTCTCCTGCAGATGATCGAAGATGATATCGTCAGGCGTGTCATTGGCCTGACCGATTTCCTGAACGATTACTTCTTTTTCACGGGTAAGTTCAGTCTCATCAAAAGTCGAGTTTTGCAAAATGTCAGACAGAATATCCACTGCAAGCGGCGCATCTTCTTGTAACACACGAGCGTAATAGGCCGTTTGATCTCGGCTGGTATAGGCGTTCAGATGCCCCCCTACTGCCTCAATCGTTTCTGCAATTTCTTTGGCGCTGCGCGTCTCGGTGCCTTTAAAGGCCATATGCTCAAGAACGTGGGAAATACCATTTTCCGCCAATGTTTCATGGCGGGCGCCTGTATTTACCCAAACCCCAACCGCAGCCGTTTCCAGATGAGGCATTGGGTCGGTAACAACACGAAGACCGTTATTAAGGGTCGTGACGTTTTGCGTCATGTAGTAACTTTCACTTCAAATTATTTAATTCGCGATCTTTCCTTGATATAGGACTGCACCGCGTGAATGTCATTGGGCAGTTCATCAAGTTTTTCTTCGCGGTCAAAAAGATCCGACATGTGCGGCGGCAAATCAGGATAAATACCTGTTGCTTTTTCTACCGATGCCGGGAATTTCGCAGGGTGCGCCGTGGACAATGTCACCATTGGCGCCGTGTCAGATTTACGGCGATCCGCAGCGACCTTAAGCCCAACCGCGGTATGCGGGTCAACCAGCTTATCAGAATTCTCTAGCGTTGCCTTGATGGTGGAGAGGGTTTCTTCCTCAGAACATGCCCCCGCAGCAAAAACGATCTGGTTCAACTGTTTCATATCAACAGCAAACCCTCCTTTTTCGTCAAGATCCCGCATGTGAGATTTAACCTGCTCGCCATTTTGCGCACAAAGATCAAACAAGAGACGTTCAAAGTTGCTGGAAACCTGAATATCCATGCTCGGGCTAATCGTTGGATTAACCCCCTCTTTGCGATATTCACCAGTGTTGAAGAAACGGGAAAGGATATCATTTCGATTTGTCGCAACGATCAGCTGTTCAATCGGAAGTCCCATTTTCTGAGCGCAATAACCAGCATAGATATCGCCAAAATTTCCGCTTGGAACAGAAAAAGCAACTTTTCGATCTGGCGCTCCAAGAGATACGGACACCGTGAAATAATACACGATTTGAGCCATTACCCGGGCCCAGTTAATGGAGTTCACCGCGGATACGCCATATTCGTCGCGGAAGTCATGATCGTTGAACATGGCTTTCACAAGTGCCTGACAATCATCAAAATCGCCATCAATTGCGATATTGTGAACATTGGCATCCAGAACAGTTGTCATCTGGCGGCGCTGCACTTCAGAAACACGCCCTTTTGGGTGCATAATAAAGATATCAACCGCGTCTCGTCCGCGGGTCGCCTCAATAGCCGCGGAGCCCGTATCACCGGACGTGGCGCCCACGATTGTCACCTTCTTACCTTGGCGGCCCAGGAGATGATCATAAAGCAGCCCCAGAAGCTGCAACGCCACGTCTTTAAAAGCCAGCGTTGGACCGTGATACAGCTCCATCAAGAAATCGTTTTTATCAAGCTGGGATAGCGGCACAACCGCTTTATGAGAGAAACTGCCATAGGCTTTTTCCGTCATCTCGCGGAAATCTTCTGGGGAGATGCAATCTCCCAAAAATGGCTGCAGGACTTCTGCTGCCACTGCTGCGTATGATTTACCCGCAAGGCCGCGAATATCTGCTTCAGACATCTGTGGCCAGGTTTTTGGGACATATAGTCCTCCGTCCCGGGCCAGACCAGTCAGCACCACCTCTTCGAAATTCAAAACAGGGGCTTCACCACGAGTACTGATATACTCCACCTTGCGTCTCCAATTCTGATATTGATCAGGGCTTTCGCCATATGCGAATGCCCGCCCAATCTATACTGCCCTTTTCTTAAATAATAGGGCTTTATTCAGGTAAATAGCGGCTTTTGAGATGCTCAATAAAGGAAGCAGTTCCAAATCCCGAACCTGTTGCCTGCGTCAGAATTTCTTCTGCGCTATAGAGGCTACCCTTCTCGTGAATATTTTGCCTCAACCAAGTAATCAAAGGCGCAAACTCACCGGCAGCAACTTGCTCATCCCGCTCTGGAATGGCATCTCCTGCGGCTTTATAAATCTGCGCCGCAGCCATTGCGCCCAAAGTGTATGTTGGGAAATAACCAACCGCACCGCCCGGCCAATGAATATCCTGCAAACAGCCCAAACGATCGCTTGGTGGCGTCACCCCTAACAGCTGCTGCATCCCGTCATTCCATGCACCCGGCAAATCTGCAACCTGTAAATCACCGGACAGAAGCGCTGCCTCTAATCGATAGCGCAAAATCACATGCAATGGGTAAGTAACCTCATCAGCATCAACCCGAATAAGTCCGCGCTCCACATGATGATAGAGCTTTTTCAGATTATCAAATTCCCACGCAGCACCATCGCGTTTGAAGACTTTAATAAGCTTCGGCTGCAGATATTCAAGAAAAGGTTCGCTTCTGGAAAGTTGCATTTCTACTAGCAGAGATTGGCTTTCATGAAGTGCCATACCCCGCGCCTCCCCGGCAGGTTGCCCACGCCACTCTTTTGGCAGATTTTGCTCGTATAGAGCATGCCCCGTTTCATGGAGAGTTCCCATCAAGCTTTGGGTAAAATCATCTTCTTCATATCTGGTCGTGAGGCGGACATCATCCGGGATCCCGCCTGTAAAAGGATGATGACTTGTATCGAGCCGGCCACGATTGAAGTCAAACCCAAGATCCGTCATCAACTTAAGACCAAGAGTCTTCTGCTTCTCAAGATCAAAGGGGCCTTCTGGCTTTTCATATGCCCCTTTTGCAGCTTGCCTCTCTAAAACCTCTTCGAGGAAGTTGGGCAGAAAGTCTTCCAATTCAGCGAAAAGAGGGTCGATGATCGATTGACGGCAATCCGGTTCATACTCATCAAGCAAGGCGTCGTAAATGGGTAACTGGAGAACCTCAGACTTTACCGAGGCAATTTCGCGAACAAGATCAAACACTTTGCTCAACGACGGCAGCAATGCTTTAAAATCATCCTGCTCTCGGGCACCCCGCCATGTCATCTCGCATTCAGACGTAGCACGAGAGAAGGCCTCTACAAGGTCTGCCGGAAGTGCATTGGCGTGAGTGTAACTCCGTTTCATCTCCCGCAGATTAGCGGCTTCATGCTGTGAAAGCGCTTCAACTTCCGCTTCCTCAAAGAGGCCTTTAACCACAGGATCGGTCATCATTTCGTGACTGATAACACCAAGTGTTGCCATAGTTTCTGCGCGGGCATCCGCCCCGCCATCCGGCATCATAACAGCGTTATCCCAGCCAAGCATGGCACCGGCGCCGCCAAGGGCAGACATACGGTTAAATCGCGCAACGAGTGCGCCATAAGCCTTCTTTTCTGACATTTCAGCTCTCTCTACGGCCGCGGCGCAGACCATACAACACATAGATTGCCGCCATGGCAATCGCAAGTGCCAGCCATGTCAGGCTATATTCGACGTGATTATTCGGGACTGTCACCCTTGTCTGACCACCTTTTGGCCACCCGCCCGGAACCGCCAATTCATCCAACTCGACAAAAACAGGCTTCACATCCTCCAATTTCAGATGTGCTGCCATATCTTCAAGTTCGCCATACAACCAAACATTGGTTTCAGGGTTACTCGCAGGCATGAAATCATAAGACTTTGCCCAAGGCTTTCGAATAACACCTGTCAGCGTCACCTCACCGCCGAGTAGCCCCTCGTTACGCGTCACGGATTCTTTAAAGCGTTCTGGCACCCAGCCACGATTCACAAGAACAGTTCCTGAACCATCTGACAGAATCAAAGGCGTAATAATTTGAAACCCCTTCAACCCTTTAATCGTATGCGCGAAAAGGTGAATTTCTTTGTCGTGGACAAACGTACCGGTTACCTCTACGCGGCGGTATCCCCATTCATCCAGATCGATATCACCGCTTGGAAATGGGACAGCAGCCTCGCTCATCTGCTGAGCGACATTATCCAGCAGATCCACTTTCCAGAAATAGCGATTAATCTGCCAAATGCTTAAAGACAGAAGGATCAGGATCACCGGTATGGTCATCACTGTGGGCCATAGGCCAGGGGAGAATTTTTTAATCATTAACGCAGTTCAATATCTGATGATGCTTTGTGGTGGTACTGTAGTGCAATCATCAGTGATTTTAAAGGGCGAAGCAGCCCAATAGATAACCCCACGACTGTCGGCAACCAGATCACCAGTTGCAGCCAGTAAGGTGGATGAAATGCAAACTCCACCCAGAACGCCAGTGCGACAACGATTAGGCCGACTATCACAATAACAAAAACAGCGGGGCCATCCCCGCTGTCGATGTCTTCAAGTTTCAACCCGCATACCTCGCACACGGGTTGAACTTCTAGAAAAGAGCGAAAGAGTTTTCCTTCTCCGCAAGACGGACATTTGCAGGTGATACCCGCCGCAAACGGGGAAACCTTATCTTTCCGCTCTTCGCTCATATATTGAAAGCTTAACTTTTAAGCTGAACCCCACCAGTAGATGGCGACGAACAGGAACAGCCAAACAACGTCCACAAAGTGCCAGTACCAAGCAGCAGCTTCGAAGCCAAAGTGGTGATCTGACTTAAAGTGACCACGTGCTGCACGGATTAAACAAACCAGCAGGAAGATCGTTCCAATCAGAACGTGCGCCCCGTGGAAACCTGTTGCCATGTAGAATGTGGAAGCGTAGATACCATCCGCAAAACCAAAGGCTGCGTGTGAGTATTCGTAAGCCTGAACAACGGAAAAGACTGCACCCAAGACAACAGTCAGTGTCAGACCCTGAATAAGGCCTTTGCGATCACCATGCTGCAGTGCGTGGTGTGCCCATGTTACAGTTGTGCCGGATGTCAGCAGGATCAAAGTGTTGATCAGTGGCAGATGCCAAGGGTCAAAAGTTTCGATGCCTTCTGGTGGCCATACCGAACCAATCGCTTCCGTTGGGAAGAAGGCCGCGTTGAAATAAGCCCAGAACCAGGCCACAAAGAACATCACCTCAGAAGCGATGAACATGATCATGCCATAGCGCAGCCCCAGTTGAACCACTGGTGTATGGTGCCCTTGATGCTCGCCCTCTTTAACAACGTCACGCCACCAGGCGAACGCTGTATACAGCAGCATAATCATACCAATTGTGAAAACGGCAAAGCCGCTGTCATGCATCCACATTACTGCACCAACAGCAGTAACGAATGCTGACAAAGAGGCCAATGCCGGCCAAGGACTTGGGTCTACCAAGTGATAATCATGCTGTTTAGCGTGAGAATCTGCCATTTCTAACTCCTGCAATCCTCCCCGAATTATCGGGTTCTAAATTAAGTGACCTTCCCTTTGGTCAGTTTACCGAAGCAGAACCAGGTTCTGCCTTAATTACTTCATCCGCTGAGGCTGTCTTCTCTTCTGGTTCCGTCACAAAGAATGTGTAGGACAGGGTGATAGTCTCAACTTCTTTCGTATTTATGTTTTTCGTGATGTCCGGATCCACATAGAAGGTGACCGGCATATCAACGCTCTCACCCGGCTTCAATGTCTGCTCAGTAAAGCAGAAACACTCAATCTTGGTGAAATACTGCCCGACCTTCTGTGGTGTCACATTGAAGGAGGCAGTGCCCGTAATCTCTTTATCGGTAGGGTTCATTGCTTCGTAGAATGCAAT
Source organism: Sneathiella sp. (assembly GCA_017643685.1). Lineage (GTDB taxonomy): Bacteria > Pseudomonadota > Alphaproteobacteria > Sneathiellales > Sneathiellaceae > Sneathiella. The sequence continues at coordinate 29,063 of JAEPMY010000017.1, forward strand.
CCCTGTCTCCCCGATACGAATTTGTACCTTGCGCTCTACCGGGCGGAATTGCCAAGGCATGTCCTTCCCTGTATTCGCATCAAAATCAATTGTAATCTTTTTGTCCAGAATGACATCAGATCCCAATTCTGATTGCTGCGTCGTCCCACCATATCCCGTCACACGGCAAAACAAATCGTAGAGTGGGACCGCGGCAAAGGACAAACCAACCATCCCCGCTGCCACAAGAGCCAGCCCACCAGCAAGACGAACAGATTTGCTGTTCTGCTTACTCATGTGACACCTCCTGTCAATTTGGCCAGGGTAATCAGATAGAACAGAATGACAATCGCTGCCAAGATACCGCCAACCACCAGATTCTTATTTCTGCGTTTCTGTTTTTCTTCGTCTTTAGACATCATACGACACCTTTCACGATCGCTTCACCAAGGAGAAGCGCAAAAATCAAAAACAGATACAGAAGCGAAAATGCAAAAAGCTGTTTCGCGCTTTTCTCATCTTTCTTCAACCAGACATTCACCGCACCAAAGAGGAAAATTCCTCCAAGGATCGCAGAGCCAACACCATATGTCAGTCCAGCATAACCCAGAAAGTATGGCATGACAGCAATCGGGAACAGAAGAACACTGTAAATCACGACCTGACGTCGTGTCGCCTCTCGCCCTGCGACAACTGGCAACATCGGTACACCAGCATTTGCGTAATCAATATCCCGCCACAAGGACAGAGCCCAGAAATGTGGAGGGGTCCAGAAGAAAATAATCGCAAACAGAACCAACGATTCAATGCTGACATTACCGGTCACGGCTGCCCAACCCACCATTGGAGGGAAAGCACCAGCAGCACCGCCAATCACAATATTCTGAGGGGTCCGACGCTTCAGCCACATTGTGTAGATAAAAACATAAAACCCAATTGTAATCGCCAGCAAAGCCGCAGCTGTCAGATTAACAGCTAGTCCCATCAGCACAACTGAGGCAACAGACAGGGATACACCCACAGCCAGAGCCTCTCCTGCAGTTACCTTCCCGGCTGGAACAGGACGATTTTTCGTCCGCTCCATAATCTGGTCGATATCTGCATCGTACCACATATTGATCGCACCAGAGGCGCCAGCCCCAACAGCGATACAAAGCAATGCGGTAAAGGCTAGAACAGGGTGTAAGTCACCTGGGGCAACTGCCATACCGACTAGGCCGGTAAAGACAACCAGAGACATTACACGCGGCTTTAGCAGTGCGAAATAGTCACTGGCCCGGGCCGATCCGTAACCGGCACGGGCTGTGTTTTCCTGTATGATGCTTGTGTCGGACACAAGAAACTCCGTTACTTGTTACTTGATAACAGGCAGTTCATTGAACTGGTGGAACGGAGGAGGTGAGGACAATGTCCACTCCAGCGTAGTTGCACCTTCACCCCATGGGTTGTCTGCCGCACGTTCACCGCGCAAGAATGCATGCGCTACTGTGTACAGGAAGATCAGGACACCAAAGGCAGAGATGTATGAGCCATAAGACGCGATGGCGTTAAATCCTGCGAAGGCATCTGGATAATCCGGAATACGACGCGGCATACCAGCCAGACCAAGGAAGTGCATTGGGAAGAAGATCAAGTTCACCCCAATGAAGGTTACTGTGAAGTGGAGTTTCGCGAGGAATTCGGAATATGTGTAACCGAACATTTTGCCGAACCAGTAGTAGAAACCGGCAAAGATCGCAAATACAGCACCGAGGCTCAGAACATAGTGGAAGTGGGCCACAACGTAATAAGTGTCATGAAGGATCACATCCAGACCACCGTTCGCCAGTACCACACCAGTTACACCACCAACGGTGAACAGGAAGATAAAACCAAGTGCCCAGATCATAGGTGCTTTAAATTCAATGGAGCCGCCCCACATCGTGGCGATCCAAGAGAAGATCTTAACACCAGTTGGAACCGCAATAACCAAAGTCGCACCCAGGAAGTATGCACGTGTATCAACATCCATACCAACCGTGAACATGTGGTGGGCCCAAACGATAAACCCAACGCCACCGATGGCAACCATTGCATAGGCCATACCAAGATAACCAAACACTGGCTTACGGCTGAATGTGGAAACAATCTGACTGATGATACCAAAGCCTGGCAAAATCATGATGTACACTTCAGGGTGTCCAAAGAACCAGAACAGGTGCTGGAACAGAAGTGGATCGCCGCCGCCTTCAGGAACGAAGAAGTTTGTGCCAAAGTTACGGTCTGTCAGCAACATTGTAATCGCGCCCGCCAGAACTGGCAGAGACAGAAGCAGCAAGAATGCAGTCACCAATACGGACCAAACAAACAGTGGCATCTTATGCATGGTCATGCCAGGGGCACGCATGTTGAAGATGGTAGTGATGAAGTTGATCGCACCCAGAATGGAAGACGCACCTGCAACGTGAAGGGACAGGATCGCGTAGTCCACAGCAGCGCCCGGCTGACCTGCCGAAGCAGAGAGCGGCGGATACATTGTCCAACCACCGCCAACACCGTCAGCGCCTGCCGGACCTTCAACAAAAATGGAGATCAACAGAAGACCGAGAGCTGGAGGCATCAACCAGAATGAAATGTTGTTCATTCGCGGGAAGGCCATATCTGGCGCCCCGATCATGAGAGGCACCATCCAGTTACCGAAGCCACCGATAACCGCCGGCATCACCATGAAGAACACCATGACAAGACCGTGACCTGTCACAACTACGTTAAAGAAGTGGAAATTGCCGTCGAGGAACTGATCCCCCGGCACTTGCAATTCTGCCCGAATAAACACGGACATGGCACCACCGATAATACCGGCGATGATGGCAAATACCAGGTACATTGTCCCGATATCTTTATGGTTTGTCGAATATACCCAACGCTTCCAGCCAGTTGGAGTATGATCGTCATGAGCGGCTGCTGCACTGTTAGCCATTTCTCTTGCCTCTCTCTAGCCGATATTACTGTGTAATGGATGTTGCCGAAGCAACTTTAAAGTTCGAGCGGTCGTTGGACGCGAATTTCTCTTTCGCTTTGACCAACCAGGCTGCGTATTCTTCTTTGCTTACCGCCTTGATGGCAATCGGCATAAAGCCGTGACGGGCACCACAAAGCTCAGAGCACTGACCGTAATACATGCCCTCTTTCTCGATCCGCATCCAGGTTTCGTTCAAACGACCTGGAACCGCATCCATTTTCACACCGAAGGCTGGCATCGCCCATGAGTGAAGAACATCTTCAGCAGTTACGAGAAGGCGGATATTGGTATCAACTGGCAGGACGATTGTGTTGTCAGTCGCCAGAAGGCGTGGCTGACCCGGCTTAAGATCTTCTTCTTCAACCATTACGGCGTCAAAAGCGAGACCTTCTTCGTCTACATATTCATAACCCCAGTACCACTGATAACCGATCGCTTTCAGCGTCATGTCCGCTTTTTCAACGCGGTCACCGTAATAAAGCAGGCTGAAAGATGGGATTGCAATCACGATGAGGATCAGTACTGGAACAACGGTCCAGACGATCTCGATCAACGTGTTGTGGGATGTTTTGGAAGGTGTTGGATTTGCTTTGCGGTTAAAGCGAATAACCACATAAACCATGAGGACCAACACAAAGAGTGTGATGATCGTAATGATCCACAACAGCAAGTTATGGAAGTCATGCATCTTATGCGCAACAGGAGAAAACGCCTCCTGGAATCCAAGTTGCCATGGGGCCGGTTGCCCTTCGCCTGCCGCGGAGGCAGTCCCCATGTTAAGCGCCATTACTGCAAACGCAGTAATAAAGGCGACGAAACCCTTTACCTTAGCCATCATCTGTTCCCGTCTCTAATAGCTCTTATCAGTCTTGGAAAACCGCAGCACACACGGCTTGCGATCATTCCCTACATCGTTGTTTTATAGCCAGTCTATTGATGCAAATCAAAAATGATTCCAATCAACTTTGGGCCGGAAATTACATCAAGCCAACCTAAAAGGACAAGCCCAACAATGGAATTATGTCTTTATTTCTATTTCAGTAATTTGGAAAAGCAAGCCGAAAACCCACTAAGCCATTGTTAAATCAATATCTTAATTTAAATCAGACGGCTATAAATTATTGTTTTTGGATATTCTTTTCAGGCTATCGGCGTAACAATCATGTGACACTTTGTCGCAGCGATTGATTCATTTTGCCGTGGGGAATCTTTAGTTAAATAGGGACTGATCCCTCGACAACAAGGGCGGAAGGTCACATATTTAGATCAGATACACCCAAACCCGAAAACTGAAATGGGGATGAACGCGTGAGTGACGGAAAAATTGCCAACAGCCTGTTCTTTGAAAATAGTGAAATGGATCGCAGTGCTGTGGAGAGTCAGGTTTCAAATGCCCTTCAAGGTGCCGATGATGGGGAGTTATTTCTCGAATATCGCCAATCTGAAGCCTTCTCTTTTGATGATGGCCGCCTGAAAAGCGCAAGTTTCGACACCACACAAGGTTTTGGACTTCGCACTGTCTGCGGAGAAGCAACCGGCTTCGCACACGCCTCAGAACTATCTGAACGCGCAGTGGAAAATGCCGCGACCACAGTTCGGGCAGTCACTGGTGGACGCAGCGGGAGCATTGCCCTTGCACCACCTGCTGTGAATAAGAGCCTCTATAGCGATGAAAACCCGCTGTCGGATATCCCTTTCGATACTAAGGTCAAACTTCTGGGTGAAATGGACGCTTATGCCCGGAGTAAAGATAGCCGTGTGGTTCAAGTGTCGGCTTCCCTCGCGGGCTCTTGGCAGGTTGTCGAAATTATTCGAACTGGGGGCGAACGCTCCGGTGACATCCGCCCACTAGTTCGCTTGAATGTTTCTGTCGTTGTTGAAAAAGACGGCCGACGGGAGAGTGGTAGCTTCGGAACAGGCGGCAGAACCGGGTATGATATGTATCTGGAAGAAAGCACATGGAAGCATGCGGTGGATGAAGCCATTCGCCAAGCAGTTGTCAATCTGGATAGCATTGATGCCCCTGCTGGCGAAATGCCCGTAATTGTTGGCCCCGGATGGCCCGGTATTATTCTCCATGAAGCCGTTGGGCATGGCTTGGAAGGTGACTTCAACCGTAAGAAAACCTCTGTTTTTTCTGGTTTGATTGGCGAGAGAGTAGCCGCACCGGGTGTGACCGTTGTCGATGACGGGACAATTCCTGATCGCCGCGGCTCACTGACCGTTGACGATGAAGGAACCGCCAGCTCCTGCACGACTTTGATCGAAGACGGGATTCTCGTCGGCTACATGCAGGATCGCCAAAATGCGCGCTTGATGGGCGTTGAACCTACGGGTAACGGTCGACGAGAGAGTTTCTCTCACCTGCCTCTACCGCGCATGACAAACACATACATGTTAGGCGGTGATAAAGACCCAGCGGAAATTCTGGGCTCAGTCAAAAAAGGTCTGTACGCGATCAACTTTGGCGGCGGACAGGTGGATATCACATCTGGAAAATTTGTCTTCTCCTGTACCGAAGCTTACATGATCGAAGATGGTAAGCTGACCGCACCTGTTAAAGGCGCAACCTTGATCGGAACTGGCAGCGAGGCCCTTAAAAAGGTACGTGCGGTTGGCAATGACATGGCATTAGATAGTGGCATCGGCACATGCGGCAAGGCAGGACAGAGTGTCCCCGTTGGCGTTGGTCAACCAACCATGTTACTTGATGGCCTAACCGTTGGCGGCACCGCAAGCTAAAGATGAAGTCACTTCTCGGGATTTCGACTTTTATTATCGGCCTAGCCTGCTCCTCACTTGCCAGCGGACAAGAGCAGAACTGGCTCCCCCCCGGGAGTGACACACGGCCTAGCAAGCCAATCCCGGAATGGGTTTTAGGCGGAGAGTTAAAAGGCGATGCCCTTATCGGGCGGCTTCTGTTTCACTCCCCCTCTCTGCTTGGGGAGAGGGCTGTCCGCCTTCGACTTTCCTGTGCGAGCTGTCACCCAAGCGGCCACCGGAATGATCGCTTTTTCATTCCAAACGTCTCCCCACGTCCCGGCTTCGTGGACCTAACTCATCAATTCTGGTTTAAAGCTGGTGAGGATGGCATCGAGAACCCAAAGCGCATTCCAAGCCTTCATAATTCCCGAAGCAAGAAACGCTTTGGCACAGGACCTCACTTCAAAAGCCTCGAAGATTTCACACGTCATGTGATCATCGATGAATTTGGAGGGCCCGCCCCGGGGAGCCGAATATTGACGTTTCTATCGTCTTACATGAAAAAGCTGACACGACCGAACAGTGACGGCGCAGCACCACTACCGCGACCTATCCCTTACATAAATTATGTGGATCTCTTTGGACATTTACCCGAGGCACGCTCCTTTGTGGCCAGCTTGTTGCTGGAAGAAGCTGGCAGGCGATATCGGCATGAGGAGACCCCAACTTACAAGGAGGTCGCCAAAGAACTGGTAAGGCTTCGATCAGGTGCTCTGACCGAAGCGAACCATCAGACGGCTTTAGAGTCTCTTAAAAAGCTTAGTAAGCAAATTCCGTGAAAATCGGATCGATGTTCTGCTCCCACTTTCCGTGGTAACATTCCAGCAGTTCATCGGCCGGTGTCTTTCCAGTTTCAACGGTATTTTTGAGGGCATTGAGGAAATGCACTTCATCTTCACCAAAGCTGTCCAGACGCTTACGGGCTTTCAGCCCCGCACTTGCGATATCCAAAAGATCTTTGGAAAGATCCTGAACCGTGCGGCCACCTGGCACTGTTGAGCGAAGGGCATTTGTTACCACATCCTCACGAAGCGCCAAACGCTCTTCCGCTGTCCAGTTTTTCACTAAATCCCATGCCGCATCCAACGCCGCGTCATCATAAAGAAGCCCGACCCAGAAAGCTGGCAACGCACAAAGACGGCGCCAAGGCCCTCCATCTGCACCCCGCATTTCAAGGAAGCGTTTCATCCGCACTTCCGGGAACAGAGTTGTCAGGTGATTATCCCAATCAACCATATTTGGGCGCTCACCCGGAAGGGCAGGTAATTTACCTTCCATAAAGTCACGGAAAGACTGACCGGAAGCGTCGATATATTTGCCGTCGCGATAAACGAAATACATCGGAACATCGAGCGCATAATCTACATAACGCTCAAAAGTAAAGCCGTCTTCGAAAACAAATGGCAACATGCCGGTTCGGTCTGGATCTGTGTCTGTCCAGATGAAAGAGCGATGGCTTAGATGCCCGTTTGGTTTGCCTTCTGTGAAGGGAGAATTTGCAAAAAGCGCTGTTGCGATTGGTTGCAGGGCAAGGCTTGTACGAAATTTCTTGATCATATCCGCTTCGGACCCATAGTCCAAATTCACCTGCACTGTGCAAGAGCGGAACATCATATCAAGTCCGTGCTGACCTTTTTTAGGCATATAGTTGCGCATGATATTGTAGCGCCCTTTTGGCATCATCGGAGTCTCTTCCCGGGTCCATTTAGGACTAAAACCAAGGCCAAGAAAACCAACGCCGATTTCATCGCCTACTTCGCGTACCTGTGCAAGATGAGTGTGAACTTCACTGCATGTCTGGTGCAGATTTTCCAGTGCCTCACCAGACAGCTCCAGCTGTCCGCCGGGTTCAAGACTGACAGAGTGCCCCCGCATCGTCAGCGCAATAACGTTGTCACCTTCCATGTCCGGCTGCCAGCCAAAGCGCTGCAATCCTTCCAGCATCGCCTTGATACCGCTTGGTCCCTCATAGGGAAGAGGCTCATGTGTCTTTAGATTAAAGCCAAACTTTTCATGCTCGGTGCCAATGCGCCAATCATTTTTTGGTTTACACCCGCTTTCCATGAACTCGATAAGCTGGGCTTTATTGGCGATTTCAATCGCCTTGCCTTTTGATGGTCCTGACATCCGGTTTCCTCTAACTCTTCCTTCAGGGTAAAGCGCCCACTCACCCAAGCATGTTTAGTTCACTTAGCGGATCAAAATTAAAGCTTCAAGCTAAAATCCAGAAATTAAACTTAATCAAGATTTACATCACATTTCCAAGATCACCAATCTCCGCACACAGCCTGAACAACTGTAAGGGCCGAAACAACTGCCGTCTCTGCCCGTAAAATTCTAGGACCAAGCTTTAGACAGGTTGCCCCGGGAACGGCAGCAAGTGTTTCCAGCTCTTCATCAGAAAAGCCACCTTCAGGGCCGATCAACACAGTTATTTTTTCCGTGCCATTTATCGTATTCAGCGTCGCGACAGGGTTGTTCTTCTCTGACCGCTCGGCGCAATAGATTAAGTGACGCCCCTCTGCCTTAATATCCTTTAGCAATTTATCGAGCTTGGTCAACGGATGTACTTCAGGAACATCAAGGCGTTCTGATTGTTCGGCGGCTTCAATCGCCTGCAAGCGTACCTTGTCATCACGCAATCGATCGGAATTCGTCCGATCTGTGTGCACAGGGCGAAAGGCTGAAACCCCAAGCTCTGTTGCTTTTTGAACAATAAACCCATTCTGGATTTTTTTAACCGGAGCAAAAGCAAGCTCAATATCTGGAGACGCAGCTTGCGGACGCAAATAATCGGTTACATGAACAAGGCATTGACTTTTTTTGGCCTGTTGAATTTCACCTTGCCATTCCCCATCACGCCCATTGAATAGAACCAGTTCATCCCCAACACTTTTTCTCATAACGTTTATCAAGTAATGACTTTGGTCCCGGTCAAGCACAACACCTTTGTCTTTTCCAAGATCCGCGTCCAAATAAAGCCGAGGGGCATAACGTTTTGCATTCATGGGTGATCGCCTTTGAAGCCTTGATCGTAACTCCTGAAGGGATATAACCGCAAAGGAACATTGATGTCATCCCATCATTCGGGTAAGTCCAAGGGATAAGTAAATTCCGGAATAGGCGTATGAAACAGTCAGCCAACCGACAAGAAGACCGCGTTATTGCCGATGCCAGCAAACAAAACTGGGTCGACCGATACGCGCCTGAAGGGGTTCAGCCCTATATGAAGCTGTCCCGCGTGGACCGCCCTATTGGCACATGGCTTCTGCTTTTCCCCTGTTGGTGGGCGTTGGCCATGACAGCGGGGGTGGGCGAACTACCGGATTTCACCTTGCTTATTTTGTTTGGAATTGGCGCCTTCATTATGCGAGGTGCAGGTTGTACGCTGAATGATATTGCTGATCGGAATTTCGACGGCAAGGTAGAGCGGACAAAAAAGCGCCCGATCCCAAGCGGTCAGGTTTCCCTTATACAGGCTTTCTTCTGGTTGGGGTTACAATGCCTGATCGGACTTCTGGTATTGGTTCAATTTAATAATTTTGCCATTCTGGTCGGTGTCTGCAGCTTGGTCCTTGTCGCCATATATCCTTTTGCAAAACGCTTCACCTATTGGCCGCAAATCTTTCTAGGACTCGCGTTTAACTACGGGGCTTTGCTGGGATGGGCTGCGACAACGGGCACCATCACCTCCGCTTCTGCGGCGCTGTATGTGGCGGGTATTTTCTGGACACTTGGTTATGACACCATTTACGCCCACCAAGATAAAGAAGACGACATACTGATTGGCGTTAAATCCACCGCGCTCCGTCTTGGAGAAGCGACTGGTGTCTGGTTGATGGCATTCTATGCTCTCACACTCATCCTTATTCTCTTCTCTGGGTATCTCGTCGGAATGTCACCGCTTTTTTATGTGGGAATGGCAGGTGCCGCAGCACATTTATATTGGCAGCTAAAAAGCCTCGATATCCATGACGGTGACAAATGCCTCATGCTTTTCAAATCCAATAAAACCTTTGGGGCGATCGTTTTTTTCGCAATTGCCGCAGGCAATTTCCAAATCAACATTTAAGGGGCAACAATGGCCTATTCATCACTTAGGGATTTTCTGGAACAACTGGAGCGGGACGGCAAACTGGTCCGAGTCAGCGAACCTATCTCTACCGATTTGGAAATGACTGAAATTCAGACACGGCTGCTGGCTGAAAATGGTCCGGCAGTCCTCTTTGAAAACCCCATTCAGGAAGATGGCACCCCCGCAAAAATGCCGGTTCTGGTTAATCTGTTTGGCACAGTCGACCGGGTCGCCATGGGAATGAACCGAAAGCCGGAGGAACTTCGTGAGGTTGGCGAAACACTTGCATTTCTTCGCCAACCTGAACCGCCTGCCAACTTTAAGGAGGCGATGGGCATGCTACCGGTTTTGAAAACCGCCATGACCATGCGACCAAAATCTGTTCGCTCCGCCCCCTGCCAAGAGGTCGTTCTAACGGGGGATGATATTAATCTGGATGATTTGCCCATTCAGACCTGCTGGCCGGGAGAGCCCGCGCCGCTTATCACATGGCCGCTTGTGGTTACAAAAGGACCTAGCGGCGATAAAACCGATAATTTCAATCTCGGCATTTATCGGATGCAGAAACTGGGGCGCAACAAAACACTCATGCGGTGGCTGAAACACCGGGGCGGTGCCCAGCATTATCAACGCTGGAAAAACGAAAAACCAGAGCCCCTTCCCGCTGCCGTTGTCATCGGCGCGGACCCCGGCACTATTCTGGCAGCTGTGACACCAATCCCTGATACTTTGTCAGAATATCAGTTTGCCGGTCTTCTTCGGGGGCAAAAGGTTGAACTGGTCGATTGTAAAACGGTTCCATTAAAAGTACCGGCAACAGCCGAGATTATTCTCGAAGGGTATGTCTCACTTGATGAATATGGGGATGAAGGGCCTTACGGAGATCACACCGGTTATTATAATTCGGTTGAACCCTTCCCAGTTTTCAACATTACTGCCATCACACGTCGGAAAAACCCGATTTATCTCTCGACTTTCACTGGCCGTCCGCCCGATGAGCCAAGTGTCCTTGGGGAAGCAATGAACGAACTGTTCATCCCATTATTGCAGCAGCAGTTCCCCGAAATTGTTGATTTCTGGCTCCCCCCTGAAGGTTGCAGCTATCGAATTGCGGTAATTTCAATGAAGAAAGCCTATCCCGGTCACGCCAAGAGAGTGATGATGGGTGCGTGGTCCTTCTTGCGTCAATTTATGTACACGAAATTCCTGATCATCGTAGATGATGATATTGATGCGCGGGATTGGAAAGACGTGATGTGGGCGATCTCCACCCGTATGGATCCCGTTCGCGATATCACCACGATAGAAGGAACCCCGATCGATTATCTGGACTTCGCTTCTCCAGAAAGCGGGCTGGGCGGGAAGCTTGCCCTTGACGCGACGAATAAATTGCCGCCTGAAACACATCGGGAGTGGGGCGAGAAAATCCAGATGGATGAAAAAGTCGTGGAAAAAGTGAACGATATGTGGTCCCGTCTAGGTCTACCGGGAAGCGGAAAACCTATCTGGAAATAACAATAATGACGCTGATTGAAGATCCTCTATTTTATGCTGCGGCCATTCCAGCCATGATTATCATCGGGATCTCAAAAGGCGGCTTTGCTGGATCACTTGGAATGCTAGGGGTGCCCCTTGTCACCCTCGTCATCCCTCCTGTTCAGGCTGCGGCTATCATCCTACCGATCCTGTGCCTCATGGATATATTCGGACTCATTGCCTATCGTCGGAAAGCGGATTGGAAAAATCTTTGGTGCCTCCTCCCGGGGGCTATAACTGGTATTCTGATTGGCGCGCTTCTCTTTAAATATCTCAATGATGATATTGTTCGGCTGGTTGTTGGCGTGGTTGCCGTGGGCTTTACCCTCAATCATTGGCTGAAACCAAAACTGGCCGGAGAAGCCAATGGCAGAAGTCTTATTTTAGGTAGCTTTTGGGGCAGTATTTCTGGCTTTACCAGTTTTGTCGCTCACGCGGGCGGACCACCGTTGCAGTTCTATATGTTACCTCAGAAAATCGACAAAACCCTCTTTGTGGGAACCAGTGTCTGGTTTTTCTTCGTCGTCAACTATGTGAAGCTTATTCCTTACACATATTTAGGTCAGTTCTCTGCAGAAAATCTTGGAACATCATTGGTTCTGTTACCATTAGCACCGCTTGGGATCTGGCTCGGGGTAAGACTCCACAAAATTGTTCCAGAGGCCCTATTCTATCGCTTCGCCTATCTGATGTTGTTTGCGGTGGGATTAAAACTGCTTTTTGATGCCTTTAACGGCCTTTTTGGCATTTTGTGATTTTAATTTAGGGGCCTAACCCCTAGTTTAAGAACAGTCACTTATTACTGATCAGGAAATCATGTCCGACGCAAAAAAGAACGAAGAAAATTCCCTCAATATTCTGAACGATGTCATTAGCAAAGCGAAGAAAGCAGGGGCAGATGCCGTGGATGCTGTCCGTATTCAGGGTACATCAACCAGCGTTTCTTTCCGCCTTGGTGAAATCGAAGAAATTGAACGGTCTGAGGCTCATGACCTTGGGCTTCGGGTTCTGATCGGAAAACAACAAGCTTTTGTCTCTTCCAACGACACCAAACCGGAAGCACTGGATGAACTGGTTGATCGCGCCATCAGCATGGCCCGCAACATGCCGGAAGATCAATATTGTGGCCAGGCTGATCCGTCGTTACTCGCACAAACCTTTCCTGATCTCGAACTCTATGATCCGGCGGAGCGGAGCCCGGAGGAGCTGACGGCCTCAGCAAAAGCCGCAGAAGAGGCAGCCCTTGCCATTGATGGCGTCACCAATTCAGAAGGGGCAAGCGCAGGCATGGGCAGCACATCCATCGCCCTTGCAACATCTGGTGGGTTTAGTGGCTCTTATTCCAGCTCATACCATTCTGTAGGCGTCTCGGTCATTGCTGGAACAGGCACAGGGATGGAGCGGGATTACGATTATGACAGCCCGCGTTTCCTTGCTGACATGCGCGATCCAACTGAGGTTGGAAAACTGGCAGGGGAGAGGGCGGTAAAAGCCCTGAACCCAAAGAAAATGCCGAGCGGCAAAGTACCCGTTGTTTACAGCAATCGTATCTCTGGTGGATTGCTCGGTCATTTGGCAGGAGCCATTACTGGCGCAGCAATCGCCCGGGGAACCAGCTTCCTGAAAGATGCAATGGGAGAGCAGATTTTTGCAAAAGGCATCAATGTTGTTGATGACCCTCATCGTATTCGCGGTGTTGGCTCAAAACCTTTTGATGGTGAGGGCGTTGCCAATGGCCGCATCGACTTCATCAAAGATGGGGTTTTAACCGACTGGATATTAAACAGCGCTGCTGGTCGCCAACTAGGTCTTCAAACAAACGGCCGCGCCACACGCGGAACCTCTTCCCCTCCGGGCTCGGGTACGACGAACCTCTATATGGAAGCGGGAGAACAATCAGTTCAGGAACTGATCAAAGACATCAAATCGGGCCTATATATCACCAGCCTGATCGGGTTTGGCGTCAACGGCGTCACCGGTGATTATAGCCGCGGGGCCTCTGGTTTCTGGATTGAGGATGGCGAGATTGCCTTCCCTGTGTCAGAACTGACCGTTGCCGGGAATTTGAGAGACATGTTCTCTAAAATGACCCCTGCCGATGATCTGAACTTTAAATATAGTACAAATGCTCCGACAATTCGGATCGACGGTATGATGGTAGCCGGAACGTGACCCATAAATTTAGTCAGGAACAGCAAACACTTAACCAAGCCGTTCGTGAAGCTGGAGATATCGCCCTCAAATATTTCCATGGGGAGCTAAAAAGCTGGGAAAAGAAACCCGGCGATCCGGTGAGCGAGGCTGATCTCGCCATTGATAACTTCCTGCGCGAACGACTTCTGGATTTGCATCCTGATTATGGTTGGCTCTCAGAGGAAACCGCCGACAGTCCCGCCCGCCTTCAGAAAGACCGGGTCTGGGTCGTTGATCCAATTGACGGAACACGGTCCTTTATTGCGGGTAAACCTGAATTTACAGTAGCCGCCGCTTTGGTCAGTGAAGGCAAACCAACTGTCGCCGCCGTCTTTAATCCTGTTACGGAAGAATTCTTTGAATCCGCTTTGGGTCAGGGCAGTTACCTGAACGGAGAGAAACTCGTCTGTAGCCCCCGAGAGGATTTACAGGGCGCCCACCTTCTCGCCAGTCGTAAAGCTTTCGAATGGCATGACTGGCTGCAGGAAGCACCGGCCGCGAAATTCAGCCATCTAAACTCAATCGCTTATCGAATGGTAACGGTTGCAAGCCAGGATTATGACGCGTCCCTGTCGTTATCCGCAAAATCCGATTGGGATATTGCTGCGGCCGACCTCATCCTGTCAGAAGCAGGTGGCATATCCACCACCTCAAAAGGGCTTGAGCTGATCTATAATCAGGCAAATCCAACTCATGATACTGTGATTTCAAGTGGCCTTGCGCTCCACGAAACTCTGATGACACTGTTGTCGGATTTCATCCCCAAAAGTTAATCAGCTACCGCTTTTTGGCATGGGCCCGAGTAGCAATTCAGGGTCCAAACGTTCCTTGAACCAGTTCAAGCGCCAATCCAGATGTGGGCCAGTGGAGCGCCCAGTGGAGCCAACCTCACCGATTTTCTGCCCCTGCTTCACAAATTCCCCCGGCTTGACGGCTAATTTTGAGAGATGAGAGTAAACCGAAACCAATCCAAAGCCGTGATCAATCATGATGGTGCCTCCGGTGTAAAACAGATCTTTTTCAGCCATCCGGATCACCCCATCTGTTGAGGCCCAAACATCCGTGCCTGTTGGCGCAGCGACATCAATACCGAAGTGAGGCCGCTTTGGCACCCCATTCAAAACCCGCTGGCTTCCATAAACACCGCTAATTCGCCCAATCGCTGGCCATGTCCAGCCTGATTGAAACCATTTATTCGGGGTGTCGATCGCTCGAATGCGGGCAATCTCTGCATTCTCTTTGCGGATGCGTTTTAAAAATTCTTCACTTGGGGTCACTTTAGATGGCGGCAGGCCGTCCACCCGTTCGATCTTATAGCTGCGGCGCGCCACTTCGATCGTTTGCTTGTAGCTCTTTCCATTTGGATAAGTGACAATCAATGAAGCTGTTTCTTTATAATCACGGCCAAAACCAAAGAGAAATTCCCCCTGATCAGAAACACGAATGGATTTGCCTTCAAAAGTGACCGTCGCCCCCGGAGCCGTTTTCCCAGTAACAAGCCCACCTTGGACAAAATCTCCACTCAGCTCATAAGGTTTAGGGCTCGCCGCAGATGCCACACTACTCACCGCCACCAAATAGATCGCAAAAAGATACCGGATCATAGCAAGCTCCCCTGCTCTGGCGGTGTCGACTTAGCAGCTGCGGACTTTTTCGGCGCTTTTTGGGGTGTTTTTTTCGGCGGCGCCCCCGCCTCCCCCGCAAAAATAACGGCAGCCGCGCCATCTTTCAGTTCAAGCATACCACCGCTACCTTTTGCAATCTGCGATGTAGAGGAAATTACCTGCCCCTCGTCATCTTTTACAATGGCATAGCCCCGCAGCAGCACACGCTTGAAAGACAGACTCTCAAGCATCCGCCCACTTGCATTCAGCCGCGTCTCCGCACGCTCTCCCCGAACGGAGATAGCGCGCGTCATACGCCCTTGATAAGCCTCCAGCCTCTCCATCTCTCTCGCGAAACCACGCGTAAGAAGTTCCGGGCGCAACCGGGCGGCGGCTCCTTGATATCTTTGCCCTTTCAAATTCACCATAGATGTCATAGAGCCGCGAAGACGGCTGTCCAAATGATCCAGGTGCTGAATTTTCTCTTCGATCAGGGATTTAGGA
>JAEPMY010000127.1 GCA_017643685.1 Sneathiella sp.
AAACGCAAACGCTGCGCCACCAGATGCTTCAGCCAGAACTTTCGTAATTGCTGCTGTCAGTGTGGTCTTACCGTGGTCAACGTGTCCAACCGTACCAATGTTAGCGTGCGGTTTACTACGCTCAAACTTTTCTTTGGCCATAATCCTGTCGTCCTGAACTAAATTTCACACAGCCCAATGGTGCCGGAGGCCTCCCTTCGACACCAACAAATTTCTCGGCCAAATTATAAAGCGCTGACCAACGCATTATGGAGCGGGTGAAGGGAATCGAACCCTCGTCGTAAGCTTGGAAGGCTTCTGCTCTACCATTGAGCTACACCCGCAAAAACCTGCGACGACCCGACCGCAACCTTACCATACTGGAAAGTTGTGGTGGTGGAGGGAGTTGGATTCGAACCAACGTAGGCATAGCCAGCGGATTTACAGTCCGCCCCTTTTAACCGCTCAGGCATCCCTCCGACGCCACATTTACCTTCCGACATTACCGCAAGGTGTTGCGGCACTATCGAAATTTCGCGAACAAAGTCAACAGAAAAAATTTAATTAATTTCAATTTTTTTTGCGACCCGGCCAAAAGCCGTCTTGTTGCGCGAAGCGATGCGCAATATAAGCAGAACTATGACAACACGCAAGACGCCAAAAGGCCAAAAACCAAATTTTTTTCAGGGCTCTAAGAAACGCGGAGCTCAACGCCAGAAAACTGCCAAATCTGGATCAGAGTTATCGGATCGGGATAGTTGGTTATATGGCGACCATGCCGTTTTGGCGGCTCTGGACAATCCGGATCGGAAGATAAAACGCTTTCTTGTCACCGAAAGTAAACTTCAGCACGTCATGGAAGCCCACCCCGGATTGATCAAAAATCCATCCATGGCGGAAATCGTCAGTAATGACGACCTTCGTGACTTGCTGCCTGAGCATGCCATCCATCAGGGACTGGCTTTAAAGGCTAACCCGCTCCGTGAATATGATATTGAGGACATCCCCTCTTTTCAGAATAACGAAGGCTACAGCACAGTTGCCATTCTGGATCAGGTGACCGATCCGCATAACGTTGGGGCGATCCTGCGATCCGCAGCTGCGTTTGAAATCGATGCTCTGATTTTGCCTGAGCGGCACTCCCCGCCCATTACGGGGGTCCTTGCCCGCTCTGCCTCTGGTGCTGTTGAGACCGTACCGCTTGTGCGGGTCAACAATCTGGCGCGCGCCCTGGATAAGCTTGCGGACATGGGGTATTGGAGAATCGGATTGGACGGGCGCGCTGATCAACAACTGGATCAGACGATTAAGTCAGCAGAGAAAATTGCCCTCATTCTTGGATCGGAAGGAAAAGGCCTTCGCCGTCTTACCGAAGAGAAATGTGATTTGATGGGCAAATTGCCGATCAGCCCAAAAATTGAGAGCCTCAACGTCTCAAATGCAGCTGCAATTTCCTTCTATGAAGTGGCAAAAAGCCGTTTAAATTAAAGGCTTTGAGGCGCCGTGGAAAAAAAATTGCGGTTTTTTGAATTTTTTACTTGCGCAATGCGGATACCCTGACTATTTTCCGCCTCCACAAGCCGCTATAGCTCAGTTGGTAGAGCAGTTGATTTGTAATCATCAGGTCCCGGGTTCGACTCCTGGTGGCGGCACCATATAAGCCCTCTGGAGACATCTTCAGAGGGCTTATTTCGTTTCAGGGCCCGCAAAACTTCCCTGCCCACCCGATATTACCGTTACTTTTTTTTAAGATGGCAGATCTATTCTGATGCGATAGACTATTTAGGCTATGCCACAATGGTCAAACGACCAAAGGAAGTATTGTAATGGGACAAGTTGTTAAGTTAGCCGGCGTAATTTTTACACTGTTCTTGGCTACCACAGTTTCTCACGCGATGGACAAACCAACTGGCGATGTCATTCTGTCAGTTAGTGGGAATATTGAATTATCCAACGGCAATGATGGGCAAGCCCAATTTGACAGCAATATGCTGGACGCATTTCCCGCTCACACCATCAATACAACCACCCCTTGGACAGATGGCGAGGTCACTTTTGAGGGCCCCCTCTTACGCGATATTATGAAATCCATCGGTGCAACAGGCAAAACACTGAAGGCAATCGCCCATAATGATTACTCCGTAAATATACCAGTAGAAGATTATCTGCGCTATGACGTGATTATCGCCACAAAGCGCGACAGCAAAGAAATGACCCTCCGCACAAAAGGCCCTTTATGGATTATTTATCCTTGGGATTCGCATGAGGAGCTTAAAACCGAGCTTTATCACAGTCGCTCCATCTGGCAATTGAAAGCGTTGGAAATCCAATAAGCCATGCTGAAGAACACAAAGTTCCTTTATACGGCCTTTGCCATCGCATTTATTGTGATGATTGCCTCTGCTTATTGGCTTATTCGGGGGGTTGTTGACGAATCTGGCAAGGTAGAAACGTTTACCCGCGATACCGTCATCGGGGTCTCTGCGCAAACCAGTCAGGAGCTATACAGCATGCTGGATACGCTCTACCGTATACAAAATAACGATGAGAGCGCGACCATCGACGAACTCAATAAGCGCTTTGATATCCTCTGGAGCCGAATTGAAACGAATAGCTCCGGTCAGGTTGGAGACGTAATTAACCGCATTCCAAGTGCCAATGAAGGCATGCAAAAGTTCAAAGCCGTCCTGACCCGTACAGAAAATACTGTTGTTAATCTAAACCCGTCAGACAGAGAAGCCATCGATCAATTATTGGCCGAGTATAGAGGTCTGCTTCCGGTTTTAAACATCATGCGTCAAACCATGATTTACGAATCAAGTCGGGCAAGTGTCTCTTTCTTTAATCGGGTGCAGCAAATCGGTATCTGGGCAAAAATCCTTCTACCGAGCATGCTACTCAGTGGTTTTATCGTTGCTATTATCTTTTATCGGGACCGGAAGTCACTTAACGACCTCACAAATTCACTGGAACTTCGGGTTGAGGAACGCACAGGCGAATTAAAGCAATCCAACGAGGCGTTACTGGATGAGATTCGGGAACGGAAATCGATCGAAGAAAAGTTGGTTCAGGCCCAAAAGATGGAAGTTGTCGGTCAATTGACAGGTGGGATCGCACACGACTTCAACAATCTCCTAGCCATTATTCAAGGGAATGCCGAACTTCTGGAAGCTAAGCTCCCTGAAGATTCTCAGAAATTCCTAAAGCCAGTTCTTCGGGCCGCGGATCGCGGCAGCGAATTGACCCAGCGCCTGCTGGCCTTCTCTCGTCAGCAACCACTCACCCCTGCTTCAATTGACCTGTTGGCTCTCTCCAACGACATGACAATATTGCTGCAAAGGGCATTAGGGGCTGAAACTGAAATTAGCATTGTTGTGGAGGATGGGCTTTGGCTTGCCCATGCAGATCCGGGACAGGTCGAAAACGCCCTGCTAAACCTCGCGATTAATGCAGACCACGCAATGCCAAGGGGCGGACGTCTTAAAATTGAGCTTAGAAATACACAGCTCACTCCAAAAGATGTGGAGGATAACCCCGAAGCATCCCCCGGCGATTACGTGCAGCTATCCATTCAGGATACCGGCGTTGGCATGAATGAAGATACTCTTCGGCATGTGTTCGAACCCTTCTTTACCACCAAAGAGGTTGGCAAAGGTTCCGGGCTCGGCCTTTCTATGGTCTATGGATTTGTGCGCCAATCTGGCGGGCATATCGATATTGAAAGTACAGTTGGCGTTGGCACTAACGTCAAAATATTCCTGCCCCGCGCCACAGGAGCCCGCCAGCCAAATGATCGGGCCAAGCTAAATCTGGAAGTTCTAAGAGGAGATCAGGAACTGGTTCTTCTCATTGAGGATGATATGGACCTGCTCACCTTCGCAACTGATGCGTTGCTATCGTTAAATTACCGGGTTCAGCAGGCCAAAACTCATGATGAAGCCCGCAAGTTCCTCAGCGATGCCGACCGCGTTGATGTCATCTTAAGCGATGTGATCATGACTGATGGAATGATTGGGCCAGAATTCTTTGCAGAGTTCCCTGACATCACAGGTCAGGCTGCCATCATTTATATGTCTGGGCTTTCCATCGGTAGCAGCAAGCGAACCAGGCATCTGGCAAACCACCCTTTCATCCTGAACAAACCGTTCAAAAGGCGGGAGATGGCGTTAATGCTTCATCGGGCACTAGATCAGAAATCTTTGTCTGCTGAAATCAACCCTTGACCTTCCAGTAACTGGAAGCCCTATGTTAGGCTGAGATATTCCTAACCTTGAGGGTAAAACCATGTCTTGCTGCGGCTCCAGCGCAACTGATAAGAATTCCAACACTGATAAAGCGACCGATCCCGTTTGCGGGATGTCCGTCGCGCGTGATGCCGGAAAACCTGAACTCACCTATATGGAAGAAACTTATTTCTTCTGTCATAAGGGCTGCCATGACAAGTTTGAGCGGGACCCGGAATTTTACCTGACAGGCAATCATATCCGCAAAAAACAGGAATTTGCGCCTAAAAATGTTCAATATACCTGTCCGATGGACCCGGAGATTATTCGGGATGAACCAAGCGATTGTCCGATTTGTGGCATGGCGCTTGAGCCTATGGGGGCGGCGCCATCAGGTCCGAACCCTGAACTTGTAGATTTCACCCGCCGTTTCTGGATCTCAGCGGCGTTGACTATTCCTGTTTTAATGCTTGCCATGGGGCCCATGCTGGGGCTACCCGTTCGCGATTGGCTGGGGGAACGTGTCTCTGCCCTGCTGGAGCTTGCCTTTACCGCGCCGATAGTGATCTGGGCCGCGCGTCCGTTCTTCCAACGAGGCTACGGTTCTATCATTAACCGAAGCCCAAATATGTGGACACTGATTGCCATCGGTGTTGGCGCGGCATTCCTCTATAGCTCTGTCGCCGCGCTGATCCCGAATATCTTTCCAAGTGATTTCCGCCTGATGAATGGCAGCGTGCCTGTATATTTTGAATCTGCTGCAGTGATTATCGTTCTGGTATTCCTTGGGCAGATTATGGAACTAAAAGCGCGGGAGCGGACAGGTGATGCGCTGAAATCCCTCATTGAACTGGCACCAGAGACTGCCCGGCGGATCAATACAAATGGCACAGAGCGTGACGTGCCGCTGGAAAACATTCTCCCCGGTGATAAAATCCGCATTCGCCCTGGCGAGCGAATTGCCGTTGACGGCATCATTCTGGAGGGTAACTCCCAAGTGGATGAAAGCCTGCTCACCGGAGAGCCTTTACCTGTCACCAAGCAAGCTGGCGATGATATTACCGGGGGCACGGTTAATGGCGAGGGCGGTCTTGTTATGGAGGCTCGTAAAATTGGTGGAGACACCATGCTAGGCCAGATCGTGGATATGGTCTCCAGCGCACAGCGCTCTAAAGCCCCAATTCAGGCAACTGTCGACAAAGTTGCAAAATTCTTTGTCCCCACCGTTGTCGGGATTGCCATTCTGGCCTTTGGTATTTGGGCAATCTTCGGCCCCGACCCGCGCCTTGTGTTCGCCCTCCTGTCTGCTGTGTCTGTTCTGATCATCGCCTGCCCTTGTGCGCTGGGCCTTGCCACACCGATGTCCATCATGATGGCGACGGGTAAAGGGGCGCAAAACGGTATCTTGATTAAAGATGCCAAGGCCCTTGAAACTCTCTCTCATATTGATGTGGTTGTTGTAGACAAAACCGGCACGCTGACAACAGGTAAGCCAACAGTGTCAAAAATCGTGACATACAACGACACAGATGAAAGTACTTCACTCGCCTTAGCTGCAGGGTTGGAAACCGGATCCGAGCATCCTCTTGCCCATGCCATTTTGCAGGCAGCGGCAACGAAAAATATCGAAGCGGAGGACCTGAATGACTTTCAAAGTAAAACAGGCCGCGGCGTCGAAGCCATTTCTAACGGCAAAACCGTTCGCATTGGAAATGAGAGATACCTCTCAGAGGAAGGCGTAAATATTGATGCGATCGCCGAGTTAAAAGAGGAACTGCCCCAAACAGGTGACGGGGCCATGTATCTCTCTCTTGGTGATACACTTATTGCCGCCTTTGTCATCTCTGACCCAATCAAAGAAAGTGCAAAGACAACCGTTGCGGATCTTCAAAACCGCGGCATTCGAGTTGTCATGGCAACGGGGGACCAGCAGTCCGTCGCGAATAAAGTGGCCGAGGCCGTTGGTATTACAGATATCCATGCCGCGTGCCTGCCCGCTGATAAACAGAAACTGGTTCAGGACTTGAAGGCCGCGGGGCATCGCGTCGCGGTTGCGGGCGATGGTGTGAATGATGCCCCTGCCCTTGCCGCCGCGGATGTCGGGATTGCTATGGGAACCGGGGCGGATGTGAGTATCCAAAGTGCGGGGCTTACCCTTTTACATGGGGATATAACCGGTATCGGCCGCGCACAACGGCTAGCGGATAAATGTATTGCCAACATTCACCAGAATCTCTGGCTGGCTCTTGGCTACAACAGCCTCTGCGTTCCAATTGCAGCGGGTATTCTCTACCCTTTCACCGGAACACTCCTCTCCCCAATGATTGCGGCGGCGGCCATGTCACTGTCATCCGTCAGCGTCATTGGTAATGCCCTTCGCCTGAAACGTATCACCTTGGATGACTAGGACTATCTAATGAATATTGGAAACGCTGCAGAGAAATCCGGCCTCACGACCAAGACCATTCGATATTATGAAGATATTGGCCTTGTCACCCCAGCCCGCTCCGACAATGGATATCGAAGTTATTCAGAGGAAGATGTCCATTGTCTGAATTTCCTGCAGCGTTCCCGCTCCCTCGGCTTTACCGTCGAGGAATGTCGCGCCCTTCTCTCTCTATATAAAGACCGACATCGCAGCAGCTCCGAAGTTAAAAGCCTAGCCCTTCGGAAAATCGACCACATAGAGCATAAAATCAGTGAACTGACAGCAATGAAGAATATGTTGTCTGATCTGGCACAGAAATGCCATGGTGATGATCGACCCGATTGCCCCATTTTGAATAATATCGCCGGGGTTGAGGGACAAAAATCATAATCGCAAGATTTGTCAAATCGCTCTGTGGTTAAAGGAAGCATCAGTCAAAGGAGAGGACTTGATGCAACAAAGATCAAACAACCGGTATGACGCGCGCCTGAAGCGAGTTACCGACTATATTTACGACAATCTAGATCAGGACATCGATCTTCTTCGTCTGGCTGAAATCGCGTGTATGTCCCCATTTCATTGGCACCGGATTTATCAGGCTGTGTATGGCGAGACAATCGCCGCGACTGTTCGTCGCCTTCGTCTGGCACGGGCGGCATCAGATCTGACCAATACGAACAAGCCGGTTCAACAAGTGGCAGAACGGGCTGGTTTTCAAAATGTTCAATCTTTTACCCGGCTATTTAAAAAACATTATGGTATTCCACCTGCCAAGTATCGGGAATGTGGATCACATGCGCGCTTTTCAATTCCTTTCGATGAAATGGAGGCCGATATGTATAACGTTACCGTTGATAACTTCCCTGCCCTTCGCGTGGCAACCATCCCCCACAAAGGCGACTATATGAATGTAGGTTCTGCCTTCGATAAAATGTTCAGTAGCCTTGATCCACAAACAATTGATTGGTCGCGCAATCGCACCATTGGCATTTTCCTAGATGATTCTGAGGCGGTGCCAACGGAGAAGCTCAGATCTTTTGCCGGTGTCACTGTTGGTTTTGACCATGCGATCAAATCCCCATTTCAAGAGTTTGAGCTGCCGGCGGCACGTTATGCGGTCCTCCGGCATAAGGGCCCGTATACTGATATTCGCAAAGCATATAGCTGGCTGTTCGAACAATGGCTTCTGAATAGCGATGAAGAGCCGGGAAACTCTCCCTGTTTTGAGGACTATCTCAATAACCCGCGTGATGTTCCAGCCACAGAACTGCTAACTGACATATATCTGCCTTTGGCCCCAAAAATCGGATAAACCTTGCCTCCGTCATGAACTTTCTTTACATGCGAAGAAAACACTCATCGCGCGAAAGTTCATGACATGTCCGGCCTGACCCAACGATCAAAAGGTACTCTACTAACAGCCCTCGGGGTTCTGGTGCTCACGCCAGATGGGTTATTGGTTCGCCTTGTGGATACAGATGTTTGGACTCTACTGATCTGGCGGGGCTTTCTGTTTGCTATCGCTATTTCCGCCTTTTACTTAGTGTTGCAGCCAGCACGCTTCTTAGGCCTGTTTAAACAAATGGGAACCCCCGGCCTCATCGCGTCCCTCTGCTTCACGTCCAGC
>JAEPMY010000107.1 GCA_017643685.1 Sneathiella sp.
CCGATGACATCACCAATCATGAAAATAGGCAAAAAGGCTGCAATTGTGGTCAGGCTGGACGCAAAAACCGGCGCCAGCATTCGAAGGGCGCCTTTCTCTGCCGCTTCCAGCGGACGCAAGCCTGTTGATTTTAAATGACTGCTATGTTCGCCCACCACAATGGCATCATCCACAATGATCCCAAGGCTCATGATGATAGCAAACAGGCTAATCATGTTAATAGATTGCCCCGTAAACAGCATCACCCCTGCCGTCGCCATAATCGCAACAGGGATACCAGCCGCCACCCAAAAGGCCACCCGTACATTCAGAAAAACGAACAGGACAATCAAGACCAGCACCAGTCCCCCGATCCCATTTTCCAACAGGAGTCTGATCCGGTCTTCAATAAGGCCCGCCTGCACATCAAAAAGCTGGATTTTCAAATCCTCCGGCCACCGCTTTTGCTCGGTCTCCAGATAGTCAGCAACAATATTGTTGGCAACCAGCGCATCCGTCGCCTGTGAGCGTTGAATGAATATTTCGATGGCTTGATACCCGTTGATGACGCCCGTCGCGCCTTTTTCTTTAAACGCATCATCAAGTCTGGCGATATCTCTCAAATAGACCTTTTCGCCGCTTGGCAGAGATTTGATCTCCAACTCCGCGAGCGATTGAGCATCTTTTTTCTGCTCCAACGTTCTGAGTTGCCTCTCAAAACCACCGCCAATGGTCCCAAGCGGCACATCTTTTGAGTTGTTGCTGATGACCCGCGCAATATCACCCAGGGTCAGATCAAGTCGCCGAAGTTCGGCTTCTGGCACCTCAACCCAAATTTCCTCGTCCCGTGCACCGAACAGGGTAATCTTATCAATACCGCGGTCCAGCAAATCATCCCTCACCGTCTTCGCGATGGCTTTTAGGGCTGTTTCCGAATATGGCCCGGAAACAGAAATACGCGCGATCGGATCATAAACAACGATCCGCTGGACGATCGGGGTTTCAATTGTTTCGGGGAATGTGGTGATCTGGGAAACCCCTTGCTCCACATCCGACAGCGCTTCCTGCATGTTGGTGCCGGGCTCAAACTCAACAATGATGGTGCTGCTACCCTCAACTGAAAAAGACTGCACATTTTTCACATTGTTCAGAAAACGAACCTCCGGCAAGAGGGCCGTTGTAATGTTGCTATCCACATCCTCAGCGCTGGCGCCCGGCCAGATAATATTGACTGACACGGCCTCAACGCCAAAGTTTGGAAAAAACTGGGTATTCAATCGCAGAAGTGAAAAAGCCCCGACAACCAGCATCATAATCATCAGCAGATTATGTGCGTTCCGGTGCTTAACAAATAAGGAAACGAGACGGGAGAGATCCATTACCGCACCTCTACCTGAATACCTGGCCCGATCTCAGCAAACCGCGTGGTGACGATTTTCTCACCGGCTTTCAGATCACCTCGAATGATTTTCTCAGCCCCATTATCGAACAACACTTCAATGGCACGTTTAACAAGTTTGCCGTCTTCAACAACAAATACCGATTGATCATCAAACACGGCAAAGTCAGGAACAGAGAGTGCGTCTGGGTATTTCTCACCCTCCAGTAAAACCTCTACGAAGGCCCCTGCCCGCACATTTGCCGTCCCCCCCTCATTCTGGAGGGTCGCGAACACTTCAATCCCGCCGGTCGCCGCATCAATTGCGGATCCAACCCGGTCAATCACCCCGTTAAAAATCATCTTCTTCGTGCCGGCGCTCCAAACCACTTTGATGGGCCGTCCCGCCACACCTTCATTCGACTGTAGAAGAACCCCATATTGCCGATTAGAGAGATGGAAACGGGCTTCCAAATTGTCCGCTTCCAAAAAGCGGGCAACCTTATCGCGCGCATCAAGCCTTTTACCCAGTTCCGCCGAAATTTCTGACACATAGCCTGCAAAGGGCGCGGTAAGACGCGTATGTTTCAAATCACGCTCTGCAACCTCAACGGCCACGTTAAGCCGATCAATACTGGCTTGTTGCTGGCCAATTTTCGCCCCCATGATATCAAGCTGGGCTTGCCGCTGGGCCACTTGTTGCCGCTGACGACTGAGCGAAGTTCTCGCAGTATCCAAAGACTTGTCAGAAATATTGCCTTTTTTCTTCAAGGTTTCGGAGCGCGCCAAATTACGCTCCTCCAGTTTCAATATTTCCTGATCCCGCTCCAGCAGCACCTTATCCGACGCCAGTGTTGCCCGCAGCTCACGCAGCTTTGCTTCCGCTTCCCGCAAAGAACTTTTCTTCTCAGAAAGCGCTGCTTCATAGGAAAAAGGATCAATTTCAATCAATAAATCTCCGGCCTCTAAACGGCCCCCATCTCGGAAATTCGGCCCCACTGACAGGACTTCACCGGCAACCAGTGACCGAAGTTCCACATCACGTGCCGCCGCCAGCGTGCCATAAACCCTTATTTCAGGTGCAACGGTTGTAAGTGTCACTTCCTGCGCCGCGACATTCCAGATACGGGGTTTGACCGGCCTCGGCTTTTCCTCCGGTTTCGTTGCCACCATAAACTGAAACGCAAGAACGCCAGCCCCCAACAGAACAATTGGCAAAATAGCTTTTAAAGCGATGCCTGAAGATTTGCTCATTTACTCAACTTCCTTAAGGGGCGCGATCCCAAATAGCGCCCATATATTTTCTGTTGTTTTATCCTGCAGAATTTTGATCTCTGCCGGACCAAATTTCTCCCAGCCCAGTTGGGCGGACAGAAAGGCTTCATTTAACCCAAACTGCAGACACATCCCGATCATGGCATGTGACAAAATACGGGTATCAGCAGATGCCTCAGAATGCCCGGTGGTCACCGCAACCAATCTCGCGATTTCCCCATGAACAATATCGGCATGCCCCTCATACACCAGGTCAAAGCACGGTCCTTTTTCCTGCAACTCTCGCATCATTAATTTCATACGCCATCGGGGGTTTTGAGGATTAGTGACCGCCCCCACAATAAGGTGTGCAATTGTTTGAAACATGTAACGTTGCTGCCCGGCATCACCCGTCGCCTGTGTCAGATTTTCTTCCATAAAGCCATGCAGGAATTCTCGAACGAAAGATAAGTCATCCACGATTTTTTGAAAAACAGCCCTATACAGCCCCTCTTTTCCGCCAAAATGATAGGAAATCGCGGATAGGTTCACTCCGGCCCGATCCGCAATTTCCCGAGTGGAGACGGAATCAAAGCTTCTGTCCGCAAAAAGAGGACCGGCAATTTCTAATAGTTTGGCAGCAGCAGAGTTTTCTTTTATCGGCATGAATTAGGTCAATCGTTTGAATTATTTTCATAGCATAACCCTTAAATACACAAATTCAAGCTTATACAAGGGTTGGAAAAAATTTGTCTCTGGGGCATTCCTTATCTAAAAGGAAATAATCGACCCTTGATAGACAGGCACCATGATCAAAATCGAAAAACCGGCAAAGACCCAGCGCACCGTTATTCAACAACGCACCCGGAAAGCCATCATGGATAAATCTGCTCGCCTGTTTCGCGATAAGGGCTACGGTTCCACGTCTCTTCGCGATATTGCGTCTGCAACGGGAATGAAAGCGGGCAGCCTCTACTATCATTTCTCCTCAAAGGAAGAATTGGCGGAAGAAGTCCTCACTCAAGGTCTTTTCCATGTGGCTGAACGGGTAAAAGAAGCGGTTGAGGCACTACCCTCGGAAGCCTCTCCACTAGAGAAAATCCGCGCAGCAATGGTCGGGCATCTTACGGCCCTCCTTGAGAAGGGGGATTACACATCGGCCAATATCCGTTGTTATAATCATGTGCCCGCGCCTATCAAAAAACGATTGAAGGCAGACCGCGAATCCTATGACGCCTTTTGGGAAGATTTAATCCAAAGCAGCGTTACCGGCAGTTTCATCCGAAAAGATGTGGATCAGGTCTCGCTTCGCTACGCGCTGATCGGCATGCTAAACTGGACGCTGGAATGGCCCGCGACAAAACATGGCTCCCCTGAAGAGCTTGGCGCCAAGTTCTTCGATATGGTTTTTAGCGACACCCTCGCCTGAGGGTCAGCGCAAAAAGCCGCCGAGGAACTGACGGATGTTTTTCTCCATCTGAACGTCAAATTCCCGCATCATAATCTCGGTTTGCTCAAAATAGACCATTTCACGGTCATTCAGGGTAATGTCTTCGGACACTGACTTGATACGGCTGGAATCCGCTGTGGCGATGGCTTTATTACCATTCACTTCCTGCACCATGACCTCTGCAGCAACCCGAAATTCGTAACGTTCCGACTGATCTGTGGTGAAAAGTCCGCTAAGGCCGCTTTTCTTCTCAAGCGGCTTTTCAATAACGCTCGCATCCTTAATAGTAAAGACCGCAAAGGCGTTCTGATTACCCGTTACCTGAATACGATCGCGAACCCAATTCCGAAGCGAATCCTCAATCTTTACCGGCAGTTCGTGCTCTACATTTGGCGCTGTCAGAGGAGAGCGGTATTCGTTCACAATCTTAATCTCTCCCACATCCAACCGAAGCGGGGCCAGATGTTGGAAGGTAATATCCGCATATGTTGGACGTTCGGGTGTTGTGACGCATGCGGACAGAAGCAGCATCAAACATGCTGAAATGATAAATTTTGTTTTTTGAATTGCCCGCATTGTGTCCCCCAACAGATTATGAGTTGCCAAGATGTCCTGCAATCTTGGCAACTTTATGAAATCAGGCGCTCTTGGCTGCTTTCACATCATCCACAGTAAAGCTGTAATGAGTGCTGCAGAACTGGCAATCCACCCCGATGGCGCCCTCATCCGCCATCTCTTCCAGATTATCGTCTGAGAAAGATGTCAGTGTGGACATTACCCGCTCTGCACTACAACTGCATTTGTCCTGCAGCTCGCTCACATCATAGAGCCAGACACCATCTTCATGGAACAAACGATAGAGCAGTTCAGGTGCCCGTAAATGCGGATGTGTCAGCTCTTCCGGCGTGACAGTGGATGCCAGCGCCTCAGCATTCCGCCAGCCTTCTTCTGCCTGATCCTGTTTAAGCTCTGCCAGGCTTTCCTCAGGCAGACGCTGGATCATCAGGCCACCGCCGCGCCAATTCCCATCCACTTTTTCAACGGATACAAACAGTTTAGTTTCAAGCTGTTCGGAACGGGTGAAGTAGTTTTCCATGCAATCCTGCAGGCTGCCACCTTCCAGATCGACGATCCCCTGATACCGCTGTCCGGTATCGGCGCTGTCGATGGTAAAGGCAGCATAACCTGTGCCGAAGAACCGCTTAACCAGAGATGCTTCTGTTGAGGCTTCCGCCTGAGCAAGCATCTCTTCGTTATAAGCTGCATAGCCCCGCAAGTTACCGGGCGTAGTCAAATCTGCTGCCAACATGCCAATGGCACCATCGCCTTTGGTTTGCACGGTGAAAATTCCGTCAAATTTCAGCGCCCCGCCGAGGATCGTCGCCAGTACAAGCCCCTCTCCCAGCAGATGTGCAACCCGCTCTGGGTAATCATGACGCTTCAAGATTGTATCCAGCGCATCGCCAAGGCGAACAATACGCCCACGCACACCTGCCTCGGCCATCTGAAATGGCTGGATCAGGTTATCCGTAATAGTGGTTGTTTCGGAATTTTCACCCATAACACTTACTCTTTAATCAGGAGATCGCCCCGAGGCACCAGCGCAGAACAGCTTTCTGGGCATGCAGACGATTTTCCGCTTCATCAAAAATGACAGATTGCGGCCCATCCATAACGGCGGTTGTCGCCTCTTCCTCGCGGTGGGCCGGCAGACAATGCATGAATATGGCATCGGTCGCTGCTTTTTCCATGAGTTTTTCATCGATTTGGAACGGCGCCAGCAAATTGTGACGATCGCCCGCGTCATCTCCCATGGAAACCCATGTGTCGGTGACCAGACAATCCGCGCCCGCAGCGGCTTCTTCGGCACTTCGGGTGACGTGAACATTGGCGCCAACTTCCTTCGCCCAGCTAAGTGCCCGCGGGTCAGGGTCCAGCTCTTCCGGGCACGCGATACGGAATTCGAAATCGAACTGACCCGCCGCATGGATCCAAGAAGAGACCATATTATTGCCATCCCCGCTCCAGGCGACGATCTTGTTTGTGATCGGGCCTTTATGCTCTTCGAATGTCATAACATCTGCCATCAACTGGCAAGGATGACTGTCATTGGTCAGGCCATTGATCACCGGGATCGTGGCATGCTGTGCAAGCTCGGTTAGTTTGGAATGGGCGTCGGTACGGATCATGATCGCATCCACAAAACGCGACAAAACCTTGGCTGTATCTTCAACGGTTTCACCGCGGCCAAGTTGCATATCATTACTATTCAGTATCATGGCATTTCCGCCAAGCTGCCGCATTGCCATGTCAAACGATACACGTGTCCGGGTGGACGGCTTTTCAAAAATGGCCGCCAGCGTGTAGCCATCCAAAGAACAATCTGCATCTACTTTGCCCTTTGGGAAGCCCTTGCGAGCTTCCTTTACGGCGATGCCATCATCAATGATTTTCCGCAAATCGCCTTTGGCGATTTCATGCAGATCCAGGAAATGTTTTACCATTACGCCAACTCCTCACAAGCGGCTTCCAGACCCGCAATAAACTCATTGATATGTTCTTCTTCGATAATCAGTGGCGGCAACAGGCGCACCACGTTATCGCCGCCTTTTGCGGTCAGAACACCCTGCTTTTGAAGCGCCGCAATCAAGGCCCCATTTTCGACCTTACATTTCAGACCGAGATGCAACCCCACACCCCGAAGCTCTTCGATCACCGTTGGAAAACGCTCCACCACTCCTTGCAAGGATTGCTGCAGGCGGCTACCGGTCCGGGCAACCCCTTCCATAAAGCCGTCTTTGGTCATGGTATCAACCACAACACCTGCCACCGCCATCGCCAACGGGTTACCGCCATAGGTGGAACCGTGACTACCGACGCTCATACATTTGGCAACGTCTTCGGTCGCAAGACACGCGCCAACTGGAAAGCCATTACCAAGTGCTTTTGCGGATGTCATGATATCTGGTGTTACGCCGCTATGCTCATACGCGAACAACTTACCAGTCCGGCCCATGCCTGTTTGAATTTCATCAAACATCAGCAGCAGACCTTTTTCATCACAAAGCGCGCGAAGCGCCTTCAAAAATTCTGGATCGACAACCTGAATACCGCCCTCGCCCAGAATAGGCTCAATGATGATGCCGGCTGTTTCATCCGTAATTTCGGCACGCACCGCATCGATATCACCAACAGGAACCTGACTGAAACCTTCCATCGCAGGGCCAAAACCCTCCAGAAGTTTTTCCTGACCTGCCGCCGCGATGGTTGCAAGGGTCCGACCGTGGAATGAATTTTCGAAACCGATCACGCGGAATTTTTCCGGCTGACCATTGGTTGAAAAATACTTCCGGATCATTTTCAGGCCGCATTCATTCGCTTCTGCACCGGAATTACAGAAATAAACAGCGTCAGCAAAGGTGCTATCCACCAGTTTCTGGGCCAATTCTTCCTGCCCCGGAATGCGATATAGGTTGGAAATATGCATCAACCGGCTCGCCTGATCAGACACGGCTTTTACAATGTCCGGATGCCCATGGCCCAAAGACGTCACCGCAATCCCTGCGAAAAAGTCAAGATATCGTCGGCCGTCATTCCCGAACAGGTATACGCCTTCCCCCTTCTCGAAAGAGAGATCTGCAGGAGCATAGTTCGATAACAACGCGGGTATCATTTGCCTTCTCCAATATAGGGACCTTCGGTTTTTTTATATGGTCCAGAAACACAAAGACCGCCCCAATAAATGGAACGATCCGGGAAAGCGCGAAAGTATCGACAGGAGTTTGTTTCCTGTCAATCAGAGTCTTGCATCAAAGAGGGGGAAAACTGCGTTTTTTAGGCTTTCAGCTTAAATCCACGGCCAAACATGAACCAAACGATAGCAAATAACGCTAAATCCAGCAGCCCGACAACCAACGCGCCAGTCATAATATTGCTGTCACCTGTCCCAATGAAGCCCCAACGGAAACCATCAATCATGTAGAAAAACGGGTTCAAGTGGCTCAGCTCGTACCAGATCCCATCCAACCTTTCAACGGAGTAGAACGTCCCAGACAAGAAGGAAAGTGGCATAATGACAAAGTTGGTCACCGCAGCCATATGATCAAACTTGTCGGAGATGATCCCGCCGATAATGCCAAGCAGCGACAGCATCATTCCGGCTGCAACCACGAAATAGAGAACGGCAAACCAGTTTCGAACGGTTAAATCCACAAAGAAAAACATACAGGTGGCAACTGCGATCGCCACGACTAAGCCCCGCGCAAGTCCCGCCAATGAAAAAGCAAGCGACAACTCAAGGGCGCTAAGCGGCGGCATCAACACATCGACAATATTCCCCTGAACTTTGGAAATCACAAGCGACGATGACGTGTTGGCAAAAGCGTTCTGAATAACCGACATCATGATCAGCCCGGGCGCCAGAAACGTCGAGAAGGGCACACCGCTGTCATGTCCACGCTCCCCACCAAAGGCGAGGGTGAAAATGGCCAGGAACAACAACGTTGTCATCATCGGCGCAAAGACGGTTTGCAATGGAACTTTCAAAAACCGCTGAATTTCTTTCATCATCAACGTCATGAAACCAAGCGCCGGTACGAATTGGATCTCGCGTCTCATGGGCTTTGCTCCGGTGGATGACTGATAATTATTTTCTGTTGTCTGGTAAGTCATGGCCCTTTACATATTCCGGGAAAGAAAAAGGTGCAAGTTAAGCTTGTCACAGATTATGTTAATTTATGACGACAATGATGCCGCCTGCTCGCATCCGGCGCACAAACGGAGAAAAAGATGACCGTCACCATTTTGCACAATCCCCGCTGCAGCAAGTCTCGCCAGACATTAGCCCTGCTGGAAGAAAATGGCGTCACGCCTGAGGTTGTGGAATATTTAAAAACACCACCAAGTAAAGAGCAGCTCAAAGAAATTCTCGCGGCACTTGGGATCGCACCGCGCGATCTGATGCGCAAGAAAGAGGCGGAATATAAAGATAATAATCTGGATGACGAAAGCCTGAGCGACGAACAACTTATCGACGCCATGATCGCCCATCCAAAGCTGATTGAACGGCCGGTCGTGATCAAAGACGGCGCTGTCCGGATTGGCCGCCCACCGGAGAGCGTTCTGGAGATTCTGTAACATTGCCCTTATCCGTCGATGATCTCGTAATTGGTCTGCGGGCCGGAAACCGGGCAGCCCTTGCACGTGCCATTACCCTTGTGGAAAACAATGGCCCTCATACCGGCGAAATCCTGCAACAGGTTTCCCCGGATCTTGGGCGGGCCATTGTGGTCGGCTTCACCGGGGCACCGGGAGCCGGGAAATCCACTATGGTTGGTGCTTTTGTTAAGGCACTCCGGACACGCGGGAAAACGGTTGGGGTGATCGCGGTTGATCCCTCCAGTCCGCTCAGCGGCGGCGCCGTTCTTGGCGATCGCATCCGCATGAGTGAACATTCAGAAGATGACGGGGTTTTTGTCCGCTCTCTCGCCTCTCGAGGGCATCTGGGTGGCCTCAGCCGATCTGCGGCTCATGTCATCGATGTCATGGATGCCTATGGCATGGATTATATCGTGCTGGAGACCGTTGGTGCGGGCCAATCTGAGGTAGAAGTTGCAGACATTGCTGACGTGAAAATCGTTGTTTGCGCCCCAGGGCTTGGCGACGATGTTCAAGCGATTAAAGCCGGTATTCTGGAAATTGCGGATATCTTGGTCGTCAACAAGGCCGACAATCCATTAGCAGAGCGGACAGCCCGTCAGCTAGAGGCCCGGACAACTGGCGAGACCGGCACAAAAATCCCGGTCATGAAAACCATTGCCCTTGAGGGTGAGGGGCTGGAAGCCTTAACAGACCGGATCGAGACCATCGCCGCCCTTCAAAAGCAGTCTGAAAAAGGGAAAGATCGGCCCCGGAAGCTTCTAAAAGCAGCAGCTCTTGAATATCTTGGCAGCGAACTCGATCGGCAAGACAGCCCGGAATATGACGCATTGGCGGCGAAAATTGTCCGCGGCGAAATCGGTTTTGAAGAAGCCGCCCGCGCGGTTCTGAAAATCGCAGCAGTAGAAAAATGACGCCTTTTCGGGGCCTTACAGATAATTGAACAACTGGTACAAATTCCTGCTTTCCATTAGACGTTTCAGTCTTTAATCTGTCCCGATCAGTGATGCTGAAACGAAAAGAAAAATAAACGAAAAACAGGAGAATTAGATATGGCCGATGCCGTTATCGTTTCCACCGCCAGAACCCCAATTGGTAAAGCTTACCGAGGCGCTTTTAACAACACCCACGGTGCCGATCTCGGTGGCCACGTCATCAAAAACGCCGTTGAACGCGCGGGCATTGAAGGTGCCGAAGTTGAAGACGTTCTGATGGGCGTCGCCAATCCAGAAGGTGCCACCGGCAGCAACATTGCACGTCAGGCAGTCCTTCGTGCCGGTCTTCCGGTTACAACTTCCGCCGCAACGGTTAACCGCTTTTGCTCTTCCGGTTTGCAGACAATCTCCATGGCTGCGCAGCGCGTTCTCGTAGATAAAGTTCCGGTTATGGTTGCAGGTGGCCTGGAAAGCATCAGCTTGGTGCAGAACGACCACATGAATAAATTCCGCTTGGCAAACGAGTGGCTGCTGGAAAACAAGCCTGCCATTTACGACCCAATGCTAAAAACTGCGGAAACTGTGGCAACTCGCTATGGCATCAGCCGCGAGGCACAGGACGAATACGCGGTTCAGAGCCAGACCCGTACTGCCGCCGGTCAGGAAGCGGGCCGTTTTGACGCTGAAATCGTTCCAATGACGACAACAAAACTGCTCGTCAACAAGGAAACAGGTGAGACACTTGAAGAAGAAGTCACCCTGACAAAGGATGAAGGTAACCGTCCGGGCACCAGCATCGAAGATCTGGCAAAATTGAAGCCGGTTCTGGGTGAAGATTGCTTCATCACAGCGGGTAACGCGTCTCAGCTTTCCGATGGCGCATCTGCAAGTGTTGTCATGGACGGCAAACTGGCAGAACAGCGTAACATTGACCCACTTGGCATCTACCGCGGTACGGTCATCGCTGGTTGTGAGCCAGATGAAATGGGCATTGGTCCGGTTTTCGCTATTCCAAAGCTGCTGAAACGGAATGGGCTGACCATGGACGATATCGGCCTTTGGGAACTGAACGAAGCCTTTGCTGTTCAGGTTCTTTACTGCCGTGACAAGCTCGGCATTCCAAATGACCTGCTGAACGTTGATGGCGGGGCCATCTCTATTGGTCACCCATACGGCATGTCCGGTGCCCGTATGACTGGTCACGCCCTGATCGAAGGCAAACGCCGCGGCGCCAAATATGTTGTTGTCACCATGTGTATTGGTGGCGGCATGGGTGCGGCAACACTGTTTGAGGTTGCGTAAGCACACCTGCATATTAAACACAGCGAACCCGGGCCGATGGCCCGGGTTTTTATGTCTCTTATCCGCTGCATTATGCGGGCTTGCATTTTATGACTGAATCCACCCCTACCCAACGGTTACTCGGCTTCTGTGCCGCCTCTTTTGTTGTTTGCATCTGGTCCGGCTGGATCGTCGCAACCCGAAGCGGGGCAACCTCTCCGCTCACCATTTATGACAGCGCGGTATTGCGGTTTGGGGTCTCATCCCTGATTGCCTTCCCTTTCCTGATGTATTTCCGGGCTTGGCGCGGGCTGACACTAAAAAAGATGCTGGTGACATCGCAGGCCGCAGGTATCCTCTATATCCTTATTATTTTCGGGGCTTTTAAGCTTGCTCCCGCCGCTCATGGCGGGGTTTTTATGAACGGGGTTCTGCCCGCCATTACCATGCTGTTGGGCTGGATGTGGTTTCGCGATATCCCTCATAAATTGCAGTTGGTTGGAACGGCGCTGATCATCATTGGCGCGTGCATGACCCTCATTGGATCAGAACAGGCCGACACC
>JAEPMY010000101.1 GCA_017643685.1 Sneathiella sp.
ACAGCCATTTGCCGGACCACTTCCCCTTCCAACTCAGCGCTTACAATAACAGCCGGCGTCTCATCGACTGCTTCTGGATTTTCTGAGACCTTGAAGCGGAGCGTGAATGGTTTGCCGACAATGGCAAATGAAGGCGGGGAGATTATTTCTAGGACCCGATCTGTTGCGTTGCGATCTCCTGATATGGCGAAGTGAATCGGACCGCTGCCCACTAATGTCGGGTCATTGGGATTGGGCATGTCATGGATTTGGCCATCTGTGATGACAAAAGTCGCGGCCAGGCGGTTTTTATCAATATTTTTGAGGGCTTCCCGCCAAGCGCTGAAAATCAACGTTCCGGCATCATCATTTGGATCACCAACGACAGGGCTTGTGACCGTTCTGATTTGGATATCCATATTGGATGTCGCCGCGAGTTTTTTGGAAAGGTCTTCCGCTGTTTCACGGGTTTGAAACAAGCGGTTTCCAATTTTTTGGCTATCTGTTTCGTCAATGATAACCAACGCGACGTCTTTTAGTGGCTCACGCTTTTCCTGTTGCAGCGTGGGATTAGTCAGAAGTAATCCAATCAATACAAATAGACTGCCCCTTACCACCAACCCTTTAATTCCGGATATCCACGCTATCAGCATAATAAGCCCGGAAATTCCGGCAATGATGGCCATCATCATCCACGGAAGGTACGGCGCAAAATTGAGCGATGTAACTGCCTCATACGTCATTATTGACCCAGCCTCTCTAGGATGGCGGGGATATGGACCTGATCGGACTTGTAACTGCCGGTCAGCGTATACATCACCATATTAATGCCAAATCGTCTGGCTAACTCCCGTTGTCTGGCGCCTCCCGGTGTGACGGCGACAATGGGTCTACCAGTCTCGTTTATAGCCCATGCTGCAGCCCAGTCATTGCTGCCAATTAAGATAGGGCTCACCCCATCGTTTCCGAGCATATCTGATGTGTCAGAAATCCAAACCTCTCCGTCTGCATAACGACCCGGAAAAGCCTGCATTAAATAAAAGGCGCGAGTTAGGACATGATCCACTGGGACAGGCGTCAGGCGGGGAATGTCCAATCTGGACATCAGGCTTTGAAGGCGTTGATTTTCGGGGCTGTTTGAGAGACTGCCCCCATATCGGCTTTTCTTGATTTGGTTGCGAGTGTCAATAAGCAGTGTGCCGCCGTTCGCCATATAATGACGTACTTTACGGACCGATTGGTCGCTCAGATCCGGAAATTCTGATGTTATTGGCCAATATACAAAGGGGTAGAACAACAACTCGTGTTCTTCCAGATCAATGCCCATTGGCTCACCAACCTCGACAGAAGTGCGTTGGTTGACAAGTTGGCTAATTCCCTCCATACCTGCTTTGGTAAGTTTGTCGACCCCTTGATCTCCCGTAGTGATGTAGGCAAGACGGGTCTGAAGGGTGGCGGCGAGAATGCGATCCTCGCTCTCTTCGGCATTGATATCTGCCCCAAACAACGTTGATGCCATAAATATGGCAGTTAAAAGCATTAAGGGTTGTCCGCCACGTTTTAGAGAGGCGAAGGAAATCGGTTTTCCCTGTAAAAAGATCATTGCAATCAGGTCGAGCACAAGTAGCGCAAATAGCAAGGTTAGTAGTGCGGGGCGCAGATTTATCTCCTGAAATACTTTCAAAGGCAGCAGCTCAGCATTTAGCGTTGAGAAATCCAGCCTTTCGAAATCGGGAGCAAGAGCGCCCACATTTAAACCATATCGGTTTTTCGCATCTCCATAATATCCGGCAGGATGGTCACCCGTAATCATTGGCGGGTCGCTTGCTGAAATAGAAAGTGGGTATTGGCTATAACTCCCTGAGAGCGGAGAGCCTCGTCCATCAAGCAATGCGATTGGGGGCAGAATGGCTTCGCGCTCTAGGCTGCTGTTTGGTGTATCAATTTGCGCGCCGATTTCTCGGAGCATTTCTACAAACAGGCCGCTTAATGCGAGATTGGACCACGCAGTTGAAGCAGTGGTATGAAACAAAATGATATTGCCGGCAGCCATCTGATCTGCCGTAACAAGGGGTGTTCCGTCATTAAGCCGTGCCCATGTTTTCTCATTCAAATCAGGTGAAGGTATCGCTAACACCTGTTTGCGAACAACGATATCATTTGGCATTTCAAGGGCTGCGAAGGGACTGCCTGAGGGCATTGGGCCAAGTCGCGCTGGATTGGTCCACGAGATACTACCATCTAGGTTTCGGTTTCCAACGCGAAGCTGAACAGGTGTCAGATCAGTTCGGGCGGCCGCCAGTTGTGGCCCTGCAAACCGGATTAGGGTGCCACCGTTTTCAACCCACTCTATCAGTTCTGATTTGGTGCTTGAGGGAAGACGCCCCGTATCCGGTAACGCGATAAAGGAGACGTTTTCCTTTAGAAGGTTCTGTAGTTCGCCTTTTTTAACTGTAAAATTGGGGAGCAGCGCCTTCTCAATATAATGCCGTTCATCCAGTAACATATGGCCTGCGGTGGCATTGCTCGGCGTAACCAGCCCAATCTCTGGACGGCGCCAACGATTATCCAATAGATAAATAGACGCAGCGCTAGCGGCATTTTCAATCTCTAGGCGTTCCAGTTGATTGGTGAGTTGGACCGGGAGGTTAATCTCCAATTGCAGGTTACTTTTCCCGGCTTCAAACAAATATGGTTTGCGAAACAGGATGTTCCCGTCTGCTCCTTTTCCGATCAGGACCCCTTCAGCAACGTTACTGCCGACCTCCCGAGAGAGTGGAACAGAGAATTGACCATTTAGCTGCTTAGGGGGCCTGATGAGATGAGGACCTGAATTCTCGGCGGTCTGGTAGATGGTCAAGGGGCCAAGTGTTTCAATTTCTTCAATCATCTCAATTGTGGTTGAAGATTGCTCAGTGATTTCAATGCCAGACGAAATCCAGAAAAATTCAGGGCTATCGAGACTTTCGAGCTCAGTTATCACTGTTGAGATTGACGATCTATCAAGAGGAACCGCGCGTGGTATTATTGTGCTGGCGGTAGTCGCAGTCGTAGCGGGCAGTTGAGGGTTGGCCGTATTTCGCTCGTCGCTTTTCGGCTCGGCGAGTGGGATCAGCGCAACAAGGCGATCTGCTTTTTTTGCCTCTTCAATTAGGTACGATAGTCTGGTTTGGACATCGTTCCAGTACGGCGCGATCTGCCAATTGTTATCTACAAGAATAACCATGGGGCCGCTGCGGGTGTTTGCGGTGCCCGCGTTGAGGCGCGGGCCTGCTAGCGTAAAAATAATCAATGCTGCAAGAGTGAGGCGCAGAGCTAAAAGCCACCAAGGGATAGAGCGAGAACTTTGCTCCTGATTTTGTAAGGAAAGGAGCAGGCGGATTGCTGGAAATTGGATGTGTCTCGGCTTTGGGGGAATAACTTTTAAAAACCAGTAGAGAATGGGCAAAGTGATAAATGCCAATAATACCCACGGCGCGCTAAAACTGAGAGAAGAGAGTAGGGGCATCATCGACTCTCTCCTATCAACTGGCTAAGCTTACTTAAAATTTGAGACTGTGGTGTATTCGTTGCAGCAAAGAGATAAGACCAGCCAAGCCTTTCTGCTATTGCCCTCAACTTAGCTCGATGTTCTTGAAAGCGAGCTTGATATTGCTCCCTGACCGAGGCAACGCGACCAATGGTGACGGATAAGTGTCCACTCATATCAGAGAACTGAGCCCGCCCCTCAAAGGGAAGGTCAATTTCTGCAGGATCTGCAAGATGCAGAAGGACGCCTCTACGACCAAGAGGGGCAAACCGCTCCATCAATTGTTCCAGAAATTCTTCATCCATTAGAAAATCGCTGGCAATAAGCACATGCCCGCGAGGGAAGTCGCGATTAGAAAGCGCGGAAAATGGGCTTTCTGTTGCCCCAGATGTCAGCGCGTCTGCAAACCTGTTGAGCTGCAACTGACCATGGGCGATTTTCAAATGACTCCCAATCAAGGTGAAATCTTCTTCCCCTTGATCTAGTAGGATCGCGAGGGCAAGCAGCAAAACGGTTGCATAATCTTTCTTGGTTGAAAGAGATGGATGAGAGCGGTAAGACATTCCCGCCCGTTGGTCCAGCCAGAAGTAAAGTGCATCACTTGCCTCCTGTTCGGTTTGCCGGATATGCGGGGTTGGTCGTTTTGCCGATTGTCGCCAGTCGATCTGCTGTGTCTCATCTCCGCTTTCATACGGACGGAATTGCCAAAAATCGCGACCACTACCGGAGCGCCGTCGCCCATGAGGCCCGCCCATCATTTGGCGCGCAAGTCTATCCGCCGCCAGCGTCAAAGCTGGCAGTCCTTCAGTTAGGGCTTCTGCCGCCGCCCGCTTCTGAAATAGGGTATCTAAAGGACCACGCGGGACTGCCATACTCTACCTTAAGGGTGCAAGAAGAGACTGAATAACACCTTCCAAAGTTACATCTTCAGCGCGGGCGTGATAACTGATTGCCATACGGTGACTCAGGATGGAGGGCGCTAGGTAAATAATATCATCAATTGAGGGACTGAAACGCCCTTGCAGTAACGCGCGGGCCCTAGCCGCCAAAATAAGGGCCTGGCTGGCACGCGGTCCTGGACCCCAACTGACATATTCCTGCACCAGCGGGTTCTCACTACTCTCAGGTCGGGCGCTATGAACCAGTTTTAATATAGCTTCAATGACCTGATCGCTAACGGGCACATCTCTAACCAATTGTTGTGCCTTCATTAA
This sequence comes from Sneathiella sp., assembly GCA_017643685.1. Lineage (GTDB taxonomy): Bacteria > Pseudomonadota > Alphaproteobacteria > Sneathiellales > Sneathiellaceae > Sneathiella. The sequence goes on from JAEPMY010000101.1 coordinate 4,723, forward strand.
TTCTTCGGCGCTTAAGACAGCTTTCAACTCAGGTTCTGTATTCCCTGTTGTTTCAAGCAAAATCCGTTTTTCCGTCTCCATATCCGGGTAACTGATATGGATGCGCATCAAGAAACGGTCGAGCTGTGCTTCAGGGAGAGGGTAGGTTCCTTCTTGCTCGATAGGATTTTGGGTTGCAAGCACATGGAATGGGAGCGGAAGATCATATTGCTTGCCCGCGATGGTTACGTGTTTTTCCTGCATGGCTTGCAGCAGAGCTGACTGAGTGCGAGGGCTGGCGCGGTTAATTTCATCGGCCATCAAAAGCTGGCTGAAAATAGGGCCTTTTACAAATCGGAAATGCTGTCGCCCATCGGTGTCTTTCTCCAGAATTTCAGAGCCGAGAATATCAGCAGGCATCAAATCAGGTGTGAACTGCACCCTTTTCTCGTGTAGCCCCATAACAGTGCCTAGGGTTCTGGCAAGGCGTGTTTTGGCAAGCCCGGGAACCCCGATCAGTAACGCATGTCCACCGGCCAACAGGGTGATGATGGTTTTCTGAATGACGTCATCCTGACCAAATACCTGACCTCGAATTTCATCCTGAAGCCGTTCAAGTTTCTCGCCGAGTTCCTCGACCTGTTGTAGTATTTTATGTTCTGGGCTGCTCAAGTTTTCCATCTGTGGGCAAGTTCCTTTTGAAAATCAGCCTATCAGTAGTAAATATAGTAACAGATTAAGGTAGGATAAGGCTAAAATATGACAAGTTCTGCATCTACGGATGGGCTAAATGCAATCATTCAGCAGATTAAAGATAAAAAACATCCGCCCGTCCATCTATGGAACCCTGATTTCTGTGGTGATTTAGATATGAAAATTGCCAGGGACGGGACCTGGTTTTATCTAGGGTCGCCCATCGGCCGCAAACGACTGGTGAAATTGTTTTCCAGTGTCATTCGGTATGACGATGATGGAAAATACTATCTTGTGACCCCTGTTGAGAAAATTGGGATCACGGTGGAGGATGCCCCTTTTGTTGCTGTCGAGATGTTCGTCGAGGGGGAGGGGAAGGATCAGGTCATCAGTTTCCGAACTCATGTGGATGATTACGTGGTGGCGGATAAAAAACATCCGATCAGACTTGCTGTGGATGAAGAAAACCGCGAGCCCGCTCCATACGTAACTGTTAGAGCGAACCTTGAAGCGCTGATTAATCGAGCCGTATTCTATGATTTGATTAATCTAGCCGTTGAAGAAGAAGTGGACGGTGCGACCAAATTTGGCGTGTGGAGCAGTGGTGAGTTTTTTGATTTCGGAACGGTAAATGAACTTTTTGACGAATGATCGCGTGGGGCTGAAATCTTTTTTTGAAGATGTGCTAGATCCCTTTCCTGACATCCACCCGACGGAGATCACCAAAGGGGGTAAAGGAGATCATGACCTTAATCCAGCCAGCTTTCCGGGTAATGTCACCAGCTTTAAACCTGCGGCTGTTTTGGTGCCGATCGTTCTTAGAAACGAAGAGCCATCGGTTATTCTAACCCGCCGGGCAAGCCATTTGAAAAAGCATGCTGGCCAAATCAGTTTCCCTGGTGGCCGGGCTGAGGACGAGGATGGGTCTGTTATTCAAACTGCCCTTCGTGAGAGCGAGGAAGAAATTGGACTTGATCCATCCTTGGTAGAGGCTGTAGGCACGCTGAGCACTTACGTCACCGTGACCCACTATTCGGTGGTTCCCGTCGTTGGCTTTGTGGAACCAGATTTCAATCTCACCCCGGAAGAGGGGGAGGTTGCTGAAATTTTTGAGGTTCCATTGCAGTTCTTGCTGGATCGTACTAACCATCAGAAGCATAGTGGGTTCCACAACGGGATTGAGCGTTTTTGGTACGCTATGCCCTATAATGATTATTACATTTGGGGCGCGACTGCAGGTATGATTAAAGATTTATCGGAGAGGGTACACCGCACATGATTAGAAGTTTCCTCGTACATCTAATCCCATTGCTTCTGCCCTTTGTGGTCTATGCAATTTACCTCTATTACGTGCGTCGTGCAGGTGGTGAAAAAACATGGGCCGGGAAAACCGTGGCCATATTGACATTGATTGGCCTTATCCTGATGAGCTTCAGTTTTATTGCTTTGTGGGCATTTACTGAACGGACCGCAGAGGGGCAATACATCCCGCCGCGATACGAAAATGGACGTATCATTGATTCTGAAGTAATCCCAACACCAGATAAAAAATAGCGTATGCCGCGTGCTGCTCTTATTGATATTGCTGCAAATCCCCCCGAATGGCTCACATATCCGGAGAGCCTTACCTTATTTGAAGCTGTTCATTCCGCTGGTGGGGAGGCGCGTTTTGTAGGCGGCTGCGTTCGAGATGCGTTCTTTGGCAAAGTTAGCGAAGATCTTGATGTTTGCACAGATCTGCACCCCGGTTCGGTTATGGAACTTTTACAAGCTGCGGGCTTTAAGGTCATCCCAACCGGACTTGATCATGGGACCATTACGGCCGTGATGGGGACGCGAAAATTCGAAGTAACGACGTTGCGCCTCGATATTGAAACACATGGACGCCGAGCCACTGTCGCTTTTACTAAAGATTTTAGAGAAGATGCCGCCCGCAGAGATTTCACCTTCAACGCGCTTTCTATGGACAGTAATGGTCGCCTCTATGATTATTTTGGAGGAGTAGAAGACTTAAAGGCTGGGATTGTTCGCTTCATTGGTGAGCCTGAGGAGAGGATTTCAGAAGATTATTTGCGCATATTACGGTTTTTTCGCTTCTTTGCGCGGTATGGTCACGGAGAGCCAGATCGTGAGGCATTAGATGCCTGTAAAAAAGCACGATTGCATTTGTCTGAATTGTCGCTTGAGCGGATAACGATGGAGACCAAGTCTCTCTTTTCCGTCCCGGATCCATATCAAAGTATTCTGTTGATGGAGCATTACGGCGTTAGGAAAGCGTTGCTGCCCGGAAAGATATATCCGGATCGTTTCAGAAAGATTTTGTCATGGAGCTCTGATCCCTTACTCCGGCTGGTGACCCTTTTCGGGGCAGATGCCGAATGGGCGCGGCAGTTATCTCAATATCTGCGGCTATCTGTACAAAGCCAGACATTTTTGGAAAAGCTGTGCAGTTCTGAGATCGATGCTGATTTATCAGAGAGGGAGTTAAAACGTCTGGCATACAGGCGTGGCGTATCTGTTGTTCGTGCGCAATGTCTGATCTTTAAAACAGAAAATGAGCAAGTTGGGGATCAATACCTGGGTTATCTTTCTGAATGGAATGTGCCAGCCTTCGACGTAAAAGGTCGCGATTTATTGACTCTTGGCGTGCCCACGGGTCCAAAGGTTGGTCAAATATTGAAGCAGTTGGAGGAGGAGTGGGTGAACAGTGACTTCTCTTTGCAGCGCTCAGAGCTGCTATCAAAGGCCCAGTTGCTCAAGCCCTAAAATCCAACCTTCTTCTCTCCCAACTGGTTTCGAATGGCCAAAAACTTGCTGGCCGCAGACCAGTCTATAACAGCAACTAAATCGAAGTGGAGGATGCCTGCATGAAAGGTTTTTTCATTGTACGTTTGATTGCTTTTATCACGAAAAAGACAAAATCCATATATATCTGAATATCAAATACATCTTTGCTATCGGAGATTCTCCATGAAGAAACGCGTTCTTGCCCCAGCCTTGGCCGCTCTGCTGATGATGGGGCAGATTAATCCATCCCTCGCTGCAGATGATAAAGGCGCTGGCGAAGTGGCCGTTGAAGGGCTTACCCGTCTCATGGATGCGCTGAAGTTGTTTGTAGACGCAATCCCGCAATATGAAGCGCCTGAAATCCTAGAAAACGGAGATATCATCATTCGAAAAAAGAACAAAGATAAGGATGATGAAGATGAGAAAGATCCTAAAACGGAAGAAACAGCGGCTTGACGTCTTTCTATGAATTGAAGATCGGTTTTCGGATATAATTGAAATATCGCTCCTGTTAGATGATCATTGTCGTATCAAAGAGGACCTGACAAATGATCAAAGATACAAAGCTCAGAGCCGTTTTAAATCGTGACAAGAGTTATGATGGCAGCTTTATTTATGGGGTGATCACAACGGGTGTGTGTTGCAAACCTTCCTGCATTTCCCGCCACGCCCGTCCCGAAAACATGCGCTTCTTTGATACGCTTGAAGCGGCGCTTAAACAGGGGTTTCGTCCGTGCCGCAAATGTCAGCCTGACCAAATGGAAGGGGCAGAGCACTTTCAGCTGATTACCGCAGCCATTGGTGAAATGGAAAAAGCCGTTCAGGAAAATGAAGGGCAAAAACTTACTCTTAAAGAGATTGCGGTTAAGCTCTCTTGTAGCAGCGATCATCTCTCCAGAACATTTCGGAAGCATTTGAAGATTGGTCCGATGGACTATTTCGAACTTTTGCGAAATAAGTCTTTTAAATCTCGCTTGAAAGAGGGAGAGGATATTGCGAGCGCGGCCTATGGCTCCGGTTATGGATCGCTTAGCCGTGTTTATGAGCGAGCTTCTGATGCAATGGGGATGTCGCCTGCCTCCTACGCAAAAGGGGGCAAAGGGGCAGAGATCGCCTATGTAATTGTCGATTGCTTCTTGGGGCGGATGCTCGCCGCCGGAACTCATCAAGGGATCTGTGCCATATACTTTGGCGATGAAGATCAGGCTTTAATTGATGAATTGCGGGAAGAGTTCCCAAAAGCGGATATCGGGCAGGAGATTGGGGAACTGGAAGAATGGGTATCGGTTATTCTCAAATTCCTGGAAAGTGATCGGAGGGAAGCGCCTAATCTCCCCCTTGATATGTATGGCACCGCTTTTCAGCGCCGCGTTTGGCAGGAGCTTCTCAAAATTGCGCCGGGACAAATTCGAACCTATCAGGATATTGCTGCAGATATGGGGAACAGCAAGGCGTCGCGTGCTGTTGGGCGTGCTTGTGCAACAAATCCCGTCTCCTTGATCGTTCCCTGCCATCGGGTTATCGGCACTGACGGAAAGCTACATGGATATCGTTGGGGGCTTCCGCGGAAAGAAGCCTTGCAACAATGGGAGCGAGCTTCCTAAAATCCAGCCAATAATTTGCTTATTAATCCTCGCAGTTGCTCTCTCTCCTCTTGGGAGAGCGGCGCAAGCATGCCCTCTTCTGTAGACAGGTGGGAACTTACTAAACTGTCAATAATATCAAATCCCTCTTTTGTCAGAGCGATCTTCTGACTGCGCCGGTCTGATGGATCAGAGACCCGTTGGATGAAACCACGCGCTTCCAGCCGATCAAGGCGATTGGTCATCGCAGATGCGGATAACATCATTTCCCCCGCCAGCTCCGACGGGGAAAGGTGCTTCGCTTCGGGTTGGCGCCGCAGTGTCATTAGAACATCAAACTGTGGGAAATCCAGCTTGTGAGGTTTCAGGTTTGCGAGCACACCTTGCTTCAGAAGGTCTCCAATCCGCCAGATATCACCGCAGACAGCCATAGGACGGGGGTCTAAATCTGGCCGCGCCTGTTGCCATTGTTTCACCACTTCATCGCTTGGAGAAGTTTTCAAACTTTGTGATTGTTGTCGCATTTTTGCGCTACCTGCCTTGACCGTTTCTCTCAAAATCTCTACTTAGTTTGATGTCGAAACATTTGACATCAAAATATATGATGTCGGAATACACCATGATGAATAGTGCTTTTTGGGCAAATGTAAAGGGCTGCAATTATGAATGCCGTACGTCACACTGAATTTGAAACAGATCCGATTTTCACATCCCGCTGGTCACCGCGTGTCTTTGATGGAACTCCGATCCCAGAGAACCACATTGGGAGCATGCTGGAAGCCGCGCGCTGGGCGCCGTCTGCATATAATATTCAGCCATGGCGTTTCATTTACGCCCTGCGCGGCGATGCTAATTGGCAAACGTTGTTAGAATGTTTGAACCCGTTTAACCGAGGTTGGGCGCAGATATCCTCTGCCATCTTTATTTTGGTTTCGGACAGGATTATGCCAGGTGACGGAAAAGATCGCCCGGATATGCCTGCGAAATGTAATAGCCTTGATTCTGGTAGTGCGTGGGTGCAGCTTGCTTTGCAGGCAACAAGTCTTGGATATCACGCTCATGGTATAGCTGGCGTGGAGCCAGAGGCCATTCGAAATAAATTGAAAGTTCCTGAGCGGTATAAGATTGAAATGGCGATTGCCGTGGGCCGCCGGGTTTCAGATGAGGCTTTGTCAGAGGAACAGAAAGCCGCGGAAACGCCATCTCCCCGCAAAGCTATCCGGGAAATAGCGTTTCGGGGAGTGTTTCCAAATGACTAGATTTTTGGAAAGTCCTATTGCGCTTCTACTGTTGGGGGGGACGCTCATCGGATTTAACTTCCCTCTTGGGAAATTGGCGAGTGAGGCGGCAGTGCCGCCCCTCGTCTGGGCTGGGCTTATATCGCTTGGCGTTTGTTTAGTGGTTCTTCCAATGCTGCTCATGCGAGGGCGTCTTGAATTGCCGCGAGGTAAAACTGTTCGGTATGTGTTTCTATCGGCACTTATTTCGTTCGTCATTCCAAACATCCTCCTTTTTACGGTTATTCCCTATGTTGGTTCGGGCTTTAGCGGCTTGATGTTCGCTTTATCCCCTGTTTTTACTCTCGGGATCTCGTTGATGGCGCGGTTAAAAGCTCCCACATTTTTGGGCGTCGTTGGTATTTTATTTGGGTTGCTAGGGGCGGCGATTGTCAGTCTATCCAGAAGCCAGAATGCAGAAGTTGCCTCTATTTTCTGGATTTTAGGGGCACTCGCGGTTCCGCTATCGCTCGCCTTTGGAAATGTGTATCGGACCATGGATTGGCCTGAAGGGGTAAGTGCGGATAACCTCGCCTTTTGGAGTCACTTAGCTGCCCTTGGTATGTATGTGGTTTTGGTCGGTTTCGTGCCCTATCAGGGGAGTTTCTCAGCTGTGTTTGACGTGCCAGCCCCGGCTTTGATACAGCTTATCGTCGGTGGTTTGACATTCCCGCTTTTCTTCAGATTACAGAAACTCTCAGGCCCGGTTTTATTGAGTCAAGTCGGATATGTGGCTGCCGCCGTCGGCTTGCTGATGGCGACCATCTTCTTGGGCGAGCGTTACAGCCTTATCACATGGGGCGGGGCATTTGTAATCGGCATCGGCATCGCGGTATCAGTCGCGGCGGAGGTCAGAAAGGCCCGTTATGTTGCTGCTTAATCAATCTCAGCTCGTCTCCTCAGATTTTTTGGCAGCGAGGCGACGAGCTTTAAACTCTTCCTGCTTTTTTCGTATTTCTTCTTTGCGCTTTAGATACAGCGCTTTTGCTTTCGCCATGCGGGCGGCTGTATCTTTATTTCGCTCCTCCTGCCAGATGCGCATTACTTTCTTGCGGTAGGGCACATAGTATTTCTTGGTTTGAGAATGATAATGAGCAATTGCCACATTCCATGAACGGCTTTCTGTCTGATGCTTCTTTAACAGGCGCCCTGCGTAACGGGCGTTTATCAGCGGGGTGAAGGCGTCCTCCAGATTGTCAAACGCTTCAGGATGCCAATATAAATTAACCTGCATGCAGCCAACGTCGATGTTCTGAACGCCTTTGGCTTTCAGCTTGTTTACTTCTGTAATTGCCGCTGCTTTTGTTGGTAGATATCGTCCGCGCCCCTCGGCATAAACGGTCCAGGGCCAGGCAATTTTTTCCTTCCGCTCTTTATGCCACCTGCCCGTTTCCGTTAGCGAGATTGCATTCAATAGCCTTTTGGGCAGACGCAGTTCCGTTTCCACTTTTTCTGTCGCAAGGCGGCAGGTTTCAAGGTGTTTCGCGCCGCCACCTGGAAAATTGGCTGCCGCTGCCGAATTGTAAAAGCCCAAAAATAGGGCGGCAAACATAATGGTCTTAACGGTGCGCATTCTGCAGCTCCTGTCATCCTCTATGGTGGTTCTGCTAATGAATACGCAAAGGCCATGCCAATTCTGGCAGGACTTACTCCGCCGCGTTTGACAGGGGCTGGATATCGTTTAGATACGACTTTAGCCCTGATAGGACCTCTTCGACACTTGCTTGAAGGGCGCCAAAATTACTATTTTTCTTCAGCTTACCTGGCAGCATATACAAATCGCGAT
>JAEPMY010000071.1 GCA_017643685.1 Sneathiella sp.
CATTGAATTTCTGACCGAGGCGGATTTGGAACTGGTGACTTTCATTGAGCCGGTGAAATACAATCCGGTTACTTATTTAAAAGACCCGGAACTGATCAAGAGAGCCAAGAAACTAAGTCTCTCTGAACAGGCAGCACTTGCTGAGAATATGAGTGGCAGTCAAAAGGTACATATTTTCTACGCCCAAAAATCGGGATGCGCTACCAATACAGCGAAATTGGGACCTGAGATGATCCCCGTGCTGAAAGATGGAAATTCTCCGCAGCAGTTATCGCAAGCGTTTAAGGGGCGTCAAAGCTTCGACGTGTCTTTTGATGGCGAAAAAGTCAGTTTCCCCCTTCCTGATCGCACTTCTGAAGTTGTGGCCTTGATGGATGGAAACTGGACGTTTTCAGATATTCAACAAGAGCTTGGGATGAATTGGGGTGATTTTCGGCAAATAGCAGGTGGCGTTTTTAACCTGCTGAATAGCTGGAATATTCTATGGTTGAAGAAGGATGCTGGTTCGAAATAAGCGGCATGGCCCGAAACGTAGGGTCAAATTAGCGTTTGTAAGAATTTCATTTTCAATAAAGCCCTAATGCCGTTATGATCCGGCCGAAAATCAAGTCTGTCGGGTCAGCCAAAGGGGACAATTTGACAACCCGAAAGGTTCTTTAACAGGGGCCTTTGACATCGCGTAACGACAAGATAAGGCAGGAGTCATATTTTATGGCAAACAAAGTTTATTCGGGCGCAGCCGAAGCACTGGAAGGATTGCTTTTTGATGGCATGACCATTGCCGCCGGTGGTTTTGGGCTGTGCGGTATCCCAGAAAATCTCATCACGGCCATTCGTGATTCCGGGGTTAAAGATCTGACCATTTATTCCAACAATGCTGGTGTGGATGATTTCGGTCTTGGCGTTCTTCTGCAGACCAAGCAGGTAAAGAAGATGGTTTCCTCATATGTAGGGGAAAATGCCGAATTTATGCGCCAATATCTCTCTGGTGAGCTGGAGCTTGAATTTAATCCGCAAGGAACACTGGCAGAGCGTATGCGCGCTGGCGGCGCTGGTATTCCTGGCTTCTACACTAAAACAGGTGTGGGAACCTTGATTGCAGAAGGCAAAGAAGAGAAAGTCTTCGACGGCGAGCGTTACGTGTTGGAGCGTGGGATCGTCGCTGATCTTGCCATTGTAAAAGCCTGGAAAGGTGACAATCACGGAAACCTTGTTTACCGCAAAACCTCTCGCAACTTTAACCCACTAGCTGCCACATGCGGTAAAGTCACCGTGGCAGAGGTTGAGGAGATGGTTGAGGTTGGGTCATTGGATCCGGACAATATCCACACACCAAGTGTTTATGTGCAGCGCGTTCTGAAGGGCGAGCATGAGAAGCGCATTGAAAAACGCACCATTCGGGAAGCCTGAGAGAAGGAGATAGATTATGTCTTGGGATCGTAATCAGATGGCTGCCCGCGCAGCACAGGAACTGGAAGACGGCACCTATGTGAACCTTGGTATTGGTATTCCAACGCTGGTATCCAACTACATTCCGGAAGGTGTTGATGTGACCCTGCAGTCAGAAAATGGCATGCTGGGCATGGGACCTTTCCCAACAGAAGATGAAATTGACGCTGACCTGATCAATGCCGGTAAACAGACAATTACCGAGCTCGACCGGACAAGCTATTTTGACTCTGCTGAAAGCTTTGCGATGATCCGCGGTGGTCACATTGCCTTGTCTATTCTTGGGGCAATGGAAGTCTCTGAAGAGGGAGATCTGGCAAACTGGATGATCCCCGGTAAGCTGGTTAAAGGCATGGGCGGTGCTATGGATCTGGTCGCAGGCGTGAAACGCGTTGTCATTATCATGGACCACGCGAACAAAGCTGGTGAAACCAAAGTTTTGAAGAAATGTACTTTGCCGCTGACAGGTATCAAAGTTGTTGATCGGATTATCACTAACCTTGGTGTTTTTGATGTGGTTGAAGGCGGTTTGAAAGTCGTCGAGCTTGCGCCAGAGATCACGATGGAAGAGGTTCGGGCGATGACGGAAGCGACTTTGGTCGAGTAACGCCATAAAAGAATAACTTCTTAGAAAAGGGGCAGGTTTCTGCCCCTTTTTTAGTGTCCGCAAAAAATGCAGGGCACGGTTGCAAATAATTGCCTTTCCATTTATCAGCATGCGAACTAAATTGCTGGAATGTCGGTTCCAAAATCTATTCCCAACCCTCTCGCGCAAATGCCGGTTGCCATTCAGGCTGCCCTTCTGATGATTTTAGGCTGCTTTTTCTTAGCCGCCCTTGCTGGATTTATCCGCGAATTATCCGAAAGTGGCATGCATGTTTTTGAAATTGTGTTCCTGCGCAATGTAGCTGGGCTTGCTGTTTTGTTACCTTGGCTGATCAAAAGTGGCCCACGGGTATTGGCGACAAAGCGTCCCGGGTTGTTTGTCGTTAGAAGCCTGTTTGGTTTTATTTCGATGGTCAGCTGGTTCTTCGCCGTGACAGCTATTCCGCTCGCAGAGGCTGTTTCCTTGAACTTTACGGCGCCAATTTTTGGAACTCTCCTTGCCATCGTTGTCTTGAAAGAGGTCGTCGGTATTCGTCGGTGGGCAGCCGTGATTATTGGTTTCGCCGGTGCCATGATTATTTTGCGTCCAGGAGCTATTGAAATGAGCCCCGGCGCCTATGCTGCGGTTTTCTCAGCGGCAACCATGGCTAGCTCGATCACCTGCGTTAAAATGCTTTCCCGCACTGAAAGCACGCCGGCGATTGTCGCTTGGACACAAATCCTGATTTTGCCTATGTCTTTTATTCCGGCGCTTTATTTTTGGGAAAACCCAAGTTGGTATCAGTTGCTGATTGTCGCGGCGATGGGTATTTGTGCGACTCTCGGGCATCTGTTTTTTACACGTGCTTACGCGCTGGCGGATGCGACTTATGTGATGCCGTTTGATTTCTCACGGTTGATATTCTCCGCTGTGATTGGATTTTTGTTCTTTGCACAAACGCCCGATGTCTATGTTTGGTTTGGGGCGGCGATTATCTTCGGCTCCTCCGTTTATATCGCGATGCGAGAGGCAAAGGTTGGTCAGAAGAGTCAGAAATTAGCCTCCTCCACACCGCGGCAGGCTGATTGATGTCTCTCAAATCTGGGCGTGAAGCCTTATCTAGTAAACTCATTGATCTGCCTGCAAATTTGCAGGGGGCACTTTGGATGCTGGTGGCTTGTGTTGTTTTCTCTTTCATGAGCCTTGGGGTGAAATATGTAGGGGAAACCGGACTGGATAGTTTTCAAATTGGCTTTATCCGTGCCTTCTATGGTTTCATTTTTGTTATTCCTTTTGTGTTGAAGAAGGGTGTTTTCACGCTTCGGACCTCTCGTTTTCCAATGCATGTTGCCCGCTCTCTGTTCGGGATTACAGGCATGCTGAGCGTGATGTACACGCTAACTAACATGCCCCTTGCGGATTCTGTCGCCCTGACATTTACCCGTCCGCTTTTTGTGATCGTTCTTGCGGTTCTCTTTTTGGGGGAGATGGTGCGCTGGCGTCGTTGGACAGCAACAGCGGTTGGGTTTCTGGGCGTTCTGATCATGGTGCAAGCCTCTGCAACAATTGGCTTTGCTACCGCGATTGGGCTGTTTGGGGCTTTAATGGTCGCTTGTGTATCTGTTTTCATTAAGAAGCTCAGTGCAACGGAAGAGCCTACAACGATTATGTTCTATTTCGGCCTGATCGGCAGTTTGGTGGCGGCAGTTCCGGCGTATTTTGTTTGGCAAGATCCAACCTGGATGCAGCTTTTTCTGCTTGGGCTAACGGCTGCGGCGGGAACTTGCGGGAACTACTGCGTGATCCGTGCAATCAGCGTTGGGGAGGCGACGGCGGTCATGCCGTATGATTACACACGGCTTATCTTCTCGGCCATCTTGGCGTATTTCGCATTTGGTGAAATCCCGACATGGGGAATGGTACTTGGGGCCTGTGTGATTGTGGTCTCTAGCCTCTACATCATGCAGCGGGAAGCGAAGCTCAAAAAAGCAGAGAAAAAGGTCGCTTCTGCTTAAACGTCTTTGTTGAGGAAAGAACGTGCTTTTTCCCGATGGCTTTCGTTGATATTGGATTTAACAGCCGCAATTGCGGCGGCGATCACGCTTGCATCATCCGTAAAACCAAGGCCCACGATGAAATCGGGAACTACATCAGCTGGCATGATGAAATAGGCGAGGGCCCCAAACAGAATAGCTTTTACTGACGCGGGGGTTTTGCTGTCCATGGCACAATAAAAGGCAGCGGTCACGTCATCTGCAAAGGGTATTTTTCCGACACTGCTTTTTAGTTTTTGACCAAACTCCCGCATGACAAGCCGTTTATCTGCTTGCATTTTGTCTTCGTCAAATTGTGACATGTCTTCATTTTCGATACTCATGCCCTTTATATGCTGCGAATGGTCATAAATTACAACGGAAGACTTCCCTTTTGCCGGGGCAGCGTGTATTCAGAAGTTATCTAAACATAACGTTTGTTAGAATATGGGAGAAGAAGCATGGATATCAGTGGTAAGGCTGCCATTGTTACCGGTGGTGCGTCGGGTCTTGGAGCAGCAACCGCCCGCGCCCTCGCAGCAGCAGGCGCAAAAGTTGCGATTTTCGATATGAATGAAGAGGCTGCCAACGCAATGGCCAACGAAATTGGCGGTGTGGCATGTGTTGTAAATGTTGCCGATGACGCTTCAGTCGAGGCGGCGTTTGATAAAGCCCGTGATGCCCATGGTGCAGCACGTATTCTGGTGAATTGCGCGGGTATTGGGCCAGCTGCAAAAACAGTTTCCAGCAAAGGCATGCACCCACTGGATAAATTCCAGCAGGTAATTAATGTGAACCTGATCGGTACATTCAATTGTATCCGCCGGGCATCTAACGACATGGCAGCACTTGAGCCAATGGAAAGCGGTGAGCGTGGCGTTTGTATCAATACAGCATCTGTTGCTGCATATGATGGTCAGATTGGTCAGGCAGCTTATTCCGCATCAAAAGGCGGTATCGTTGGTATGACTTTGCCGATTGCCCGTGACCTTGCAAATGTTGGCGTTCGCATCATGACAATTGCACCTGGCCTGTTTAAGACGCCTCTTCTGTTGGGTTTGCCGCAGGAAGTTCAGGACAGTCTTGGTGCTTCTGTTCCGTTCCCAAGCCGCTTGGGTGATCCATCTGAATATGCCGCATTGGCGCAGCATATCGTTGAAAATCAGATGCTGAACGGAGAAGTGATCCGCCTTGACGGCGCAATCCGTATGGCACCAAAATAAGAGATATATCTCTGTGAGTGTCGGTTAGCCGGCACTCGCCTTTTCCATAAAAGCGGCAAGCTTTAAATCCAGTTCGCTAACCCCGCCCACATCATGGGTAGCAAGGGTGATATCCACTTTATTATAGACGTTGAACCATTCAGGATGATGGTTCATTTGCTCGGCTTTCAAGGCTACGCGGCTCATAAATCCAAATGCAGCGTTGAAGCTTTTAAACTGGAATGATTTCTGAATGGCATCCCGCTCTGCCATTAGGTGCCAGCCATCCAGTGAACTAAGCTGTTTCTGAATATCGTCTCTTGTTAATTTTTCCCGCATTTTCCCTTACTCTTTTTGCTTCTTAGCGGTATATGTGCGCTTGAATGGCTGATTTCCAGTGGCGCATTTTTGAAAGCCGCTGCAAAGAGGGAAGTGTCAGATGCGGGTTTTATTTGTCTGTCTTGGAAATATCTGTCGTTCTCCTTCTGCGGAAGCCGTGTTTCGTGCACTGGTCGCAGAGAGAGGACACTCAAGCATAATCCAGACGGATAGCGCCGGAACAGGTGCTTGGCACGTTGGGAACCCACCGGATGAACGTGCTCAGCTGGTTGGGCGTCAATATGGGTATGAAATGTCAGACCTTCGGGCTCGTCAGGTGATGTCGGAAGACTTTCAGGAATTTGATTTTATCCTCGCCATGGATAACAGCAATTACAGAAATTTAAAGCGGATGCGTCCTGATGCGGGACGGGCACAGCTAGCGATGATGATGGCTTTTGCAGGTCGCCCCAACGAAGAGGTGCCTGACCCTTATTATGGGGATCTGTCAGATTATGAAACTGTGTTTGATATGCTAAAGCCAGCGGCCGAGGGGTTGCTGGACCATATTTTGAATGAGATGAAACATGACTAAGGTAAGTGAATTGAGCCGCAATTGGTGGCATGAGGAAACAGAAGGTGTTGCCTTTACCCATGCGCTGGATATGAAAAAGCTGCATGAAGAGCAGAGTACTTATCAAAAAATCGAGATTTTCGAGCATGAGACATTTGGCCGTGTCCTGACCCTTGATGGCTTGGTTCAGGCGTCGGAAGCTGATGAATATATGTATCACGAGATGGCGGTGCATGTGCCACTTCTGGGGCGTGATTGGGACGATGTCAGCGTTCTGATTGTCGGGGGCGGAGATGGCGGCATCCTACGTGAGGTGTTGCTGCATGATTTTGTTACCCGCGCCGTGATGGTTGAGATCGACCAACGGGTTGTGGAGCTGTCAAAGGAATATCTGGGCATTAATGGTGATTATAATGATCCGCGAGCAGAGCTAATTATCGGTGATGCTGCAGATTATATGCGGAGAGCCCGTGAGCGCGGCGATAAGTTTGATCTGATTATTCTGGATTTGTCTGAGCCGGTTGGACCATCTTCTACTGTTTTTACAGAAGAGTTCTGTGAGAATTTCTCGAACTGCATTACAGATCGTGGTGTTGTTTTGGATAGCGACAGTATCTTCGTGGGTAAAGAGCGGGCGTATTTTTTGCAGGAACTTTGCGGTGATAAAGATCAAAATCTTGTCAGCATCATGCAGAATAAAAAATTACTGCCACATGTTTCAGGCTATCGCTCAATTGTACAGCTATATCCAGCGGCTGAGTTTGGATTTTTCCTCTATAGTCGGGACGGACATAATTACTCCAAACCGGTGAAGTCTCATACCGGGCGCCACTATAACCCTGATCTGCATACAGGTTCGTTTGCACTGCCCACATGGTGGCGGACAAATCTTGGGTTCTAAATCAGGTGCTGATGACCTCATCCGCGATGGGGGTGAGGTCAAAGATAAACTCTTCTTCGTAATGCGGGCCGCCGTGACCAAGCTGACTTGAGTAGAGGATGAAGTGGTTTACGGGGAACGTCTCCGATTTAAACAGCGCATGGTCCGATAGAAATTGGCGAACCCGTTCATACGGAGTGTTGTGAACACGCGCGAGAGTAACGTGAGGCTTAAACCGGCGTTCATCCAGCTTTAGCCCTTGTTTTGCCGCCACATTCGCGACTTTCTGCTGTAAATGAAAAAGGGCAGGAGAGTGTTCGGCCCCTGCCCATAAAATTCTAGGTCTTTTGGCATTTCCGAAAACACCAACCCCATCTAGTTTTAGTGTAAATTCCGGGGATATGATTTTGCCCAGAGCAACCCCTAAATCCATCATATCCGCTTCGGAAACCTCCCCCAGAAAACTCAAGGTTATATGAGCGAGGTCTGGGCGGCTCCAATGTGCATCTGGAAGGCCGCCCTGCAGCGCGCCAATTCGTTGCTTCAGTTCCTCAGGTAGGTCGATTGCAACAAATAGGCGCATGGGTTCTCTCCTTACGGACAGGGGTAGGGATGTTCGTTATGAATATCCTCTATGGAGTTAAGGATGTCATCTGACAGTTCAATGTCAATACTGCCAATATTTGATTTCAATTGCTCCATAGTCGTGGCGCCAATGATATTAGCGGTCACAAATGGACGATCATTCACAAAGGCCAGCGCCATTTGGGCCGGGTCCAAACCATGCTTGTTTGCAAGAGCTACATATTTCTCGGTAATCTGATAGGCAACTTCTGTGTTGTAGCGTTTGAAACGATCAAACAGGGAGAAGCGGGAACCTTCAGGCATTTTGCCGCCAAGATACTTGCCGCTTAGCATACCCATACCTAGTGGCGAGTAGGCCAGCAATCCGCAATCTTCACGAACGGAAACTTCTGCCAACCCAACTTCGTAGGAGCGGTTTAGGAGGCTGTATGGGTTCTGGACGGATGCCATGCGTGGCAAACCGAGCTTTTCTGATAGCTCCAGATATTTCATTGTGCCCCATGCGCTCTCGTTAGAGAGGCCGACATGGCGAATTTTACCAGCTTTCACAAGATCGCTCAACGCTTCCAAGGTTTCCTGCAGTGGTGTAGTTTCTTCATCGGCCTGATGCTGGTATCCTAGTTTGCCAAAGAAGTTTGTAGACCGTTCTGGCCAGTGAAGCTGGTAAAGGTCGATATAATCTGTCTGTAGGCGTTTTAGGCTTTTATCGACGGCTTCATTAAGGTGAGCCGCAGTCATTTTTGCTGTTTCGCCATTATCACGGAAATAAGTCGCGTCAGAGGGGCCCACTGCTTTTGTCGCCAGAATGACTTTCTCACGGTTTCCGCGCGCTTTAAACCAAGTGCCGATATAGTCTTCAGTTCGGCCTTGGGTTTCTGCCTTTGGAGGGACAGGATATAACTCTGCTGTATCGAAGAAGTTTACCCCCTGATCAAGGGCGTAGTCCATCTGCTCATGGGCTTCTGCTTCGGTATTTTGTTCGCCCCAAGTCATGGTGCCGAGACAAATAACACTTACGTCCAGACCAGTGCGGCCTAGTTTACGATATTTCATACTCTCAATGTCCTGATTATTGGTTCAGAAATGTCCCATAATTTAGTTCGGGTTCTCTAGGAACTCGATAAGAGAGGGAAGCATATTTTCCACAATTAGCGCAACCCCTTCGCGGTTGGGGTGGATTGTATCTTCCTGATTGAGCTCAGGCATAGCTGCAACGCCCTCTAAAAAGAAGGGATAGAAGGCGACTTCGTGTTTTTCAGCAAGCTCTGGGAAAAGGCCGTCAAATTCCCCTGCATATGCTGCGCCCATATTAGGCGGTGCCCGCATACCCGTTAGAAAGACAGGGATGTCTTTTGCTTTTAGTTTCACGATGATTTGATCCAGATTTTGCTTAGTAATGCCGGGTTCAATCCCACGGAGGGCATCATTGGCGCCCAGTTCCAGAATGACAGCATCCGCGCCATTTGCAATGGCCCAATCCAAGCGCTGCAATCCGCCTGTTGACGTGTCACCAGATACGCCGGCATTTTCGATTTTGACATCAAAGCCTTTGTTTTTTAAGGCGGCTTCCAATTGAACAGGAAAGGCGTCTTTTTGCGGCAAGCCGTATCCAGCTGTTAAACTATCCCCAAACGCGACGATTTTTTTGATCTCCGCCTGTGCTGTTGCCGTAAAGCATATAAAAAGCAGTACAAAAAGCGCGAAAATGTTGAAAGTCACACGACTTTCGCCATATGCCTTAGATGTTGGATTTTTTAAACGCATTGGAAGAAAATTGAACCCGCCTATCATATCCCTCAAAAATATTCACCTTACACTTAAGTCAGATGCGGGGCCTGTCAATATCCTGCGTGGTATTGATCTGTCTGTCCAAACCGGTCAGACCGTCGGCATTGTTGGTCCGTCAGGATCGGGTAAGTCCACATTAATGTCCATCATGGCAGGTCTTGAAAAGCCAACAGATGGTGATGTGACGCTGTGCGGTGAAGATCTAAATGGGATGAGCGAGGATCAGCTTTCCGCTTTCAGGCGAGATCATATCGGGATCGTTTTTCAGTCATTCCATCTGGTGCCCACCATGACAGCACTTGAAAATGTTGCCATTCCGCTTGAACTTGCTGGGCGGAGTGATGCGTTTGAGGTGGCCGCGGAGAAATTGGCCGCTGTCGGGCTCGGTAAACGGGGTGGTCATTATCCAACGCAGCTTTCTGGCGGGGAGCAGCAGCGGGTAGCGCTTGCCCGTGCTGTGGTGAGCGAGCCTCATATCCTTCTGGCAGATGAACCAACAGGCAATCTTGATGGCACCACAGGTGAATTGATTGTGAAACAGATGTTTGATCTGCAAGAAAGCCATGAGACGACTATGGTTCTCATTACTCATGATGAGCGGCTTGCTGAAAAATGTGACCGGACTATTCGTATAGAAGATGGGCAGATTGTCTCTGATACCCCTTCCAAAAAATCCGAAAAAGTGATGGAAGGGCAAGCATCTTGAGCGCGCAACAATCAGAAAGCCTGAGCCTTGCAATAAAATATGCGCGGCGGGAGATGCGGGGCGGCCTTAAAGGCTTTCGCATCTTTATAGCGTGCCTGATCTTGGGTGTAGCTGCTATCGCCGGGGTTGGAACACTTTCCAGCTCTATTAATGAAGGCCTTCGTGCAAATGGAAGGGTTATTCTAGGCGGCGATGTGGATGTGCGCCTGACATCCCGGTCAGCATCGGAAGCGGAATATGCTTGGCTGGAGAGTCAGGGCGATGTGAGCCGCATACATATTTTGCGCGCGATGGTTCATGCACCAAAGACAGATCAGCGAATTTTGGGCGAACTTAAAGCTGTGGACGGGTTATATCCGTTGACAGGTGAGCTAACCCTTCTGGATGGGCAGGTGGCTGATGTCGCTGCGATAACTGCCAAATCAGGTGCTTACTTTGGCGCATTAGTGGAGCAGGTTTTGCTCGACCGGTTGGATATCTCTATTGGGGCTCGTGTCACCATTGGGACATTGCCCATTGAAGTTCGCGGAATCGTTGGAAAAGAACCCGATAAAGCCAGCCAAGGTATGGCCTTGGGCCCGCGTGTGATTATCTCGAATGCGGCGTTAATGGAAACGGGCTTGGTTCAGCCGGGATCTTTGCTTCGCTATCATTATCGGCTGGATCTGAAGGATGGCATTACGACTGATCAGTTCCGGGATGGCGCAACCGCGGATCAGCCGGACGCGGGATGGCGAATAACGGATTCTACGAATGGGGCGCCGGGTATTAAACGGTTTGTGGATCGTGTTGCCATGTTCCTGACCCTTGTGGGGCTAACGGCGCTAGTTGTTGGCGGGGTTGGCGTTGGTAATGCTGTCCGGGCTTATCTGGACGGTAAAATTGAAACCATTGCGACCTTGAAATGTCTAGGGGCAAGTAGTCAGCTTATTTTCCGGATCCATTATTTTCAAGTCATGGCACTTGCACTTGTTGGATCAGCCATCGGTTTGAGTCTTGGGTATGGTGGCGCCTATGTGGCGTCTCAATTCCTTGCGCAGGCATTGCCTGTTCCCGCGGTGATTACGTTTCAGGCAGGACCGATGATTTTGGCGGCAGCCTTTGGGTTACTCACAGCTACCTTGTTTGCGGTATGGCCGTTAGCAGCCGCTCGTGAGACACCAGCTGCGTCTCTATTTCGGGAGTTTTCTGCGACCCATCATCGTCCCAAGCCGTTCTTCATGTTTGTTTCAGCCGTGACATTTGTGTTGCTGGTTGGCCTTGCGATTGTCACCGTGACCGAGAAATTCTTTGCCATCGCCTTTATTTTGGCGGCGATTGGTATGTTTGCGGTTCTGTATCTTGTGGGGAAAGCCGTTCAGAAAATTGCAAAATCCGCACCGCGTTCTCGTATTCCAACGTTGCGGCTCGCGGTTGCAAATCTTTACCGGCCGGGTGCTGCGACGGCAAGTGTGGTTCTCTCCATGGGGCTGGGGCTCACGCTATTTGTGACGGTAGCATTAATTGAAGGGAATTTACGGGAACAGGTTCAGGATCAGTTGCCTGAAAATGCGCCCGCCTTTTTCTTCATTGATATTCAAAATAGCCAAATAGACGAGTTCAAGGGAACGACCTCCCGCATAGACGGGGTGAGCGACGTCAATCATGTTCCTAATCTTCGTGGTCGGATTGTTAAAGTTAAGGGCATTCCAGCGAGCGAAGTGACCGTTTCTTCAGATGTGAAATGGGTACTTCGCGGGGATCGGGGGCTCACCTATTCCCAAGAGATTCCTGTAAATGCTGTAGTTGTTGAAGGTGAGTGGTGGCCAGAAGATTACCAAGGAAAACCCCTTATCAGCATCTCAGATGATGCAGCCAAGGGGATGGGAATTGGTATTGGTGATACGCTGACGATCAATGTCATGGGGCGTGAGATTGAGGCGGAGATCGCTAATCTTCGGAAGGTGGATTGGAGCAGTCTTGCCATTAACTTTGTTATTGTCTTTGATCACAATGCCCTTGCGGGTGCGCCACATAGTATGCTGGCGACCGCTAAAGCCACTGATGAAGCAGAAACTGAACTCTTTCGGGTGGTGACTTCCAACTTCCCGAATATCTCTGTGGTTCGCATGAAGGAAGCGCTGCAAACAGTTTCTAAAATTCTGGAGCAGCTTTCATCATCTGTGACGGCAACAGCCTCCGTGACGTTGGTGTCTGGCATTCTTGTGTTGGCTGGTGCTTTTGCTGCAGGGCATAGAAAACGGGTTTATGATAGCGTGATCTTGAAAGTTCTGGGCGCAACACGCGGGGATATCTTTAAGATTTTCCTGACCGAGTATGCGCTATTGGGGTTGGTTACGTCGGTGATCGCTTCGGCCGGGGGATGGATCGCGGCCTACTTTGTGATCACCGAAGTTTTGGAAGCAAAATGGACTAATTTGCCGCTAACAGTTTTGGCAACCGTCGCGATTAGCGTTGGTGTTACTATCCTGTTTGGGTTATACGGATCATGGAAAGCTCTGGGGGAAAAGGCTGCGCCCATACTGCGTGCAGAATAATTTTCGAAATACCTTGAAATAGGGTATCCTGTTCCCAATATTGAGGGAAAAATAACCAGTTATAGGGATTTGGATTTATGGCGACCGAATATTCACGTATGAATACGAATGCAAGGGCTATGGATCAGGCCGCCTTGGATGAAGGCCTGCGCAGCCACATGCTGAAAGTTTACAACTACATGGCGTCAGGATTGGCGCTGAGTGGTTTGGCAGCAGCATTTACAGCAAACACACCTGTTGTGTTCAATGCTGTTTTTGGAACACCGCTGCAGTGGGTTGTGATGCTGGCTCCGTTGGGCCTGTTGTTGGCAATGTCTCGTGCCAGTGCAAGCACAACTAAGGTTCTGTATTGGATTATGGTGGCCACGTTTGGTGTCTCCATCTCTTACATTTTCCAGGTTTATACCGCTGAAAGTGTTGTCCGGGTGTTCTTTATCACGGCAGCGACATTTGGCGCGGCAAGCCTGTATGGTTACACGACAAAACGTGATCTCACTGGTGTTGGCTCCTTCATGGTAATGGGCTTGATTGGTATCGTAATCGCTTCTGTTGTGAATATTTTCTTGGCCTCCAGCATGTTGCATTTCGTTGTGAGCATCCTGGGCGTGATTATTTTCACTGGGCTGACTGCGTTTGATACACAGCGGATTAAGTCAGAATTTTACCACGGCCACAGCGATGAGGTTTTGGAAAAAGGTGCAATTATGGGTGCCGTATCCATGTACTTGAACTTCCTGAACCTGTTCATGATGCTGCTAAGCTTGCTTGGTAATCGCGAATAGAACAAATTGACGTAGCGTCAGATTGAGAAAAGCCCGGCCATGAGCCGGGCTTTTTTTATGCAGTTTTTCAAGGGTTGATTTTTCCTTGGCAGATGAGGGGAAGATGATAAAATAGTTTGAAAGCAAACTAAGTAATTTAACAGGGGTAGATATATCCATGCGCATTCTGATCGCAATGATGAAGCATGAGACCAACACTTTCTCGCCGATCCCAGCGGATTGGAAGCGGTATGAAGATTGGGGTGTGCATTTCGGTGCAGATGCTCGCACCGCTTATGAAGGCACGGCAATGCCGATGGGGGCTTATATAGAGCTTGCTAAATCCATTGGTGCTGAGATTGTTACTCCTGTTGCCGCTGAGGCGATGCCATCTGGTCTTGTCACTAAAGAGGCGTACGAAAAACTCGCGGGTGCTATTTTAGACGAAGTTCGGAATGGCGTTGATGCAGCAATGTTGGACTTGCACGGGGCTATGGTGTCCGAAGTCACCCCAGATGGCGAAGGGACACTGCTGGAGCGTATCCGCGAAATTGATCCGGATTTGCCAATTGCGGTGACACTTGATCTGCATTGTAACCTCACAGAAAAAATGGTGAGCAACTGTACAACGCTGATTGGATATAAAACCTATCCTCATGTGGATATGTATGAAGTGGGTAATCAGATCGGTCAGGCCCTTCTGGATGCTATGGATGGTAAGATCGACCCAGTCATGTCATGGGGTAATATTCCGCTGATTAGCCAAACACTCTGTCAGGGGACAGATGATGAACCTATGGCAACGTTGATCCGCCTCTGTAGGGAGGCCGAGAAGGAAGATGGTGTTATTGCCGCTACTGCTTTTGGTGGCTTTGCCCTTGCCGACATTAAAGATGCAGGTAACTCCGTAATTATCGTAACGGACGGTGACAAAGCGAAAGCAGATGAAGTGCGCGATCGTATTCTGGCAGCCGCATGGGAGCGCCGGGAAGACTTCATCTATAAGCATGCGCCATTGGACGAGAAAATTGCTGAAGCGCGGGCAATTGAAGAAGGGCCGGTTATTTTACTAGATCACGCTGATAACTGCGGCTCTGGCGCATCACAAGACGTGATGACCGTCATTGGCGCTCTGCATGAAGCTGGCCTTGAAGATGTTGCTGTCGGAGCCGTTTGGGACCCTGTTGCCGTTCAGGAAATGCAAAAAGCGGGTGTGGGGAACAAGATCACGCTAAAACTGGGTGGCAAAACAGATATGCCATCCATTGGCGAAGTTGGTGAGCCACTTGAAATTACAGGGACTGTGAAAGTCCTGACAAATGGTGAATGGACCGTTCATGGCCCCATGTATACGGGCGTGAAAGTCTTTATGGGACCGTCCGCAGTTTTGGATACTGGTAAAATGGAAATTGTGATTGTGTCTAACCATCACGAGCCATGGGATGTTGGGGTCTTTACCTCCATGGGTATTCAGCCAGAACATAAAAAGTATATCGTTCTGAAAAGCCGTATTCATTACCGGGCTGGGTTTGCCAGCCTTGCGAAAGCAACGCTGACGCTTGATGGTAAAGGTGTGACGACTTCAGATAATAATCTGCTCAACTATAAAAATGTACGACGTCCTATTTATCCATTGGATTTGATCAACGAGGCGTAAAATATGAAGGATCTTTACGACAACGAAGTTAGTACCAAGTCGGACAAAACCATTGATGCGATTAATCGCTTCACCACTAGCCTGGTTGGCTATGGAACTGATTTTGGTGTTATTTTCGAAGCGTCGGATGAAGATCCTGACTGTGCAATAGCGGCGACCCTAAGCGGTATTCTTGGGCTGTTTTTAGAAACGCCTGATCGCCTGGAAATAGCGGATACATATTTTAATCGGGCGCTCACCGCTGCGCCCGCTGCGACTGAACGAGAGCAGTTACTGGTGGAGGCCATGTGGTCATCACGTCAGGGAGATTTGGAAAAGTCTCTTGGCTGCTTTCGGAAGCTCGCGAAGCTTTACCCTAATGATCTTCTATCTGCGAAGATGGGCCAAACCCACTATTTTAACCTCGGCGATGATGAGGGGATGCTCTGGCTCGCTGATCAAGTAATGGAGGCTCATCAGGGGACGGCCTTCGCTCATGGGATGCGTGCCTTTGGTCTAGAGCAGACCAGCCAGCTTGAAAAAGCGGAAGAAGAGGCTCGTCTCGCTACACAAATGCAACGTGCGGAGCCATGGGCCCACCATGCCGCTGCTCATGTGATGGTGACACAAGGCCGCCACGAAGAGGGTATTCAGTGGATGCGAGATCTCTCTAATGAGTGGGATTACTGTAATAGCTTTATGTATACTCACAATTGGTGGCATTTGGCGTTGTTCCATTTGGAGCGAGAGGAGTTTGACGAGGCCCTCCGCATCTATGACACTCATGTCTGGGGGCGGGACAAAACCTATAGTCAGGATCAGATTAATGCCATTTCTCTGCTGTGGCGCATGGAAATGGCTGGTGCTGATGTTGGAGGACGCTGGGAAGATGTCGCCAACTTTGTGGCTGACCGGTCTTTCGTTTTGGATCAGCCGTTTTTGGATATGCAGTATGTCTTCGCTCTTGCCCGAGGAGGTAAGACTCTAGAGCTGAATAATCTTTTGGCAGGTATGGAAATGATGGAGATGGATGCTCCTAAAATGACCCGTGCGGTCTGGGAGCACGTTGCCACACCGGCCTCTCATGCTTTTGTTGCTTTTGCCAATGAAGATTACGCAAGAGCAGAAGAGTTGTTATTGCCTGCACGGGAAAAAATGCAGTCTATTGGCGGGAGTCATGCGCAAAGGGATCTGTTCGAACAGGTGTGGATCCACAGTTTGATCCGACAAAATAAAATGAAAGAGGCCCTTAAAATTTTAGAGGCCCGTGTCGCCTTTCGAAAGGCACCAGCATTGGATCTGCATCTTTATCAACAGGTGAAAGCGGCAGCCGCTTAATCGACCGTTTCAAAACGTTTTTTATCGAAAAGCCGCAGGACCTGTTCCAGAGTTTTGCCCCGCTTCAAGATGCGTCCATTTTGTCCGATGATGCAAAAAGCCCCTTGTTTATGCGCAAGTTTAGGCTCTTTATAGATTTTGTAGAGCGGCTTTTCAGTGGTGCGATGGAATACAGCGAATGAGACGCTGTTTTTGGTTTGGCCGATGGCGTAATCACGCCATTCTGATTTGGCGACCATCTGACCATAAATTTGGAGAATAAGACTGAGTTCCTGACGATTGAAGAATACGGGTGCCGGGGTTTGGCTGCCATTAATGCTCCTCTGCCCGTCGTTTGCTTGAAATTGTTGTAACCGTATGATGTCCGTCATGACCTTCCCCCCAGATTGAGGCCATTTCCCGTGTTAGGAACTTGATGGTTATCATGCCACGGCCTTCTGAGCTACAGGCAAGTTAGCGGAAGGAGCCGGCGGCGACTGTAAGCGTCTTGCC